>NZ_JBEGDG010000010.1:0-191482 GCF_040183165.1 Lysinibacillus zambalensis
ACTACTACTTCATCTGTTTGATTGACCCGCTGAATATACTTTTGCGCTTGCTCTTCAGCAATCATTCCCGTAAAGTACAACCTCGCATGGTCATTGGCCTTATGTTTGATGGTTAGTTTATTTAAATGTATTAATGGATAAGGCCATTCAAGCACAAGATCCTCATACGTACTAACCGTGTGTACTTCCTTTTCTTCTAGCGATTTCATTACTTACCTCCTTTCAAACAACCTCGACCTTTAAAAACCTTGTTTCGGTATTTCTACTTCCTCTTGACCGTCATGAATAATTTCTATTTTGCCTCCACCTGCTGAGCATTGCGTATGGCAGCGGCTTAATAACGCTTGCTTCCCCTCGATATTGACATTTTCCATGCCTTCCATCCAATCAATGGAACATGTTGGCGTACATGGCTTTTGCAACTGTAAACAAACACCAAAGGTTGGGATGTTGTCAGGGTTTCGATCCCCTACATTCATGACGGCTTTCTCTTTAATATAAACGCCATGGTCTTGCGGCAAATTTAAATAATTGAGATGGCTACCAAACTCACAAGAAATGATTGCTCCATGTACGACATAACTAAATTGCTCCTGTTCCGAACCTTCTGTTTCCAAACTTTCTACAACTTGAGCCATTAAATATCCTTCCTTTCGTATCGATTGAACATTGTTTTAAACTACGACAGTGTTTTGGAATGATTTTGGCTTATCATCATAGCGTGTAGTTGATTTCCGTTCCGACTAGGCGCTTTGTTGCTGTCGCTTCGCTTTCGCGCAGAGCAGAGCTTCCTGAGGGCGTCCAATCAGCCGCTTCGCTTTGCTCCAGGGTCTCGGGCCAACACGATGTTGGCCACGAAGGCGTTATCACAGGATGTGATGGTTTTAGCCTTCGTTCCTCATCGCTAATCCCTAAGGAGTCGCCCAGTCTCCACTCCAATCAACTTATATAAATGGCATTAACAAATGTCATCCACAACTTTTGATAATGAGCCATGATTTATTAGAGTGATCTATCGTCCTTGTAGTTTTACTCGCTGCAACTGAATCCCGAGATATGGTCGTCGTAGCATACTTTCTGCCACGTCTAGATTGACGATGGTGAACGATTCCTTTTTGCCGTCGACTTGAAAAATACAATCTAGCTCCACCTTTTTAGGGTCAATAACGAGCTCCTTTATTTGTCCGTCTGGATAATAAATCGTGTCATCGGAAATACAGTTCTTCTTGACAATGTCCATAAGCCAATGCACACGCTGTGTTCCTTTCTTCACATCCGTAAAGACAATGGCGGTAAATTCTAAGTTATCTTCATATTTCACCAATAACCCTTTTAAATCATCCGACACGATTCTACGAGGCTTCTCTAAATAATCCAGATATACCGCATTCTCTTTTTCTATTACTTCCCCGAATACAGATGAACAGACAAAGTTATCATCGAGGTCTGTCTTGAAAGGAATAATTGGATTTGTAATGCTTTGATCTTGCCGAACAATAAAATACTCCATCTTTTCCTCCTGCAACTATCATTTCTATTGATTTCAAGTTAATGAATCCAATGAATGTCTTTTATCTGGTCTGGGCTAAATAGACACTTCTCTTGATCGCGTTTAAAGAAGGTAGCTCCTTTTAAATTGGCACCTGTAAAATTAGCGCCTGCAATTTGCGCAAACTCAAATTTTGCATTTTCCAAATTCGCATGACTGAAATCAGTGCCTAGATAACACGCAACTTCGTTATCAGGAAGCATTAATGTTTTTCCCTGTGCATGTGTAAAATTAGCGCCTGCTAAATTGGCGTTTCGAAAATCTGCATCTTGAATGGCTGCATATGAAAAGTCAACATTCGCTAAGCTACAATCTACAAAACTAGTCCCGACGCAAACACTTTGTTTCATGGAAGCCCCTTCTAAGTCACTGCCATTGAAATTCGCATAAGAAAAGTCCATTTGGTCGAAAAGTTTTTGCTGTAATGGTAGGCTTGAGAAGTTTTCAAACGTATATGATTTGTCCATCTCATTTTTTCCTAACCACGACAGAAGATTTTGTTCCACCCGTTCCCGTTCGTCGAACATCGCAACATCTTCACTAAATCCTTTATATTCACCGACACGAAATCGCAAACATGCTGCTCGTTGGAAATCTATTTCAGGTACGCTTTCTTGTTGATAGCGGAAAAGATAGCGTACCAATTGAATGATATACTGATGAAACAGAATCACAGTTTGTTGAATAATTCCTCGAACGTCAGCTGCTTGGATAGCGAGATATGGTTTTCTTTCTTTTTCAAGCGTGTTGTGTAAATCTATAATCGCCTCACTAAGCCATTCCGCTTCATACTGTACCGTACATTCTCCCCAGTCGTAGTACCATTTTTCTCCATACGCTTCTAGCAAATACGTACACTTGTTATCTAGTAATGATGTTCGTAGCAGTGAAAAATGAATAAAAGCAACTGGCGCTAACTTCCCTTGCTCTTGCTGATCTCTAATAGTTGCAAACAGCTGTTCAAGCGAGTGAATGATTGGTTTTAGTAAGACTTCCTTCTCTTGACGAAACTGTCGATCAACCTTCTCTTGTAATCGGCTGATATGAACTGACACGCATTCATCCATAAAATGCTGTAATGCTTCTTCTCGTTTCATGCGTCCACATCCTCACTAATTTGCTCGTACTTCTGTTCCTTTAATCTCCATTTTGTCTTCCATCTTGATTGAACTGTCTTTACAAGTCATCTCTATTTTCTCGGTCGCATTAATCATAATTTGCTTCGCATTGATGGCGACTTTATCTGTTGCTTGTAAGGTAATATTTTTATCACTTATGATGGAGATCCCATTATCATCCATAAGCGAAATCATTAATCCTCCACCAGATATAACAATCCGATCCGGTGCAAGTAGAATTTGTTTACCGTGCTTCGTTCTGAGTGTTTTGACATCTGGATCGGCCATCCGCGCTGGGTCTTGGCGACTATCCTCTGGTGGTGCAGGTCTTGATCCACCTCCACCTCCTCCTCCGCCACTGGCACTTCCACCACCGCTTGGACTAGGTGGATTCGTCGCTGCTAACATCGAACCAGATTGTGGTGGTGCTTTTGATACGGAACTAATCGCAATCCCTTCATCCTCACGATTGCCCGGGAAATAGATTCTAACGTTATCGGATAGCTCTGGCATGAAGTACCATCCTGTATTATCTTCTGATGCATAGATCGTAGAATACGGGAACCAATACGCTGTATCTTTATCTTGACCCTCGTCGAAATCGACATGAATACGAATTTTATCCCCTGCTACATCAATTACTTTCCCTTGAATGGAGGCACCAATAATAGCTTGATTATAAGTAGTGTGGACACTGAAGCCGTTCTGAGGTGTTAACGTATAAATATGCTTGAACAAGCCATCTTTTAAAGTTGAGTAGATTTTATAGACATACAATTTTTTGGATTGGAAAGTAACTTCATTACCTATTTTGAATGGTTGGAACGATTCTACTTCATAGTACATGTAGTCACTATCAGTAATACCGTCGAGATGATTTTTACTGGACACAAGGAAATTGCCGATCGCCTTTTTAACTCGATAATTGATTGCCTCCATTTTCTGCGTGCCCCCAGCTTGAAACGGTACGCCGAAGTAAAACTTTGCGGCTGGGTGAACCGTATCTGGCACCAGACCTGTATGGAATCTTGATGCCATTCGTTTAAGAAACTCCCAATCTGTCTCTATATATTGCATCGTAAAGCGTCCAATAGTAGCGCCCTTTGAGGCATAATCCATGAAATCTGCACCTTTTTGATCGGCAATACATGCATTAATTAATTCACTATAGGGCATACCCGCATTTTGATAAGTTTGATTTTTCTTCTTCACATCTAACACATACGAATGCGAAACTGCTTTTACCTCCAAATAATAGGTACCCAAAACCGATTTCACTTGTACATCTAACGCCAGCCCATTAAAAATAGGAATAGTTTGTCCACCACTACCGATTTGCACTACTTCAATAGCCGTTTCTGCATCCGTCATATATACGTAGGAATCTTCAAGTTCATCAGGAATCACGCCCGTTAAATGCAATGTAGCATGCTCATTCATTTGTTGCGTAATTTCGATTTGATTGACGCGAATATTATAGGGCATCACGATGATATCTTTATACGTCAAGGCTGTTTCCTTACTCATTCGACAACACCTTCCCCATCTAATAATTTGTTTTCAACAAAGATAGATTCCATCATGCCGTAAGCAATTGGCTTCCAAATATCCATCTCTTTTTTCAAACAATTAACTGAGCCCATCATCACATTCTCGCCTACTATAAACAAAAACATTAAATTATAAATCTTGTTATCTAGTGCTGGCGAAATGAAGTCAAAGTAACCAATTTGTAGACCGTTCACTTCATTCATGCCGAAATCCAACATTTTTGTCGTTGGCTGCGTTTTTTGAAGGATGTTCCTCATGGCCTCTGTGAAGTCTTCTAATTCCTCTTCTTTTACCTGTTGTTCCATGATTTTCAGCGTGACATTGATGGACGTACTTTCGCTTGTATAAATATAATCGGGTCTACGACTGGATGGATATTTAATATCCATTAATTCAGGCTCCATCACGTCAAAGGTTGCAGGCATACACATCCGGATTTGATCCTCATAAAAACTCATTTCTTTAAACTCAATCGTTTCATCTTCAATCATGAGCTGACCATCTTTAATCGCTTTCACAATATCCGTATTTAATAATTGGTTTTCGATGTTCTCCATTCGTTTCTTCTGCCTTGCATGCTTCGTCATCTCGATAACTTCTTCATCCATGAAATTCATTTTTTTCGCTCCTTTGTTTCGATTCTTTTTTCTCTATCTAATAGCCTTGTCATTTTTTGCTTTCCTATTAAGGCTAACTCAGCTGACATGATCGAAAATAGCTTCGGCATTCGAAACGAAATCTTTCCTTCCATGACATGCTGAATCAATGACCGGTATTTCCTGTTCATCTATATTGACAAAGCCCTAGGAAATGCTCCTCGTACGGTGTTTATCTTTCTTATAAAGCCGCTTCCTTTTGAGCTATTTCACGTTGTCCGTTCTTGAACATTTCTTCATCAGCAGACCATCAGCTAGTCAACAATCATGCGCTTTGGTCGCCCTTGACTGTGCCCTGTCATACGACCTCCGCGCTTTGATTCCACTAAAATACGGTTCAAGTATTTATGAATTTGACTATTAGAAAATGTTTGATAGTCTAGCTCTAGCCGATTGCAAATATAGAAATCGATTGCATCTCGTTGAACCCGCTCCTGATTTATGCACTCTAAAGCAAACGCTATATCGTACGGATTCGCTGGGCGATTTTTTAACAGCTCTCGTGCAAAATAGTGCAAAATGATTGGATGGTAAGTGCTTTTTTGAAAACCTGCATACTGACTGTGAAGATAATTAACCGTATTGTATTCAGTCGCAAAATCGGAAAAATCAATATACTCCGAACGCAGTTTTGCTCCCGATTTTAATTTAAAGCGCGCCAACTCTAGCTCATTATTTGCAAGCTCTAATGAATCATCTAGAACTATTTCTGTCGTGAAGTTTCTAAAATCTAATTCATTTGCTTCTTCAGCAAATCGTACTTTTAGAATCGTTTCGCTTCCTGTTGCCTCATAAGGAAGCTCGTAGCTACTATGTAGCATATAGAGCTTTCCGTTATGTTTGATAATGCCTTTCGCTATCATGAGGCTTTTATCTGCTACGATAATATTGGCACCAGCAATAATGCCATTAGAATAATCTTGAAAATATAAATCTAAAAATTCTCTGGGGTAATCTCGCAAATTTTCTAGCATTTCTCGCTTTAAAATGCGGCCCTTTTGAAAATGTGGATATTGATTGGCAAACAAGCTGTCACCCACCTCTTTTCTTGTTTTTCAATGATCAATTATGCCTCGGCATAATTGTTGCTGTCGCTTTGCTTTCGCGCAGATAAACAATGCGTCCGAAATCGCCTTTGTGCTTAGGCCTGCATGAGGGCCGACACGATGTCGATCATTTCGGTAATGTCACAAGACATGGCGTTTTTACCGATGCAGGTCAGCTAGCCGTTATCGCATATTTAGGTAAACATCCTCTGGAAATCCAATGACTTCTCAGGGGTACCTGATCACTTTCGGGGCCTACCCGATCACTTTTCTGGGATACCTGATCACTTTCGGAGCTTACCCGATCACTTTTCTGGGGTACCTGATCACTTTCGGGGCCTACCCGATCACTTCTCAGCGATACCTGATCATTTAATAAACCCTTTCCATCCGACGAAGGTGTTACTTTAATCCATCAAAGAAATCCAGCTCAGACAAATCGGTTTCAAAGGCAAAGAATTCCTTGCTTCCGATAAACAGTTGTTCGTCTTTTCTTGCTACCGGAACTACATGGAAGCCCCAATTATCTTCGCCTGCAAAGACAAAGAACTTCACTTCTCCATTTGTGATGGAATCCGTCTCGTCTTGCGGAATTTTATCTTGATAGTGCATGGCAATATTCTCATAAAGAACAGGTGCATAATCCTCCTGACGATTTAAGTAAGTGTATTTAAACGATGAGTGATCGTCGTTGCCTGTGAGGAAAAACTCCACCTCTTTTACACCCCATGGGCGAGAAATCGTACCGTGAATTTGATTTAGTCTTTCTAAGCTACTAATCAGTAATTTTTCCTGACGATTATGTGTAAAGGCACTGACAGCATATGGGACAACTGGCGCATGGTTCGTCACTTCTGTTTCAATCATGCCGATTTTCTTGGCATTTAAATAACGAAGCGCTCCCCTTAAACAAGCAAGTTTTAACTCTGGCACTTTACCGATGTTTTCAGCCTTTTGTCTAAATTCAATGCTGCGTCCTGGTACAAATTCCTTTAAAGCCTCGCGAAATGCGTCTATTTTACAGGATTGTCCCGTCAATTTAATGATGGAATAGTCACTCAGTATGCCACTCTCATAAAATTCCTCTAAAAACTCTCGCACGATATCATAAATATCCGCCTTTATGAGATGATTGATTTCTTTAATGTTGAAAAAGACATTTGGGAAGTCATAAACTTCCTTAAATTGATTGTTTTCTACTAACGACAGGCACCAGCGATCTACTGCTGTTACATTTAAATCACTATCGTGTTGCATATCGCTATCCGCATAAAAACGACTTCTTAATATACCTGTTTTGCGGAAAAATTCCTTCTTCATCTCTTCTGCCATTTCCCATAAGAAATAATAATTATTGCGAACACGTAGGTACTCATCACGTGTGCGATTTTCATATTCCTTAAAGCGTGTAGGAATAATATTTTCAGCATCTACAAAGGCTTTTTCGAATTGCTCGTACACCGCTTCTACGCCATGATCGTCGACATATCGATAAATATCCTTGCCTGGAATATCGATTAATGCATCGATATCATAATCATTTTTTCCTCGACTATAATAGTTGGCAAAAACGATTTTCATAAATTGGAAAATACGATACGTAATATTGTTACCACCAAAATTTGTATCTCCATTTTCATAAGTAGTATGAATATCAATTTTGTAAGAAATATGGCCGTCCTCTATGCGAAACTTACAAGAAGAAAGGTCTGTTGTTCCGCCTCCACAATCGATCACTAGCGCTTTATATTCCTTGCCATCGAGAAAACTATCATTCTCTATTTGATTGGCGATTGTATTATAAAGAACCGACATCCCTTCATCGAGAGCATGCTCAGTTTCGATTTGGTATTCGGGTAAAATCGCACGAAACATATCTAAAAATTGTGTTTTCAGCTTAACGGGACTGGAAATATGTAAATGCTTGAAACGACATTTAAATTGATGCTCCGCCATTCGAATAATATAAAGCATAAACTCTCTTAAAATTTGGCTACGTGGAACAAGTGCAGTATTCCCGTTAGCATCCATCACTTCTTCCAACTTGGCATAATTACTCACCCATCGCTTAATACCTTGGAATTTCGTAGCCAATGATGTATAGCTATTTTTTTTCATCATTTTTAACGCTTCATAGCCGTAGTGATAGCCTACTTGGTCTGCATTTGAGCAATCTGCGACAGTCATGACCGTCGGCACTACTTCAATCCATTCGTTTTGATGAAGTGGATCTGGGAATTGCACAAAATTGATGCTATTAAGCTGGATTCTGTCATTTAATAAATCATGACTGCAAGGAGAGGACACATAATCACTCTCTAAATAAACACCAGCCGTTGTATTTGTTGTACCAAAGTCAATCGCAAGAATGGCATTCGTTGTTTCCAGCTGTTTCATCTCTAAATCTGGTATTGGAACTTTATAATAATGAAGATTTGTTGGCGGAAGTGGGGTTTCCTGATAGTACGTCTTATAGATATACTCAGAATCTTGCTTTCTTAAAAAAATAAAGCTGTAGTTTTTATTGTTTGTCTTCCGAATACCAATTGCTTGGTCAGCAGCGAAATAGTATTGATTTGGCACTTCGTCGTCTTTAAGGATATTAAGAATGCCGCAAAGTTCCAGCTGCTCATTGACTAGCAGTACGTTAGATTCAACAAGAAAACCGCCTGTTTCCAAGAAATACTGATCGGGTTTATCAATCTTCATTCCGCTATATAAGCTCATTTTGGCAGGAATTTTAATGTCACCATTGTCAGACATAGGTGTTTTTAAATACTCTTGCATGGCCGCTTCTACTCGTTCAAAGCCCCCATCCTTTTTTTCTCTAATAAGAGGGTTTTCTTCAGAGCCACGGTATCTTAAAATTTTGTCGATTAACTCGTCTCTTGTCAGTGTATTAATAAGCCCCGTCACAAGCTTTTCCTTATAGCAAATATTTCTAAGCTGGAAGGTTGTCATTTCCATTAGTTCTACTCGTGTATAGGTCATATATTTCTTTTCTGTATTACGCTTATTGGCATACAGCTTATATGAATATTTAGTTGTCATTGGAATCCCTCCTCTTCCCTATTTAGTAAAGAGCTATTCGATCTAGCTTCATCGTTTCCTCTGCATCAATAATGCCAAAATGATATTGCCAATAAACCTCCATATGAAAGCCTATTGGCAGAAAAATTTCTTGTACAAGCTGTACCTTTCGCTCATTCTGTTCTGTCTGCTTTTGACGGATGTATAAAAGCAGCTCATCCTGGTCTTCCGATTTCACATAAATCATGCAATTTTTAAAGAGCCTTTTCAGCGTATCCTTTAATAAGTAAATTTCTTCACCTGTCCGGTACAGTCTTAGCATGTTGAGTGCAACTATTTCTTGCTCCTTTTTCGTAAAGGCATGAATATTGTCACGCACCAATTTACCAAATACATCGGCCTCGATTTCACGTAAGATAAAGCGAATATAGAACTCTCTCTTATTCATGCCCTGCATACGATCAATTTCAGCTAAAAAGTGCAATACAGTATCTAAAAGATAATTCCTAAACTCAATATCCGCAGAATTATCTGGATGGAAGAGACCATTAAAAATTCCGTAATAACGATAATACGGATTTACTTCAACGTGCTGGTCAACATACTGTGCATTTAATAGTTGTGGACTTAGTTCCATATAAGGTGAATAGGCTTCGGCAAGATGAAAATAAATATCCTTTTTAGAAAGTCCTTCATCCTCAGCTTTAATGAGCAAATCCCAAATATAGTTCATAGCCACACACCTACACATTCATATTCGAAGAAATGTCGTTGCACTTCTGATACGAGGAAGCTTAAAATATCGTTTGCGATAAAGTTTCTCTCCTCTTTCGCCTTAAACTTTAATAGCATCGTTTTTCTATGATTATTTTCTCCTATCATTTCCGTTAAGAACGTGTTCGCGGAGTGCGTAAAGCTTGTTCCGGAGAAAGAGTCCACTATTTCGACATCTACAAGCTCAAATCGATTAGCTGCCTCAAAGGAGTTAATCATACGAGTAATTTCGCCCTTCGTTTTAACGGTAGCCGTATACTTGTTAGCGAATTTGTGTATAAAATGCTCGATTCTTCGATTTGATACAAGCTCGTAATTTAATTTCCCGATCTTGTCATCTTCCATCTTTGCAATTTTGATTAGCTGCCAAACCCCTGACTTATCCTGAGGTGAAACAATTGTTAATTCATTGTCTGAGCGTTTAACGTAACGAACATTATCCTCTTCTGCCTCAACAAGATAGCCATGCTCGTTTCCGATTTTACGTACGGAAAGGACATGTTCAAAATTCACCTTATCGATAGCAGGGACGGGAAACCCGACATTTTTGACCTCATGGCGTTCAATATTCCATAGTGGAACCATATTCATTCGTTTCTTATCCTCATACTCTTCTAAATCAACGATTATTTCAGTAATTTCAGCATCCTCATTTAAAGGTGGGCAATCTTCTAAATTGACATTAAAAAATTTATAAATGAATGGATGATTAATAGTTTTCCACGGTA
This sequence comes from Lysinibacillus zambalensis, assembly GCF_040183165.1. NCBI lineage: Bacteria > Bacillati > Bacillota > Bacilli > Caryophanales > Bacillaceae > Lysinibacillus > Lysinibacillus zambalensis. The sequence continues at coordinate 10,453 of NZ_JBEGDG010000010.1, forward strand.
AGCCGTTTATTTGGAAAAGCGGATACAGCTTGTTCATCTCTTGCAAATAGTCCGTATTTTGTGTAAGGCTGACTTTAATCTCTACTTGTCCTTCTGTCGTTACTAGTCTTCCATTAAAGCGTCGCTGCTCAGCAAGTAACTGTTGAATTTGCATGGAATCACACGCTAAAAATAAGGTGAACAGCACTGCAGGTTCATTATTTTTAAATGATTCAAGCAGTTTTTTTTTATTGATTGATTTACTTTCTAAATCAGCTGGTCGCATCGGGAATAAGCATTCATGAATAGGGTCAACATCCTCCCTAGAACTTATCGTCACATAAATATCAAACCTATTCTCAGCATCATCTATTTCATTGAATACGCGGTCTTCAAGCTTTTTGTTCATGTCATCCTGATAGTCGATTAAATTTACAAAAACGCCACTTACAATATCCTTTAGCAGTTGACGTTGCTCTAAATCCTCTATTTTGCGTAACCGTTCAATCATGAGCTCTTTCATCAATTTATTTTCCCTCTTTCATCACTTCAGCATTAGATGGCTCACTAGCAGCTGTCCCTTCATTCGTTGGCGGTGCTGCCTGATCAGGTGGCGCTGTATCGGCAGCTGGTGCTTGAGGAGGCGGATTTAATTTATCATTGGCGTTCATAACCTTTCGCTCAAGACCTAAAACCTTCGACAACAGCTCTGTCTCCTGATAAATTTCCTGTGCAAGTGTATAATATTCAATTGCTTTCCCAAACTCTTGGCGCGCATAGCTCTGATCTCCGCTTTTTTCTAAGCCTTCAGCCTTTAATTCCTTCTGGGCCTTTTTCAATTCAGCAATTTTAGCCTCTGTATCTTCTATTTTTGTCTTTATTTCAGGTTCGCCAGTATAGGCAATTGTCAGGGCTTTTTTTCTTGCCTTTTGATACGTTTCAAGAGCCCCATTGTAATCTTCTGCCTCAAATCTAAAATCTCCATCTTTCACAGCTTCAGCAATTTGTACAATGGTATCCATATTAGCGATTCTTTGTTCAACTACTGCTTTCCCAAAGTCTTTAATAAGCTTTCCTTCTTTTTTAGCCTTTTCATATTGCTCTAGCGCATCGTTAAATTTACCTTCTTCCGCTGATTTATCTCCACTGATAATCAGCTCGGTAACTCTTAATTTTCTCGCTAGTATATTTCTATGTATGGGATCCTTCAATTTTTTAGCAGCATTTCTGCCCTCACTATATTCCAGCAGTGCCTTATCATAAGTTCCATCTTTGAAATAAAGGTTTCCGCTCTTTTCATGATCTTTCATCTCGACGGTTAATTCAGCCATTTTTTTAGCTTGTTTTGCCTGATAAAAAATCGTGCCTCCACCTACAACCAAAACTAGGATTAATGCAGCTACAATCATTTTGATGTATTTCATTTTTTTCTTATTTGTTTCCTGATAAACCTTATTAGCAAATATAGCTGCGACTGTGTAATTATTTACCACTTTCTTTTGCCTGCTTAACAATACCTCTTCTAATACATCAATGTATTTCTCAGGCTCTTTTGCATCTTCCAACGCATCTGCCATTTCAATTTCATTGACATCTTCCCAAAAGCCGGCTGTACAAAGCACTAGTACATCGTCATCCATTAACTTCATTTTCTTTGAAACAAAAGGCTGGAACTCTTTTGGTTTGCCCAAATAGTTTAGTAAATTAGTTCTTTCCTCGTGCTGGCTAATATCAAGCGAACGGTTCCTATCATTCACTAGCTCTTGCGCTAAGCTTTGATCCGTACTTTTAAACGTTAACGTCCCATTACGGAAATGATATAATCTCGAATTTCCTGCAACGGCAACAATCATCTTTGAGTAATCCGAGACGACAATGACAATACTAGCCTTCAATCTCACCCTTAAGCTTTGAGCTTGAAGAATATCTTGTGCATATTGTAAGTATTGTTTAATTTTCCGTCTGGACATGGATGGCTTTTCCATGAATTTTTCTAAAATTGCCTTTACAGCAAGCTCTGCACTACTTATTTCCTGATCAGAATCTAACCCTTTTACAGCTACCCAGCAGGCTACATCGTCCAGCTCTGTATAGGCAAAGTAATCTTTATTTTGCAAAAATGAGCCCGCTTCGGATAAAAAGCTTGTTTTAAAGTTGCTATTTTCCTTTCTCATGATTACTCCTCCTTATTTACTGACTCATTTACAGACACATGTAAAATAATTACCATGTTTTTTCTAAAATAACGATGGTTGCATTATCTTGATTTTTTAAGCGTTTTTGTTCAACAGCTTTTATCATGTCTTGAGCAATATCATAGGGAGTAGCTTGCTGAGAGAGAATTTTCTCCATTTCAACCTCTGTTAAAGTATCATAGACGCCATCACTAAATAGACATACTTTATCCCCTCTATTTAGCTGAATCGGACTTTTTCCAATATCCATATTTTTAAAGCCTTCATACCCTAAATAATTGATAAGTCTCTTTTTCAAAGGATTTTCCTGCACCTCAAGCTGAGATATTTCACCAGATATATATCGCTCAGTTAACACTGATTCAAAAATATGCTTTTGATTGATGGCCTTAAATTCTCCATTTCGAAAAATGGTAATGACACTATCTCCAACGGCTCCCCAGTGAAGAAATCCGTTATCATCAATAACGGCTGCCACTAATGTAGTACCGCCATTCGAGCCATTTAAATTTTCGACAATCATATGATTACTTGCAAAAGCGGCCTCCTTAAAAAATTTTTCTAGGGCATTTAGACCGCTCAGCTTTTTAAATTCTTCAATAAATGTATTGACAGCAACTGTACTTGCCATCCTACCGTTTGCTAAACCACTGATGCCATCTGCTAGGACTGCAATTGTTCCATCTTTCGTTTCTGCTGTAGAGAAATAATCATCCTGCTCATCACGTCTGCCAATCGTTTGACCATTTCCGATGGCTATTTTTGTTTTTTCATTTTGTTGCGCAAGCATGTTTCTAACGATTAATAACGCAAAGAGTACAACGATAAAAATAAGTGCAATTATGTATGGCAGTAGTTTCTCATCCATCCGTCATCATCCCTCACTGTTGTTGTTTTCCCATTCAAAATGAACACCACATAAGGGAATAAAGAGAAACATACTTGCGCCTAACTGAATCACATCATACGCTGCTAGCTCTGTGGGCGTATAAACCGCTTCATTGTTAAGATAAGCTAAGCCTGATGCATCTCCAGGCAGCAGATAGAAATTCCTTTTTTTAGGATCATAAACAATCACTGCATGGTTACGTTGAGAAATCGAATTGTCTCCAACAATACGAATGTGCATATCCTCAGCTCTACCAATAAAGTTTTTTTCCGATAAAATTCGATAGTCTCGACCCATTTGAGGTCCTTCAATACAAACTAGCCATCCTGTTACCGGATCAATGCCATCCATTTCTCCAAGGTACGGCATTGTTTTATCATCTAGTTCTGCTACAGCTGTTTGCTGACTACTTTGTCTTTGCTCCTGTTCCACCATTACGTTGCAATACGGACATACATTTCTATGTCTTCTGGAACTAAACATGTGACCATTTGTGCATCTAATCAAACTCATTTTCGCTATCCCCCGTCTATGTTTACGAATTTACTTGTCTCTATTTCACTAAAATCCGTGTATTTGCTATGTATATTGTGTCTCCATTACCTATTGGGTAAGGATTTTCGTGTTTTATTCTGTTTTTAACGCGCTTACTAGCCTTTTTTATACCAACACCATTTACCGAATCAATATCCTCTATGTACCATACTCCTGAAACATTATTTAAGACGGCATGTTCATAGTTGATAAGCGATTCATATTCAGTACCATTTAAATCGATATCTGCCTTATTGTCAGCGGAGCTTTTCCCAATAAGTAATGACGTTTGATCACCGATTTCCCATTCATCTATTTCAGCTCCTCGATCATTGAGGAGAACTAATTTTCGAATTTTCTTGTTTGTCACATTGTAATTTTTATCTCTAGCTTCATACTTAATAGAGCCATAAATTATTGCTAGTATGCCCAGCATTAGTCCAATAATTGTTTTTAAAATAAAATCCTGATTCATGACAAATACGTATAGAATGAAAAAGAAGGTGATTATGACAATAATAATATCGATAATTTTTATAACCATTTGTTTCTTTGCATCTTCAGTGTATGCATCCATTGAATTTTGACCATACATGGTATCACACTCCTCCATACTAGCTATGGCTTCGTTTTACTTGCTAAAAAAACGTTCAAATAAATCAGTTGTATCTAGTGGGTTTTTCTTTGCATTCTTATTAAGCGTTGATCCCGTTTCCTTTGTTTTAGGATTAAAACCAAAAAAATGCTCAAAGTTTTTTTCAATATTGTTCATATTAAAATCTGGCTTTTTTTCAGTAGACTGTGGGCGCGAAGACTGTTTTTCTGATGTCTGTCCCTTGCCCCAACTTTGACTAGCTCCATCTAGTCGAGCATCATATGCTTCTCTTGAGGCTTGATCCTTCAGTACTTTGTATGCCTCTGTCACTTCTAAAAAAATCTTTTCTGATTCTTTGCTTCCACCGCTCACGTCTGGATGATGTTTTTTTGATAGTTTTCGGTAAGCTAGTTTTATTTGTGCTTGCGTGGCGTCTCTACTGACACCTAAAGTTTCATAATGCGTTTTCATATTTTTCATCCCCAATATTAGGATTATTCAAAATTATCTAAGGAACTATGAAAGTCCCTTAGATAATGTGGAATAGCTATCAAGCTGCAATCTTAGACAGCGTAGCCGCCTTCGATTTTTGCCAAATCTGTTTTGTCTTTCTTTTGTTTAATGAATAAGTAAAATTCACCAATACCTTCTGTGTCACCATACTTTTCTGTATAGTCAACTACGAAAGCATTTGGGAAATGAATTTTTCTTACTACTTGATCAGCAGAAATAACTTCTAGAGTTACTTTACGGTAGCAGTCAGCTTTTTCAGCTGGTACTAATGACCATAATCCTAATTTCATCGTGTCATCAGAATTGTCACCATCAGTTGCAGTAAGAATTTTACCTTTAATTTTTAAAGTTGCTCCTACATCTGTTGAACGTGCGTTAGAGTCATTTGGAGTATCTGTTTCATACTCAACAGCCATAATGCTATCTAACCCTAATTCAATTGCTTCTGATCCTTCTACTTTTAATACAAAACCCATTCTCATTACCTCCTGAAATTTGTTTGAATCGTCTCAAAAAATCGTTTTGGGTGAAAATGAATAACTTGTTGTATACATTCCTCCATGCCTAATGCAAATACATGAAGCACGGAGAAATATGTAATGTTTTCACCTTACAATTAATGGAGGATTCTATTTATGTTAAAAGATTTATGAAAAAATCTTAAACATACGACTTAAAAAATATTTTAGTGTATGTGTAAACTTGTTAGGCCTTAACAGCACTACTTGCCTTTGTAATCATAACTTCAAGATTCTTCACATTACCGTTAAACACTAGGTCAATCTGACATGTGCTTGTTTTTTCATCGATAATGTAGCCAATGTCATCTCCATCGTGAATGACGGAGTTTACATAGCCTTTATCTTGAACCCATTTGCTTTTTTGGCTACTTGGATTATTACTAAAGAATCGAACGATATTTTCATGTTTAAAGTCACCTGATTGGAATCGTAAAATTCTCTCAATATACGTACTTACTTGTGTTTTGTAGATCGAATCAAATCCATCTTCTTCCATAGCTAAACTTCTAGCTTTATACACTGTAATACGTTTAATTTCTTTATCTTGAAGCTGTGCATTTTCTGATGAGAATACAAAGCCAAAGCTTCTACTGTTAATAGCATCTTTAATATTATTAGTAAATCCTGAGATTTCTTTCGCCATTGTTGTAACAGCTCTTAGTGAGTTGTCACCAGCTTCAATATCGAAGCGTACACCAGGATAATTTCTCTGAACATTTCTGAAAGAATCTTTCAAATATTCCGGACATTGATAAGCTGAAACAATACCTGCCGCTACATAGCTAGCACCAACATAAACGCCCTCTATCCAAAGTTTTAAAATATCTTCTTTTTCTTTAGATAATCGCGCTCCATTTTCTGTTGTCTGCATTCTTGTATCAATGATTACTCCTGATTTATCTTTAGGAATAATCGTGAAGTTTGGTAAACATGGTATCGCAAACTCACTATAATCTTTTCGAATAAGCACTGAGCATTTATCGATCAAGCGATCAATACCTGCAGTAGCAATTCCATTAAATGTCGTTTCTTCTTCTGCCATGAAGTTGAAGAAAATCTGTATTTTATAATCTTTCACAGTATCAAGAAGGATGGATAACGATTCCATTGTATTGCCATCTTGCTTGGCAACCTTATCGTTCCCTTTAAATCTAGCTCTACTTACTTTCATTTTTCCTGAAGCTTCTAGTTCTAGTGCAGGGACAATTCCGTACCATACTGTATCTGTAAAGTCATTTTTGGAGTTAACTGTGTTTAAATACGTGCGTAATCGTGGTAGATTATTACTTTTAACGAGCATATCTAACTTTGTGTTCGTTACAAGTAACGAGGGCTGCATACCTTTGTTTTTAGTAGCATACTGATCAAAATACATTTTTACGCCTAATAGTTTTTCAACTAATGGCTTCACTGTTTTTACAAATTCATCCTTAGCATCCTTATAGAATTCTAAGTAAGTATTGTAGTTTTGTACCTCTGTCTCTACATCTAATTCAGCTCTCACAGCTGGCAATGGAGAGAATGTTCTTACGACTAAATCTTTGACATAAGAGGATGGTGATTCTGTAATCGCCTCATAGTCCTCTTCAAATACTGTGCTTAAACCATAGTTACTATTTTCTTCAATAACCATCAGTTCCGAGCTATTATTTTGTGGTGCCTCAATGATTTTTAATTCACCACTGTCGCCAATAGAAAGTGTCCCAATTTGTAATTTTTCGGACTCGTCTTCATCCTGATTAGCACCTAATAATAGACGTGTTTTAATATCTTCAATTGCTAAAGGAAGCATCGCCATGACATTGTTGTAATTTCTACTTGCCACTTCAAACATCAGGTTTAGCTTGTCCCCTGTATCCAATTTTTTTGGATCGCCTTCATCTAACTTGTCATATTCACCATATAGGTAATGGATTTCTTTACGGACTTGTCGAATGTCGTCCATAACCTTTTTAGGAGAGATCATATCGAGCAAATTTTCAAACTTAAAATCAACGTTCGCAATGCCCTGACTTCTTTTCGTATCAATGAGGGTAAATAACATCTTTAAAAAATCATTATTTTGGTCAATTGCTATTTCAGAAATACAGTCATCTTGAATTCCTTCAGGTTTTTTTAATGTATACATAACCTTTTGGTTAGCAGCATTGTAGAATGAGTAAACCGTCGGAGAAAACTTATCTAAAAACTCGTCGAAGCTTTTAACAAGAAGATTTTCATTAATTTCTTTAATTTTTTCATCACTAAGACTGTCAATCCCTTTTACATCTCCAACAAGCGTAATTAAATCCATTTTTTCAGGATTAATTTCCTCAAAGAGCATGGTTCTGTTTGTTTGATTAATAATCTCCATTCAGTCGGCCGTATGATTATACAGCCATCCCTCCTTTTTGTAACGAATTTCGAGTAAGCATAGTCATAAGTGAGTCGCAAATAAAATATGTTGATTGCGTATAAAATAAACCAATAAGAAACTAATAAGTAACAAAATGGTAATTACAGACAAAGAATCAATAGTTATTTATGATTTTGTATGTAATTATGTACACCAGTTACTCAATACTAGAATTCCTAATGATTCTATAATTTTACACACTTACTTCACTGATGACATTATGTATCACAAAGTAACTATACAGTATCTAATTTTATTGTCAATATTTACATTAGTACATTTTGTAAATAAATGTATTTAACTGGGTTCATGGTAAAAAATAAACATGGTAAAATTTATGACTTTTTTATATAAATAAATGTATTTATTCTTTATTTTTACTAAAAAAACAGCTTATGGAGTAAAAATAGGTAGTCCATAAGCTGTTATTCAAAAATATTTTTCAAACTCAAAAACAGAACTATAGAACTACTAATTTATTAAAGTAGTCATTTGGAACCAAATGACTTGAAATAACCCTTCGTCTTTTTTACAATATTTTCAAAATTTATGGCCGTTTCCATAATTTTAAGTGAAGAGCATCGTTTTTTTGCATGCACTGCCAGACCCCACATAATAATTCGAGATAGAACAACACTCACTTTCTCATTATATTTTCTCACATTCTCAATTTTGTCCTCGATTATTCGTTGTGAACTATCCATTGGGATAATATTTGTTAAAGAGTAATAAAAGGTTGCTGCTAAACTATAAATATCTGTATATACACCTTGCTCAGATTTATTCGAGTATTGCTCTAAAGGAGAATACCCTGGGCTAGTGAAAATTTGATGATTCCCGGCAGTTTTATTAAAAATAGCCGAACCAAAATCTAGTAAATATGGATTACCTTCAGAATCTACTATAATATTACTTGGTTTAATATCACGATGGAGTATACCTTTTTTATGTAAATAGCTTAAAGCACCAATTAGAGGAAGGAATATACTCGTGTACAAATGCTCCCTATCATTAATAGGAAAATCCTTTAAATATTGATCTAATAAAGTTCCTTCATAATACTCCATCACGATATAAATCGACTCATTTTCTTCAAAGTGGTGCATATATTTGACGATATTTTGATGATTTATTTGCTGCATAATTAACGCTTCATTTAAAAAAATAGCTTTTAAATCCTCGAACTTCTGCTTCGTTGAAGGCACACGATTAACAACTGTTTTATTATCTAAATCCCGTAAAGCTATGTCATTTGGAAAGAACTCTTTAATAATTAGTTGATTCCCTTCATTGATATTCTCCACGATATAAACAAAGGACAATTTACTAGTAGCAATTACTTCTTTTATTTTATATGTATCTTTCAACACACTGTTTATCGGTAAGCTCAGTTCAACTTGAGTCGCTTGCATTTTCGATCAATCATCCCTTTCAACACATAAACTATGAACAATCTGTTTCATATTTAACGCAAAATATGTAATTATTTTAACTAAAATACAAATTAATGTAAGTATATCAATATACACCTTTATATTAAATAGTTATCTTATAGTAGTTAGTTTTTCTACATTGAATGCTGGGGTTTGGCACAATATGGTGGGGTCGCTTTAATGGTTCTATCCGTCGCTTTGATGGTTCTATCCGTCATTTTGATGGTTCTATCCATCGCTTCACTTGTTCTATCCGTCGCCTTGATGCTTCTATCCGTATTTTGAGGTTCTATCCGTCACTTCGCTTGTTCTATCCATCTTTTTGATTGTTCTATCCGTCACTTCGCCTGTTCTATCCGTCATTTCACTTGTTCTATCCGTCGCTTTGATGGTTCTATCCGTCACTTCACTTGTTCCATCCGTCGCTTTGATGCTTCTATCCATCTTTTTGATGATTCTATCCGTCGCTTCGCCTGTTCTATCACATTCTGTCTCATTGATCCGACTATTTCGCTTTTAAACTCACTAAAAAAAGCGTCCAATAAGTATCTAAATACTTATCGGACGCTTTATAGCAGTTAATTATGCTTTTTGATAGCGAAGCACTGGTGTACGAGCAGCGCGTGTTTCGTCTAGACGAGTTACGACTGTTGTATGTGGTGCTTCTTGTACGATTGATGGGTTTTCTTCAGTTTCTTTTGCAATTTGAATCATCACATCGCAGAATGCATCTAATGTTTCTTTAGATTCTGTTTCTGTTGGCTCGATCATTAATGCTTCTTCCACATTTAATGGGAAGTAAGTTGTTGGTGGATGGTAGCCAAAGTCTAACAGACGTTTTGCGATGTCTAAAGTACGAACGCCAAGTTTCTTTTGACGACGTCCTGATAATACAAATTCATGTTTACAATGACGGTTATATGGTAGATCGTAGAATGGCTCTAATCGACGCATCATATAGTTTGCGTTTAGTACAGCGTATTCTGTTACAGCTTTTAAGCCATCTGGACCCATTGTACGGATGTAAGTATATGCACGTACGTTGATACCGAAGTTACCATAGTAAGGTTTAACACGTCCGATTGATTGTGGACGCTCGTAATCGAAGTGATATGTTCCTTCTTCTGTTCTTACTAAAACTGGTTTTGGAAGGAATGGAATTAAATCAGCTTTCACTCCTACTGGACCTGAACCTGGGCCACCGCCACCGTGAGGACCTGTAAATGTTTTGTGTAAGTTTAAGTGTACGCAGTCAAAGCCCATATCACCAGGACGTGCTTTACTCATTACTGCGTTTAAGTTTGCACCGTCATAGTATACTTTACCGCCAACAGAGTGAATAAGCTCTGCCATTTCGATAATGTTTTCTTCAAATAGACCAAGTGTATTTGGATTTGTTAGCATTAATGCCGCTGTATCAGGACCAACTACTTTGCGTAAATCCTCAATATCTACTAAACCATCTTCATCTGATTTAACAGTAATAGTTTCAAAGCCTGCAACTGTTGCCGATGCTGGGTTTGTACCGTGAGCAGAGTCAGGAACAATAACTTTATTACGGTGACCTTCACCATTTGCTTCATGGAATGCGCGGATCATCATTAATGCTGTCCATTCTCCATGAGCACCTGCTGCAGGTTGTAATGTCACTTCATCCATACCTGTAATTTCAACTAATGAAGTTTGTAGGTCGTAAAGAAGCTCCATCGCACCTTGAGTTGTTGATTCATCCTGTAATGGGTGAACATTAGCAAAACCTGAAATTCGTGCAACAGCCTCGTTAATTTTTGGATTATATTTCATCGTACAAGAGCCAAGCGGGTAGAAGCCAGAGTCTACACCGTGGTTACGACGAGAAAGTGCTGTATAATGACGCATAATATCAAGCTCAGATACTTCTGGTAATTCTGCTGCCTCAGTACGTACTAAGTTTCCAGGAAGTAAGTCGGCAAGATCAACCTCTGGTACATCAAGTGCTTCTAAGCTGTAACCTACGCGACCTTCTTTGGAAATTTCAAAAATGAGTGATTGATTTTCGTTATGCATTAAGAGCCCCCATTTCTGCAACAAGTGCATCAATTTCTTCCTTCGTGCGTAATTCTGTTACTGCGATTAGCACGTGATTTTTAAGAGAGTCATATGTTTGACCTAAAGGATAGCCACCGATGATGCCTTTTTCAATTAAGCCTTTATTAATTTCTTTCACACATTTATTTGTTTTCACAACGATTTCGTTAAAGTGTGCACCTTGGAATGCTACTGTGAAGCCAGCCGCTTCAAAGGCATTTTTAGCATAGCGAGTTTTCGCAATGTTTTGCATTGCCATTTCACGAACGCCTTCTTTACCTAGAGCAGTCATTGCTACAGAAGCAGCAAGTGCAAGAAGCGCTTGGTTCGAACAAATATTAGACGTTGCTTTATCACGACGGATATGTTGTTCACGTGCTTGTAATGTTAAAACATAACCACGACGACCTTCACCATCAACTGTTTCACCTACAAGACGACCAGGAACTTTACGCATTAACTTCGTAGTTACTGCAAAGAAACCACAGTGTGGACCACCGAATGCTTCAGAAATACCGAAAACCTGTGCATCCCCTACACAAATATCTGCACCTAGCTTACCAGGTGGTGTTAAAATTCCTAGTGCAAGTGGATTTGAAGAGACAACAAATAAACTTTTTGCCTCATGCGCAATATCGCCAATTACTTGTAAGTCCTCTACTTGACCAAAGAAGTTAGGATATTGTGCAATAACAGCTGCCGTATTATCATCCATTAATTCTTTTAAAGCTTCTACATCTGTCACACCATCTTTTTGTGGAACAGTAACAATTTCAATGGATTGACCATATGCATATGTAGCAACGACATCACGATACTCAGGATGAACCGCTTCAGATACTAAAATTTTCTTACGGCGTGTATGGCCAGCTGCAAGCATACCTGCTTCAGCTAATGCTGTTCCTCCATCGTACATAGAAGAGTTTGCAAGATCCATACCTGTAAGCTCTGCAATCATCGTTTGGAATTCAAAAATCGCTTGTAATTCCCCTTGTGAAATTTCTGGTTGATATGGAGTATACGCTGTGTAAAACTCTGAACGAGAAATAACATGGTCCACGATAACCGGTTTATAGTGGTTGTATACGCCTGCACCTAAAAACGATACGTTAGCATTTGTATCTTTATTTTTCGCAGCCATTGCCGTTAATTCTTTTAATAAAGCTGATTCAGATTTCGCTTCTTTAATATCATATAGGCCTTTAAAACGTACTTTTTCTGGAATATCCTCAAATAACGCATCAACCGAGGATACACCGATTACGTCTAACATTTCTTGTTTATCTTGCTCCGTCATTGGTAAATAACGATGTTTCATAAATGTAGGTCCCTCTTTTCAATATTATTTTGAACGCTTATAAAACGGTGTTTCAACTGTTACTACTTTTAAGTGTTTACCACGAATTTCGATTTCTAATTCAGTTCCGATAGTTGCGAATTGACTGTCAATTAATGCGTGACCAACATTACGTTTAGAAGAAGGAAGCTGTGTACCTGTTGTCACTTCACCGATTTCCTTACCATCTTTCAACACTTTATAGCCATGGCGAGGAATTCCTTTATCAATCATTTCAATGCCCACAATTTTACGTGACAACCCATTTTCTTTTTGCGCCACTAATGCCTCATGACCATTAAAGCCCTCTTTATTTAACTTCACAGCGAAACCAATACCAGCCTCAAGAGGTGAAATTGTCGCTGATAGCTCTTGCCCGTATAATGGAAGACCTGCTTCAAAACGAAGTGTATCACGGCAACCTAAACCTGCAGGAACTACACCTTTGTCTTTTCCAGCCTCTAAGATTTTTCTCCATAATGCTTTAATATCTTCTGGAGAGCCGTATAGTTCAAAACCATCTTCTCCCGTGTAACCGCTACGAGATACTAATGCTTTATGACCAGCAACTTCAACATCTGCTTGGAAACGGAAGTATTTAATCGTTTGTAAATCAGTATCTGTTAATGTTTGAAGAACTTCTTCTGCTAATGGACCTTGAAGGGCAATTTGTGCATAAGCGTCTGATTGGTTGTCGATCGTCACATCATATTGATGTTGATTTTCCATCATCCAATCATAATCTTTTTCAATATTTGCCGCGTTCACGCATAATAAATAATGATTGTCTGCTAATTTATACGTTAATAAATCATCGACAACACCACCATCTTCATAGCACATTGCATTATATTGCGCTTGACCTACTGCAATTTTAGAAATATCATTTGTCAAAAGATTTTGTAAAAACTCTAGTGAATTAGGTCCAGTTACTAAAATCTCACCCATATGTGATACATCAAATAAACCAGCACGATTACGTACTGCATCATGCTCTTCTTTAATAGAAGAGAACTGTACTGGTAATTCCCATCCACCGAAGTCAATTGTTTTACCACCATGTTTTGCATATTCTTCAAATAGAGGTGTGCGTTTTAATTCTGTCATTGTTTTTGCCCCCTTATTGTTCGTTACATATTTACTTGTAGTAGTTCGTCTGTTTTTTTACAGTCATGCTTCCCTTTTTGTTCATCCGAATAAAGAAGAACGAACAACATTAGGTAAAACATTTAGACATAAAAAAAGACAGACGAACCCCTTTTCGGGATTCTCTGTCCTTGCACCTGAAAGTTACACCAGACTGGCTCGCATACCTACAATGCCAATCAGCCGGCTTTCCCCTTTGGTGGCTGTAGTACTACAGCACTCTCCAGAGTTGCGTCTTATACGAGTCCTTTTACCTGAGAGATTCATAACACTTTGCTACTTGCTCCTTCGGTGACGTCTACACGTTCTCTCCCCGTACAATCATCCGCCCAAGTTTCAACTTGGTACTATTTAGTATTCAATGAACATTAAGTAACTTATTTGTCTATATCCTAACATTAATTGCATTGAAAAGGCAATCATTTTTTAATTTATATTAAAACACGAACATTAAAACCTTTATAATATATCATAGTTCGCCTTTTAGCCTTTTAACTTGGAATACTAAATACTCAAGAATTTGGCGGATTGTTCTCCCCTCTGTTAACACTTGTATATGTCCTACTTCACGATAGAACTTTCTTCTGTAATGATACAGCCGCTCTAACTCCTCTTTCGTCGAGCTCTGTACAATCGGTCTGTTCGGATCATGCTGTATTCGTTTGTATATATCTTCGAATGTCGCATCTAAAAAAAACACGAGCCCACTGCGTCTCATTATTTTTCGATTTTCAGCATTAATTGCGACTCCACCACCTGTTGAAATAATACAAGCTTCATCCCGGAAATTTTTCAAAAATTCTGTTTCTATTTCCCGAAAACGTGCTTCTCCGTATTTTTCAAATATTTGCGGAATTGTCATACCCTGCTGTCGAACAATCTCATGATCCATATCGTAATAGGGCATCTTTAACAAATAGCTTAAACGTCTTCCTAATGCACTTTTCCCGGAGCCCATAAAACCAACTAAATATATTTTTCGCATTCGAATCACCTTCTTATAACTACGATTCTACACTGTCTGACAAAATTTGTCCTAATAAATTTATCGTAGCTTGAACATTCAGCTTTTCTAGGCCATCATATGTTCGAAACTGAATTTCATAAGACGTAAAATACGCAAGGACAAAAGTAGTTACAAAAAATAATAATCCAATTGCGATTAAAAAAATAGCCCCTTTGTCATTTTTTAAAAACTGGAACATAGAAAGTTCGCTCCTTTTTACTACCACTTGGAAGTTCAACAGCTACTGTTAACATATCTTTTTCATATCGGAACTGGCATTTAGTAATACCAACTAGCATTGGTACATGACCACCATTTACTTGATCACGAATTATATTGCTGTAACAATCAATATTATGAATGGTATCTGCTGCCTGGAAGGTTATTCTCTTTTGATCTTTTCGAATTGTTAAAGATGAAATATCATTTAAATACATATTCAAATCATAAACAAAAAGCTCCCACTTTGATTGTTCATCAGATAGCATCGTTGTTTTCATTTCTGCAAACCAAAGCATAATGAACACAAAAAGATGGGCAATAAGCACAAAAACAACTAATTGAAACATCGCTTCTAATAATGTGTAGCCTCGCTCATTCATCAACTTCACCTGTCAGTTGTATACATTTTTTACGTAATTCCCGCGTATTTTGAAAACTTACGCATATCCCTTGTCCATTTATAAACCACTGAAATTCTATATTTTCAATTGTTTTAGTGCCTTCCGTTTTCTGTAGATATCGGTAATGCTTTAAGCCTTCATAGGCCGTTTCAGCTGCGATAACCTCCAACCTCTTGTTGTAAAGAGTCGTTTTCATCGTATAGCTAATTGGTATTAATGTCGTGCATAATAACATAACAATGACTACTGATAATATCGTTTCCACAAATGAATAACCCGATTCATTCAATCCTCGATCTCCCTCGTCCTAATGTAATCACAACCTTTTTAATACCTTGAGGCGTTTTAAAATAAACAGTTCCTGGCGTCATGACGTTTCCATTATAGTTGTACATAATCGTGTAAATTGAACTCGATGCCGGCATAAACTCAACCCCTTTCGGAAAAGGGCGTTCATATAATTCTGTAAAAATATTCTTTTTAATAATGTATCTCTTTGATGAACTCTCAAACTTCATCGAGATATACTCCCTTTGATGCATACTATAAGTTTGTATATATTGAATATCTAATTGAATTTGTGTAAAAAATTGCTCAAGCTCCCTAGTCTCCGCTACTTTAAGCGAATACTTGACGACAATCGCTGACAAACACATAACGATAAACAAAACTATTAGCATTTCAACAAACGTATAGCCACGTTCACTTTTAGTAATATTCATCAATTACTAGAACCAGTATCGGTAGAGGTTTTCGCCAATCGTACCTCTCCATCCTTAGTAATCATAATCTCTTCTTTATTAGGGCAGGTCGTTTCATCCTTCTTTAAATAGCCTTTCGCTACCAAATCTTGAATTGTTGGATAATCCATAAAATCTACTCGATAAGCCTCTACTTGTCCCTGCACCATGCTAACATACGCTTTACAGCCCTTCTCATCGACGGTGGCAAAATGTTTTGTAACATTGGGGATTGTAATTAAAATTAATATGGAAATAATTAGAAGAACAATTAGCATTTCTATCAAAGTAAAACCTGCTTGCTGCTTTATACGTTTCATTATTAACCTCCTATACTAGTTCTATCATGTGATATATTGGCAATAATAAACTTACATATGCGGCAACTATGCACATCGCAATTATGATAAAGAAGGTAGGCTGCACAAACGCAAGGATTTTTTGCAATAGCTGCTCTTGCTTTTCCGTCAATAATTCGCTGTACAGTACTAGCTCTTTTCCTAAATAGCCACTTTGCTCTCCATGTTCAACAAATATCGTGAAATCCTTCTGCCAAACTGTCATTAATTTAACTGCTTGCGTTAGCGAATCACCCAAAACAACTCGATCCTTTATACATCGCGCTAGATATTGTAAAAACGGTTGAAGTCGCTGCTCCTCTAAAATTTGTAGACTTGCCTGTAAAGAAAACCCACTTTGTAGCAGACTCCCTAAATAAGCAGCAAATTGTCTCGTCAAAGCCATTCGAGTATAAATCCGAATCAAAGGCGTTTTTAGAATAATATTTAACTGACGAGCAATCGGACGTCGTTTGAGAGTAAAGTGAAAAATGAAAATACAGCAAAATACTACAATGCCTATGAACATTAAAGCATCGGGAAGATACAATAATGCCTTTGACAAAGCAATGCTTGTCTCCTCAGTGCCAGTAGTTCGGCTAGTCACCATTTTTTCAATATTAGGAAAGAATATGGTACGAAACACTAAAAACAACAGCAACAAAAATAAAATAAGTACTACAGGATATAGGAGTAGCTTCATTAATTTTTTCTTCGTCGCTTCACTCAAAGCCATTTGCTTTGCCACACCTTTTAACGTCTCAATCATATGTCCATTGTTTTCTTCAACTGTAATGGCTACTAAATGCTGTTTTGGAAGTTGTAATGCTTCAAAAACTCCTAAAACACCGCCTCCTTGTCTCAGCTTTTCATTGATTAGCTTTTGTATGTCTTCATGCGCTTCAATATGATGAGGTAATAAAATAGAAATAGCCTGCGGGAATAAATAACCTTCCTGCATTAACACACTTAATCGACTAAAAAAATGAGCTTGCTCCCTTACACGCCATTTTGTTGCCTTATTGTAAGCCAATTGAACTCTTTCAATAAACGTTCGTATTCGCATAGTGATGACTCTCTATCATTTCTTTTTGACCTGCAAGTGTTAAATCATGTGGCAGTTCATAGCTAGTTTTTTGCATAATTGCTGTAATGGCCATTTGAAGTTGAACATCACTTAATATTTCAAACAATGCACGGCGTTCTTCCTGTATTACGGGTGATTGGAAAAGTGTTTGAGCGACTATACCTACCACAGTTTGACGAAGTTCTTCTATTGATACTCCCAAGTCCATAAAACGATAAAGGCAGTTTACCGAATCCTTAGCATGAATGGTCGAAACTACTAAATGACCTGTTAAAGAAGCTTCGATTGCGATTTTTGCAGTCTCTTTATCGCGTATTTCACCAATCATAATAACGTCAGGTGAGTGGCGTAAAATAGCCTTTAAACCTGTAGCATATGTAACGCCAGCTCGTTCGTTTACTTGAATCTGTAAAAGATTAGCTTGATTATTTTCTACAGGGTCTTCTAAAGAAATGACATGACGATTTAGCTCTGTCGAACAGTAATGGATTAGTGAATACAAAGATGTAGACTTGCCAGAGCCTGTCGCACCTGTGAAACATAAAAGTCCCTGTTGATGTTTCACTAGCTCCATCAATATGTTTGCTGCATATTCGGAATAAGATAAGGAAGTAAGTGGGAATGCATGATTTTGTAGAAGTAAACGGATAATTAGGCTTTCTTTTAAAAATACGGAGGGAAGTGTCGAGACACGAAAGGCATATTGATCTTGTTCCATAGCTTTTTGGAAGGAGCCGCTTTGGGGTTTTCGCCGCTCGCTAATATCTAATGCCGCTGAAAATTTATAAAAGGAAATCATTCGTTCCGCAAGATTGTTTGGTAACTCACCTGCTTGGAGTAGCTTATCATATTTGCGAAAATAAATACGGTACCGCTCACTTTCCGGAACTAAAAGTAAATCTGATGCACCGAAATGATAGGCTTTAAGTAAAAGTTGCTCACATTTTCGTTCAACAACCGTTTCAAAATTTTGCATATTCGCACCCCTCTTATGGTTTATTCGAATATGACCGCTCTATTCGTTAAGTCCTAGTATAGATAGGAACCTGTCGCAAGAAAAGCCCTTTTCTTAAAATAAAAATTTGCTATGAAATTTCCTATCAAACATGTTTTTTGCTATAAAAATGTGGATAACATGCTAATTTTCAAATGTAACATTCTATAAATTTAATTTTAAAGACAAGAAAAAAGACTTTGGAATTTTTATGTTACTTTGAATGTCACGCTCTCAATTGAATAAGTTGATATTTATTGAAGAAGGACTCCCATTTTTCGTACCCTATTCCCCTTTCCAACAGTGGTTTCAATTACTGTGGAATCACATCTACTTCTAATTATTTATTCTCCTAGATTAAATGGAAAGGAGCTCTTGCGAGTATTCTTCAATTTTTTAATAAAAAAACAGAAAGTTCTGGCTTACTCCAGAAGCGTATAGGCATTCTTGTTGTACCAATACCTCGATTTACATACAACTGTAATGGTTTTGATTTCCCCTTTAATGAATACATGCCTTCTACATATTGTTTTGCTAATGAAGTAGTGATAATAGGGCCAATGAATGGAAGTTGTACTTGTCCTCCATGACTGTGACCAGATACTTGAAAATCAACTGGATACTCAAGTACTTCATCTACTGCATCGGGTTCATGCACTAACAATATGTTAAAGTCCTTCTCTTGTAAGTGTTGAAGGGTATGCTGCACTTTTGGCTTGCCAAGTAAAAAATCATCAAGACCAGAAATCGTAATATAGTCATCATTGCTTGCCTTAATTTTTATAGTTTCATTAACTAAAACTGTAAAACCCGCTTCCTCCATATACTGTTCGTACAAATACCCCCCGCCGCCTCCACGATCATGATTACCGAACACTGCATATTTTCCAAGAGGTGCGTGAATTTGGGACAAAATAGTTTGTGAGTATTTTTTTTCGGAAGTATACTCACGAAACTTGTCAATTAAATCACCTGTAAAGACTACAATATCGGGATTAATTTCATTTATTTGATCGATTAGCATTTTCTGCTGCTTATGAGAAAAGTTCGGTCCAAAGTGTGTGTCAGAGAATTGCACAATCTTTACATTTTGAAAACTTTCAGGAATATTAGGATTTTTGATATCAGTCCATGTAATAGACAATGATTTTGTTTCAAAGTGGGATGCGTATAAATAAGTAGCGATTGGAAACATGAAGAGTATAAGGGAAATAACACATTTCCACTTAATTTTCTGTTGAAACATCCTTCTTATTAACAGTTTCAAGGGAGTGATGATTTTTACCATTGATAACCTATTTTTTTGTGTATTTTTCGTATTACCTTTCATATGTCACCTCTATATTTATCATAAAAAACTACAATTTATTAAATGTTGTAGCATCTTATTGTTACAGGAAGTTGTCATTTTGGAGATTTATATAAAAAAGATTCAAAGAATCAAGCTCGATTAGCAATTTATTAACAAACTAAAATTGCTATCTCTCCCCTATCGAATACCCCTCGTTAAACTCTGCTCATTTGTCACTTCCACGTAACATTGGTTCAGTAGTATATATAACGAGGTGATAATATGAGAGAAATAAATCAAAGGAAATGGCTGAAAGGAAAATTCAAAATGATAGCCTCCCTTGGTTGTTTTTTAACAGTAGCACTTGCTGCTGGTTGTAGTTCCTTAGAGCAAGAAAAGAAACATGAAAAACAGGAAGTAAAGGAAGTTAAGGAGGTAAAGAATGATTTTTGGAATGAACAACGAAAAGGAACAAACTTTATGAATTCTTCTTCTTTACCAAAAAATTATGAAGAGGCGAATGAATTCAATATTGAATTTATCCGTTTAGCACCTGATAAATGGGCAAAAGATAGAGGCTTCTTATTTAATGACGAACCTGACCCTAGTCCTAAAAAGGATTTCTTAATCGGAAATGCAGATCAATATGAGGGAATTGTTGAAGAAGATTTTATAAAGTTAAAAGAGGATTTGGATGCAGCATATGAAAGAGGGTCAAAAGTTGTACTGACTGTTCTAAGTCTTCCAGGAAATCGTTGGAGGCAGTTTAATAACTATGAAAATGACGACCGTATTTGGCAAGACTTTAAATATCATGAGCAAGCAGCACTTTTTTGGAAAGATCTTGCCTTCCGTTTGAAAGATCATCCTGCAGTTGTTGGATATAACGTAGTGAATGAGCCACACCCTGAAACAGCTACGGGATTTAATGATTTCTGGACTGAAGATTATAACAAATGGTACAACAAATTGGAAAATACTCCTGCAGATTTAAACCTGCTTTATGGAACAATTGTAGATTCTATACGAATTGTAGATTCTGACACACCAATTATTTTAGATTCAGGTTTATTTGCCACTCCATGGGCGATTAAATATTTAAAACCAATAGATGACGATAATGTGTTATATGCTTTCCATATGTATGAACCTTATGAAATGACAAGCCAAAATCGTAAAAAAGGATTCACATACACTTATCCTGGCAAGGTGAAGGTTGGTGAAGATCAAGCAGAAAAAATGTTCGATAAAGCTGCATTGAAAGACTTTTTAGAACCAGTTGTACAATGGACAGAGCAACACAATATACCAAATAACCGAATTATCGCTGAAGAGTTTGGAATTAACCGAATGGTTGGCGGTGCCGATCAATATATAAAGGATTTAATTGATATTTTTGATGATTATGGCTGGCACTGGGCATTTTATGCATTTCGTGAAGATACGTGGGAAGGTATGGATTTTGAATTAGGAAGTCAGCCAGTCAAGGAGGCCTATTGGAAAGCTAAAGATAATGGCAAATTACCGGATAGAAAAGATATAGAAGTTGATAATTCGATTTGGGATGCATTGAAAAAAGGACTGAACAAATAACCAGGTTTAGAAAAAATCATTTATCAGTAGTACAAACCATTGTTTGTACTACTTTTTTTAGAAAGAAACGAACAAAATATTCATTAATCGTATTAAAGTTTTTTCATCTAATCTTATTATTTTGTAAAATGACTGTAACATTCCTCTTTTAAAATACATGTAATAAATTCATTTAAAAAGAGGTTATATAATGAAAAGAATCTGCAAATATAAAAAATACAAAGTGTTTTTAATTATACTAGTAGTTAGTTTAGCTTTACTTTCTGTTTTTTTCACAAGACTATTCCAGAAAGAAAATAGAGAAATTCATTTTATAGATGAAATCGCTCCTATAGCTGTAGAATTAAACCAACAAACAGGAGGCGTATTACCGAGCATTATAATAGCTCAGGCTATATTAGAATCGAATTATGGTGAAAGTGAATTGGCTGTAAAAGCAAATAATTTATTTGGGATAAAAGGTAGCTACAATGGCATGTCAGTAAAAATGGCAACTATTGAATATAAAAATAATAAGAGTTATACAATAGAAGCTGAATTTAGAGCTTATCCAGATTTGAAAAGTGCCTTAATTGACCATACTAAATTATTTTTAGAAGGAACGAGTTGGAATAAGCGTCAATATTATGATGTTCTTGCTGCAGCGAATTATCAGGAAGCAGCACATGCTTTGAAGAAAAATCATTATGCCACAGACCCTATATATCCTGAAAAATTAATTGCTATTATAGAACAGTATAATCTAGAGAAATATGACAATTAGGAGATAAATATATGAATGTACTTATCGCTGATGATGAACTAGATATGTTAAGGATTTTACAAAATTATTTCAAAAAGGAAGGATTTACGGTATTTACGGCTACAAATGGTTCAGAGGCACTTGATATTTTCTATAATGAAAAAATTGATCTGGCCATTTTGGATTGGATGATGCCAGAAAAAGATGGGATTACAGTTTGCCGCGAAATGAAGAAGAATCAAAAAATTAAAGTATTAATACTAACAGCTAGAGATACAGGAGAAGATGAATTTATTGCCCTATCTGATGGCGCTGATGATTATGTAAATAAACCATTTTATCCAAAAGTTTTAATAATGAGGGCAAAAAAATTGTTGCAAATGGAATCCATTCAACGAATAAAGGATGTTTCATTTGATATTTCAAGCAAACGTGTATGGAAATCTGGAGAAGAATTGATTTTAACAAAGACTGAATTCGAGCTTTTACGTATATTTAGCCAAAATAGAAGACAAATATTAACGAGAGATCAACTACTTGATTTAATATGGGGTATGGACTATGAGGGTGATCCACGGACAGTAGATACACATATTCGCCGTCTACGTGAAAAAATTGGAGAGGATATTATCCAAACGCATCGAGGCGTTGGTTATAGTACAAGGGAATGAAAAGAAAAATTGGAACAAAATTAACTATCTATATAACTCTTGTTGTTATCATCACATTTAGCATCTCACTTGCGGTAAGTCATTTTTTTCTACCGAGATATTATCTTCACCAATTGAACAAAAACGTAACTAATGCTTTTTCAGTGTACCAGGAATTTGAGGATAAGAGTTTGGCGGAGCATCGATTTGATGTAACTATTCTTTCAGTATCGCTAGAAGATAATATTAATGTCCTGAATGAAAATTTAAAACAGCAACTTGCAAGAGAACATATTGCACTTAATAAATTTTGGGTTTCTGAAGAAGTATTACAAAAAGTTAATAAGGATAAAATTGTGGGCAAGGTTTACAATCAGGGAAAACAAAAGTCCAGTTTTATCGCACATTATTCAAAAGAAGGTAATCAGCTAATTATGATTGGAGCCTCTATGGCTAATTTTATTGATATAGCCTATTTTATTAATCGTTTTAACATATTCTTTTTGATAGTCAGTATCTTAGTGATTATTTTAATTACTGCCTTGCTATCCCGAAAACTAACAAGACCGTTAAATGAACTTAAAAAAGTTGCAAAAGAAATTGGCGAGTTGGATTTTAAACAGGCTGAAATTCGGACAGGAGATGAAATTGAGGACCTTGCAAAAAGTATTAATAAAATGAGTAAGGCACTCGAAAAAGCGCAACAGGATTTATCTAAACGGAACATTGACTTAAAGCAATTTATGATTGGTTTAACCCATGAGCTTAAAACTCCTTTAGCATTAGTTAGAGTATATTCCAGTGGAATTGAAGATGGTTTGGATGATGGAACTTATCTTACAACCATTAACAAGCAAGTTGATAGAATGGAAAAAATAATAACAGATATGCTTTATTTCGCCAAAACAGAAGAAAACGATTCTAATAAAACTAACTTTGATTTAATTATGTTGATTAATGAGATATTGGATAATTATCGACATATACAAGGGGAAAAACAAATTTATTTTAAAACTGAAGTTACTGAATTTTTGCTGACGACTGAGCAAGATAAAGTACATTTCATTTTTGAAAATATGATAAGTAATGCCGTCAAATACGCTTCTGAGCATCAAATTCAAATTATCTTTCACCAAGATGGTGTGTTTGAAATTAGTAATGATACTACGCTTACAGATATTTCTAGAATATGGCAACCTTTTTATGTTGGAGAAAGTTCTCGTGACAAGAACTCCTCAGGTACAGGGCTCGGACTTGCAACTGTTAAAAGCCTTGCTGAACAATTAGGTTATAAAACGCAAGCAACGCTTTCTAATGGTACTATCAATTTCAAAGTCGATTTTGGTAAATCATGATACCTTAGTGCCAACAGGAGTATATTTTTTAGCATTCGTTATTATATTGTCTAAAATGCGCTTTAAAAAAGCACGTCTGCTTCGAGCATGACATCCCCTGCATATTGAGTAATCGCCAAAACTTAAGCACCGTCAATGTATCGGAGATGATAAGTTATTAATATTCGTATTTTGATTACAAGCTTACTTTTTAAATATAATCTTACCTAAAATAAAATTAAGTATATCCTTACCAACCCGGCAAAAATATATTTAAACTTACAAAATAAAGCATCCTTTAAGACGGATACCAACCTCACTATATATGTAATCCATTCGGTAAACATCAACATATTTTTCAATTGAATTAAGCATCATAATATTTTACTTTGCTTTTGCTGATAAAATGTAAGAGGCTACCAAAATAATACGGTAGCCTCTTTATATAGGTAATTATGATAATGCACACATCTAGCATATGGAAGTCTATCGTTAAATAAAATCCTATAATCTTACCCCACTATTTTTTGATTGAATTATGAGGATATTATTCGATTCTCCAGTATAAAGACCTACATTAAACTCATTTAGATTTATTAAATCCTTGTACTCTTTTGGAATGGGACAATCCCACTTTAAATTTTCTAACTTAAGAGGGAAGTTATCATCATTAGGGTTAGGGGTATGGATAAAAACCGCATCTGATCCTGCGTCTTCATCAGCTAATTCTATCCAAGATTGATAAGGTTTTTCAAATACTTGAAGATTTTCTAATAAGCTTTTGTATAAAATTATATGAGCCTTTATATGCTCTTTTCTTAACTTTAAACTATTATCTCCATATCCATAAAAATCAAGATGAGTATGCCAGAAATCAAACCATCCTTCCTCCCCAAAATCTAAATCATAGTGCGCTACGTCTAGTTGCCTCGATAAATTATGAAAATAACGCTTTTTCCCACGAAATTTTTTCAATGATAATTTGCTCCTGTTTCTTTTATGTTTACTTATTTTGAACAATTAAAATGCAACAAATATAAAAGCAACAAATATATTTATTAGTAATTTCACCTTCAACTGTTAATGAAAAACTCTTTTATTTTTAAAATAATGTTTAATAGTAAAAACAACATTTAGAATATTTTTCGTTGATAAATAGCCGAAGTAACTCCCCATGAAATAGCATAGATTGTGATGATCGTAATTACCGCGCTCATATATAAAATTTGTAAAGGTATATTGACAATAAAATCACTAATAAACGGCACAATAGGCCCTGTTACTCTAGTTAGAATAACAAAGCTAATGAGAACTACTATTGTAAAGTAGCCTGTCTTGAATAGTTGGAATAACGGAAAAGTAAAAGCAACAAATAATAAAAATAATCCGCTACTGATTACAATATCTGTAATTGTAAAAGGTTTATTAAAAACAAACAGGATTAAACTCGTTACTGCAATAGATAAAAACATATAAACAATAGCACCTATATAACGAGATGTGATAATTTCTTTACGAGTGTACGGTAAGGAATTTAATAGAATATCTGTTTCTGCTTTCTCATCGTAACCACACGTATTAAAGGGGATATAAATACTAGCAACGAGAAATACCAAAACTGGTGATGTGTCAAAAATAACAAAGACTAAAATAAAGGGGATAAACACCAGCAAATACTTCTTCTGTAATATAACATCACGTCTGATTAAATTAAGCATGGTTCAGCTCCTTAAAATAGTACATTATGTCTTCTAAAGAGGCACGTTCAATTACAACACTGTCCCCAAAAATTTCATTTACAGTTCTTCTATCTTTCGTTAACGCTTCAAATCCCGTTGATGCACGATGAACACGCACAAATGCTTTTTCAGTGTCTCTATCTAGAAGATCTAGTCCTCCTTTCACTAAGGCATAATTTTCGACTAAATCATGACCCGAATGATTAAATACTAATTCCCCATTCTGCATAAAAGCTATATAATCTGCTATACGATCTAAATCGGTTGTAATATGTGTAGAGATAAAGATAGTACGACTACCATCAAGCATTAACTCTTGCAATAAATTTAAGAACTCTCGTCTAAAAATAGGGTCTAAACCTGCTGTCGGTTCATCCATAATAATCAGCTCTGCATGGTGTGACAAGGCTATCGCTAAAGATACCTTCATTTGCATCCCTTTTGAGAAAGTTTTTATAGGTTTATTTAATGGTAAATCGAATTTTTTTACATATTGATAAAACAGTGCATCATCCCAGCTTCTATAGGCTGGACCAACAATTTTCCTTATATCCTTTAAGTTCAACCCTTCAAAAAATACATTTTCATCATATACAAACCCAATACGCTCTTTAATCTCTTTTTCATGTGTTTTATAGTCCAATCCAAAAAGTTTAACCTCTCCAGTATCTGGCTTCAATAAATTCATTATCATTTTTATTGTTGTCGACTTTCCGGCACCATTTGCCCCGATAAACCCTGTTATGTACCCTTTCTTCACTTGCAAGTCAAGATTATCAATAGAAAAACCTTTGAATTTTTTTCTTATATTCCTTATTTCAATGACATTTTCCATTGCTTCACTCCTCATTCAAAATACTCAATAGTTCTTGCAATTCATTAAGTGACATTCCTATTTCTCTGCTATTTTTTATGACTGCACTCAACTGCTCTTCAATGACTTTTAATTTTTTCTCTTTGATTACCTCTAAATTTTGCTCCGCAATAAAAGAGCCTTTACCTACAATGGAATAAATAAAGCCAGCTTTCTCTAATTCTTCATAAGCACGCTTGGTTGTAATTACACTAATCTGTAGATCCTTTGCTAATTGACGCATAGAGGGTAATGCTGTCCCTTCCAAGAGGTCACCTGTTAAAATCAATGATTTAATTTGATTTGTAATTTGTTCATAGATCGGTTCCTTTGAACTATTTGAAATAATGATTTGCATGCTAATCCCTCTTCTTCATTTGTTGATTGAGAACATACTAGTAAAACTCTCAATATAACACAATATATATACACTTTATACACATTTAACACATTGCAATATACAATGCAACTATTTTATTTAATGAGCTGGGTAGAACGATTATTTTTAAGATAACGGAAGAAAGTGGTAGCGTAACTGTTAATTATATCAATCGATCAAATAAACATGTAAAACCAGCTTGCTGCTCGCTACGTTTCATAATTAATACGCTTCATTAATTTGTCTTCACATGCGCCTCTAAAATGTTGAATCACCAGATTTTTACGTAAAAAAATACAAGGCACCTAATTACAGAGCCTCGTATTTACGATTGGACCCATCGAAAAATGAATGTTCATAAATTTGCGTAGCCTCGACTGACGTATTTTGATACCAGAATTTTATATTGATTTAAACCATATGTGTTGAACCTAACATTGTATTAAGCGCTACTGCAGATCAAAATCCAGCTTTAGTTTATTTTTTTAAGTTTTTGAATGTAAAGTAGTATCTTGAGACAGTATAAACAAAAACTATTTCAATTATTAACCATCACGGAAAACCAAACCCAGTATTTTGCGCATTGAAAATATCAAAAATTCCCCAAATTAGTGAAGTTGCGAGTACAATAGCGAGCGTACATCTCGAAGCTTCCAGAATATAATCATTATTTTCATCTTTATTTGCATATTTATTATTCATGTCAGGCCCCATTCCCCATAATTCAAATATATTTCTATATCCCTTAAAAGACTTGGAATGCATTTTTATCTAAAAATTCTGTAAATTGAATCCCCTCTTCTACTTCATTCGAATATGACCGCTCTATTCGTTATTTCCTAGTATAGATAATCACCAATTATGAAAAAAGCCCTTTTCGTAAAATAAAAATTTGCTATAAAATTTCCTATCAAACGTGTTTTTTGCTATAAAAGTGTGAATAACATGCAAATTTTCACTAAAAATGAACAGTATCTTATGAAAAAGTTAATATTTATGCCTAAAGGAACTGTATCTTTTTAAATAATACAATATAATAGAATTAACATGGTTTTTTTTCTAACACTTGGTAAAATTAAATAACATTCAAAAATTACATAGAGGTGAAGTAAATGATCCATCCATTAAAAATTACTAGTACATTAGCCGATGAGACTAGATACTCTATTTATGAGTACATCCTGCAAGAGAAGAAAACCGTAACGGTCCAAAACATCGCTGATAAGTTCGGCATACATCCTAACGTTGCACGTTTACACCTAACAAAGCTATCAGAAATCAATATCATTACAGCTGATTTTGCTAAAACTGGGAAAGGTGGAAGACCTGGTCGTGTTTATAAAGCTTCAGATAAAGGTGTATCACTAACGTTCCCGAGACGTGATGAGGAGCGACTATTAAAGTGGACAATCCAATTAATTCAAGAATTCGGACCATCTGCACTAGAAAGATGCCAAGATATAAGCTACCAAGACGGTTATCAGCAAATGAAGAATTATGTAAATGCCGAATTACAATTAAATAATAGCCTTTCCTTCGAACAAAAGCTTCAGCTATTAACTGACAATGCAGCATTAATTGGCTATATTCCGCAAGTACAACAAACAGAAAACGGTAAAAAAGTGACGTTCTCCATTTTTAATTGTCCATTCCAAGGGCAGCTTACTACTCATTCAGACCTTGTTTGTTCTTTACATGAATCGTATTTAAAAGGACAGGTTGATGCGCTATTTTCGAGCAATGATTTTATACAAATTGATAGCATGGTACATAATTGTGATTTATGTAAATATGAAATAAACGTGACAGAAATTGATAACTAACTTTTAAAATCCAATGGTTTGTCACAAAGAAGAAGAAGTTCCAGTTTACAGATACCTTTCATATCATTTATAATGAGTAAGAGATTATTGTGTCGTGGGCAAAAGGAGGGGAAATCTTCATGGATAATATGTATAAAGTTATGGCATTCTGGACAGGTATTTTTGCAGTTATGTTCTACCTTGGTGGTATGAACGAAGTATCGCTATTATTCGTAGGTAATACAGGTTTATTCTTATTATTAGGCTTCTTGAACCTTTCAGAACGTATGTACATGTACATTTTCGGAGCATATTTAACTGTATTCTTTGCTGGCTTCACGTACTATACAACATTCATTCACGTACCTGGTGGCGGTCATTAATACAAAGAAAAACGCGTGTCTCATCCAATATGAGACATGCTTTTTTTATGTAAATTTATTCATTAGAACAATAAAATATAATCAAAGCATAGTAATATCCCCCATTGCATTACGAAAATGCCAGGGGGATTTTTATAGTATACATTCTCCAAGTTCATCACCAAAAGTTTTGGGATGTCATTTATTAAAAACCATTCAAGAAGGGATTTGTCTCCATTTCTGCACCGACTGTTGTATAATTACCATGGCCAGGGTAGATAATAGTATCTTCAGGTAATGTCAACAGCTTATCATGAATGGATGCAAGTAATATTTTTGTTGATCCTCCTAGTAAGTCCGTTCGACCGACACCTTGTTCAAAGAGTGTATCTCCAACAATAGCGAAGCCATCATTTTCAAATATATATGAAATACTACCCGGTGAGTGTCCTGGCGTAAAAATTGCTTTAAAACCAAAATCGCTTATTTCAAATAGTTGTTCTTTTTTAATTATATTTTCTTCAGATGGAGCATCTACAATATAATCTGGTAATGCCGCATATTTACTAGAGCCATTTTTTGTTGGATCTCCTAACCAGCTTACTTCTTTTTCATGAATCCATAATGGCACATTAAAAGCTTCGCGGACAGCGTTTACGGCACCGATATGATCGAAATGCGCATGTGTTAAAAAAATGGCTAATGGTTTTAGGCCGTTACTACGTATTGCCTTGATAATTCGATCTGCTTCTTCTCCTGGATCAAAAATTATGCATTCTTTATTTTTATTCGATACGATATAACAATTCGTTTGGACAGGTCCAAGTGAATAACTTCGTACGTTCATCATTACTATCACCTCAATATCAATTATACAGCCTTTACCACAATTTGACGATAAATGTTCATAGTTTAAGCTATTTTAGTTCTCGACAAAAACAGGTAGAACGTTTACAATTAAGGAGGAATATTGTTGACGACATTCATTTTCTGATGTCGAAAGGAGTGTCAATTTTTAATGAACTTATTAATGGTTATTTTTGGTCTAGTTTCAATTTTAGCTGTAGTTGGTACATTCCAAGCACTTAAAGAAAAGAACCTTTTAAGCGTTGTTTTCAACTTATTAAGTGCAGTAGTATTCGGTTGGTTCGTAATTATGACTGTAATTCACAGCGGATACCCACCAACATTACACTAAAATTCAGACAAAAAAAGAGCGGTCTCATTACGAGGCTGCTCTTTTTTCTATTTACTTCCTATTTGAGCTGTTCTTTTTGACCTTACGAACAGTGAGGATTAATTATTCACCTATTCTAACACGTTAATGTCCTCTTTCCTCTAAGCTGCTTATATGGCTTCCAGAACGCTTTAAATTATCAGCTGATAGGGATACATAAAAACCCTTCCAAACACTCCCATTTAAGTGTTTAATGAAGTTTCCAGACTATATGGAAATAAACTCGTCACTTCTGATGAAAACTCGCTAATGGACGCTTAATATACAACAAAAAAGAGATCTCACTAAACATGAGATCTCTTACTTTGTTTACTTAACTACTCCTTGCTTCAAATTACCTGTCTTTTGGTCATAGAAGCGGAGTAAATCACCGTTAATGATAGCATCAGAATTTTCTAGTTCTTTCGTAGCTCGTTCAGCATATGGCTCACATGGCTCACCATCGATTTCTTCACCAGTTGCTTTGTCATAGCAAGCTTCACCAACGTATACATATTTATCTGTTACAAAACGACCGTCACGGAAAACAACGAAATCTTCATGCTCTGGTGAGAATAGGTCTGCACCAAGTTGCATATCTTTTGAAGTTTCAATGCCAAGAAGGTGTAAAATTGTTGGACGTAAATCCATTTGTCCTGCAATCTCTGTCATTTCTTTACCATCTCCTGAGTTAGGGATATGGATAAATAATGGCACTTCTTGTAGCATTGCATTATCAAATGATGTAATGCTTTCTTTTCCTAAATATTGAGCCATCGCTTTGTTATGGTTTTCTGAAATACCATAATGGTCACCATACATTACAATAATAGAGTTATCATATACACCTTGATCTTTTAAACTTTGGAAGAAGTCTTTAAGAGCTTCATCCATATAACGAACTGTTTGGAAATAACGATTTAATGTACCTGAGTTTGACGTATATTCAGGAATCATTACATCTTCTGGGTCCAATGTGAATGGATAGTGGTTCGTTAAAGTAATTAGTCGAGAATAGAATGGCTGTTGCATATCTTTCATTAAAGCTGCAGATTGCTCAAGGAATGGAACATCTTTCATACCCCAGTTAACTGCTTCCCCTTCGCCAATCTTATATGAATCTATATCATAGAATTTATTAATGTGTAATGATTGATACATCATGTCACGATTCCAGAATGATTTATTATTCGGGTGCATGACATTTGTAAAGTAGCCATTATCTCCAAGGCGCTCAGCCATTGAGTTATACGTATTTCCACCATGCGTGAAGAATACCGCACCTCGACCTAAGCCGAACAATGAGTTCTCTGTAATAAACTCTGAGTCAGAAGTTTTCCCTAACCCAGTTTGGTGATAGAAGTTACTGAAATAAAACGTATCTTTATCTTTTGTTAAAGAGTTTAAGAATGGTGTAATTTCATGACCATCCATTTGATTATTAATAACAAAGTTTTGTAAAGACTCCATCGATACAAGGATCAAATTACGCCCCTTGTATTTACCAAACATTTGAGGGTTGATTGCTGCTTGATTAGAACGAATATAGTTGTTCACTTCTACTAATTCACTGCCATCCGCTAACGCACGTTGAGCAGAAGATTTTGATTGAATATAAATATCATACAAATGGTAGTTATACGTACCAATGTTTTTCACAAGTAATTCACGGTCAAAACTACGTGTTAACAATTGTGGACGCTCAGTTTCAGCTAATCCTAAGTTTAAGAATGTCATCGCAATCGCTAATACGAAGTACGCACGACGGAATTCTACGTTGACTTTTACTGCTTCCTTCATTTTTGGCAAATATTTGTTCGCTAAAATTAAAATCAGCACGTCGATGAAATATAATAAATCCCAAGGGCTGACAATCGCTGCCACTGAAGTTCCTAGATCGCCAAAGTTACTTGTTTGGAATAATACTGGTAGCGTAATAAAGTCGTTGTAGAAACGATAGAATGCCACATTTCCGTATAAAACAATCGATAAAATAACACTGATCGTAATTATATAGCGACTTTTAACTTTCGGTGATTTAAAGAATAACGAAATACCATAAGCAAATAGCACAAAGCTCAATGGATTAATAAGCAAAATAAATTGTTGCATTGCATTTTCAATTTTCATCTCAAAGCTTGTGTGATAAACAATGACCGTTTTTATCCAAGTTGCTACAATTGCTAGTATCATAAATGAATGTTTAGGCCACTTTATTGATTTCATTCCTAACATCCTCCTTACTTTCTTACAAAAAAAATAATAATTTTTTACAATTTGTTACTGAAACAAAATATATCTTAATCCTTTTTTTACAGATAATCAATAGATATATTTATGGAAAACTGTTCTTCTTGTTCGCTCTGGACAATAATATATACGTTTTTAATTGTAAAAAGTTTCACAAATCATAAAAACAGTGGAAAACCACTGTTTTAAGAATATTACATACATATTACATTATTTTTACAATACCCCAAATGATTTATTTTAAAACCTTACTGACTATTTTCTTTCATACGAAGTTTTGTTGTTTCTTGTCGAATTAGTAACAATGCCATTTGGTAATCTTTAATATCTAGTACATTCGCTTTATACAACTCGCGAATTTCATCCTCCATTAACATCAAATCACCAATCGGATCTCGTGTGTAAATATAAGTGCCATATGTTTTTAGTAATTCATAAATATCTAACATTTTGTCCATTTTAGTTCGCTCCTCGTTGTGTTACACAGTCAAGACGTTTTGTCGGTGTCACAATGATATCTACTGGGCAGTCGTGCGCTTCTCTTGGGATATGTTCATATAGCTGCTCGTTAAATATGAGAGACATAAGCTTACCCTTTTTACAGTTTAATACATAGCGATCATAATAACCACCGCCGTAGCCGATTCGATAGCCGAACGGATCAAAAACAACTCCTGGTACAAGGATGACATCCATTTCATTTGCGTCAACAAACTCACACTTTTCTGGAATTGGCTCACGCAAATGCATATAAACAGTTTCAAGTTGGTCAAATGATTCAATGGCATAAAATGACATTTCTCTTGTCTTTGGATTACATTTAGGTACTGCCACTTTTTTACCAAGTTGCCACAGTTCTTCTATTAATTGAATTGTGTCGATTTCTGGCTTATTGGAAATAGTAATACCGATTGTAGTTGCTTCTATTATATATGGTTCCTGTAACACTTTTTTTAATACAGCAAATGATTGATCGTGGTAAGCTACTTCGCTCATTTCGGCAAGAGCTTCCTTTACCTCGTTCCGTAAAGTTGATTTATCCATGTTAAGCTATCCTCCTCTTAAAAATGTAGAAAGCCAAAACCACGTGTGGTTTTGGCTTAATGAGCGATTACTTAGTTTCACGGTGAAGAGTGTATTTCTTCTCGCGAGAGCAATATTTTTTAAGTTCAAGACGCTCTGGATTGTTACGCTTGTTCTTTTTAGAAATGTAGTTACGTTCGCCGCAATCTGTGCAAGCTAAAGTAATGTTTACGCGCATTATTAACCCTCCCACTCTATATCAAGAATTTAAATTTTGAGCATGATTTATACGACTAACCTATTATAACATAAACTGAAAAAAAATCTACCTTCATTTCATATTAAGTTTGCATATGGTAAAATACCTTATAATTACATACTTAATGAGGTGAAACTAGTGGATTTATCCATCATACTTATGATTGTGGGAATACTCCTAATTATCGTGTCGTTCTTTTTCAAAAATAACTCGAAAAAAGTCGAACAAGATGTAGAGGAGCTATCCATCTCTATTTTTCAAGAAACAAATAATTTAAAACGTCGTCTGAAAATTGTTGAGGAGGAGCTGTTATTAGAGCCAGAGTTTCAGGTTAAATCATCATCTGCACAAAATAACACGATACCAAATCCGAACATCCAACAGGTCTTACAAACTGTTCAACAAGCTGCTCAGACATCAAAAACAGGACAAGCTGCTACAAAAACGAAACCTATCCATCAAATTATTATAAGTCAAGTACTTGAACTTAATAAGCAGGGTCTTTCTGTAGCCGATATAAGTATTCGTTCGAATTTAACTGAAGAGCAAGTCCGCCAAGTGATTGCAAACGGAGGTCAGTAATCTATGAATAATACCGCTATCCGCGCATTTGGCATTGCACTTTTTCTTATCGGAGCATTGCTAGCTTTAGCAGTTCGTTTTGATCTCAATATCGGTCTTCCGACGAAAGCTTCCAACAACACAGAAAATGTAGAGGAGCTGCAAAAAAAGCTTGATCAGGCAAATAAAGAAATTGCATTGTTAAAGGAACAAGTTAAACAAGAGCCGAAGGAAAACACACAGAAGACAGATGCACCTAAAACAACTGCTAAAGATAAAGATGAATCGGCGTCTCAAGGAAATGTTACCACTATGACACTTCAAATTTATGGCGGTATGGAACCATATACTGTAGCGCAAAAGCTTGAAGATGGTGGCGTCATCGAAAATAGTGTTGAAATGGAACTTTTACTTGCTAATCCTAAATACGCTCGAAGCTTACAAATCGGTGCCTACGATGTCAATTCTTCAATGTCATTAGAGGAAATTGCGAAATTGATTACAGGGAAAAAGCAATAATATAACCATCCTAATTATAAAAATGGCTGTCACCAAAAATCACAACTTCTGATTTTTGATGGCAGCCTGTTTTATTTCGTTTAAGAAATTTGTTCTATAAAGGTTTGCATCATTATGCTACCCTCTTGTGTTCCAATTGATTCTGGATGAAATTGTAGCCCATAAAGTGGGTACTCCTTATGTTGAATCGCCATTATTTCACCATCACCACTAGACTTTGCTAAAATATTAAAATCATCATGTAACGTACTTGGCTCAATGACGAGGGAATGATAGCGCATTACTTCTATTTTACCGTCCAACTGAGCAAATAAACCTGTTTTTTCGTATTGAATCGTCGATAATTTTCCATGCATTATATTTTTAGCTCGAACGATACTACTCCCAAAAGCCTGCCCTATCGATTGGTGTCCAAGGCAAATGCCTAAAATCGGAAATTTCGTATAAAGTTCTTTGACAACATCTACTGTTATTCCAGCATCTATCGGCTTACCTGGTCCAGGAGATAAAATAATAGCTTCTGGTTGCATTTTCTTAATTTCTTCGATTGTCACTTCATCATTACGTACTACTTTAACTTCTTTCCCAAGCATACTTATTTGCTGAAATAAATTATATGTGAATGAATCATAATTATCGATTAGTAAAATCATTGTTTTACCTCCAATAGTGCACGAGCTTTATTTAGTGTTTCCTCGTATTCTGACAAAGGCACTGAATCATACACAATACCGGCCCCTGCCTGAACATGCGCACGATAATCCTTGATGATCATTGTCCGAATGGCTAGCGCTAAATCCATATCACCTGTAGTGGAAATATAACCTACTGCGCCAGCGTAGACACCACGCTTCACTGGCTCTAGCTCATTGATTAGCTGCATAGCGCGAATTTTCGGCGCACCTGATACTGTACCAGCAGGGAGGCAAGCTCTAAGAACATCCAAAACATGTACATCCTCACGTAATTCACCGATAACCTCCGATACAATATGCATAACATGTTTATAACGCTCAATATTCATATATTTTATAAGCTTCACTGAACCGACTTTAGCAATACGCCCCAGATCATTACGACCTAAATCTACAAGCATACGATGTTCAGCAATTTCTTTTTCATCATTTAATAACACTTCCGCAATAGCGTTATCCTGCTCCACCGTTTTTCCTCTAGGCTTCGTTCCTGCTATTGGATTTGTCGTGACCTTTCGATCCTTCACCTTAACGAGACTTTCAGGAGATGTCCCTAAAATCGTATACGTACCAAAATCCATATAGAACATATATGGTGACGGGTTAGAAGTACGTAACTGACGATATAAAGCAAAAGGATTCCCTGTATATGGTGAAGTGAAGCGTTGTGATAAGACTATTTGAAAAATGTCACCCTTACGAATATGCTGCTTAGCCCGATCAACCATTGCTACAAAATCTTCTTTGGCAATCATTGGTCTGAAATTAAGCTCTCCAAACGTCATGGCATCAAATGTTGTTCCTGCATGAAGCTGCTTCTGCATTGTAGAAATTGCCAACTCCATCGATTCAAGAGAACGCCCTTCATTAAATAAATCGATTGCTGCTAATGTAACCTCTTGCTTTAAATGATCAAAAACAATAAATGTATCATAAAAAAAGACATGAACATCGGGCATTTCTAGATCATCCTGCAAGTATTCACCTATTTTTTCTGTATAAAATGCTGTTTCGTAACCAAAGAACCCGATTGCTCCTCCAAAAAAGGCGAAAGGGTATTTTGTCTTATGAAATGGCATAACTTGCTGTAATTTTAGCAATACATTGTCATTCGATTTTTCTGTTTCTCCTTCTTTTGTAAAAGAGTAACCATCCCTATCTCCAATCAGTTCTGCAACTGGGTTGACGGCGATAAACGAGTAACGCCCGCTTTCTTCATGCTTGGCTGACGATTCGAAAAGCATTTTTTGCTTCCCTTCAAGTGATTGATAAACGGAAATTGGCGTCATCATATCACCCTGTAATGCCTTCACGGCAAACTTTCTAAGCTCAACTGTCATCCTCTTTCTCTCCTTCTCTATGCTCTGCTCTTCTACACCAAAATCTAATAATTATGCACTGGCGTTTTGACACTGTCGTTCGTTAGCATTTCGCTTTCGTTTAACTAAACATTGTGTCAGGAATTTGAACTGTATAACATGGTTCAGTTCCACCAAAACATATAAAAAGGCCTTTCCATCACAAAAGGACGGAAAAGCCGTGGTGCCACCTTCATTGGTCTTAATCAATTATGCCCCGGCATAATTACATTCAGCTGATGCTTGGGTAGCCGCTGAAAGATTTAAAGACCCTCTCTATGCCCTATAACGTAGGCAGACGCTAATCCATACTTTATTCAGGATTAGAGCTCCGAAGTCCATTCGCCAAGTTTTTGTACTAGTTTCCACCGACCACTAGCTCTCTATAACAAATAATAATGGCTACTACTCTTCATCAAAGCTGATTATATATACATTCATTGTAAAACATGAAAACTAACAATTCAAATTATTTTTATTGCTAATCCATTCCTCTTCAGCCGGATTAGCTACTTTAATATTTAGTTCTTGAAAGATTTGACGAATAGCAAACAAAATATCTTGTCGCACATTTAACATTACCGCCGTATCATTTGTTGCCACAAAGAATCGTACAAGGACTCGATAGGAAGTTGGATAAAACTCATCTATAAATACATGAATCATATCTTTTTCTGTTTGAGCATGCAAATAAATTTCCTTTTGAATGGCACTTAAAGCACTGCGTAATGTTTCTTCTTCATTTTCCGCAGCTACAAATAAAAATTGCTCACATTTTCGTTTCTCCCTTTTTGATAAATTATAGATTGGTCGATTTACTAAATAAGAGTTAGGTACATAAACAAGCCCTTTATCACCTGTTTGAATTAATGTACTTCGAAGATTAATATCCTCAATTGTTCCTTCAATTTTTTGGTCCTCTGTTGCTACCCAATCACCAATTTGAAACGGATTATCTAATGCGACTGACATCCCACCAAAAACATGGGCTAGTGTATCTCGAATACCGAAGGCAATCGCTACACCCGTTAAACCAATCCCCGTTAAAAAGCCATTCAAGTTAAAATCCCAAAATGAAGCAATCGTAAACATTGCCAATATCATGATAAGTACTTTTCCTATACGAAGAAAAAATGGTAATAGGACATTCGGTTCTTCATCATTATTCAATGTTAGTGGCTGCTTGGTATAAAAATGTAATACATCATATACGCCTTTAAAGGGAAAAAAAACAATAATGGACAAAACAAAATTCTTTGTCACTGCATTTGTAAATAAATTTTCTTTTAATAATATTGTTAAGCTGAGTACAATCACTGCAAACATGAAAGCATAGCGAATTGCTTTATTAAATTGCGCGAGCACTGTTGCCTGAAAGTTACGCTGACGATTTTTCAAAAATATAACAGTGCGATTAATCATTTTCTTTATAACAAAATGCTGAAACAGCCAACCAACAATACAAAGAGCGATGGCAATAATAACGTCCATCCATGTTGGTGCTGTAATGTTAGGTAATAACCACTTCAATGAATCCATATCATTCTCCTCTAACTACTATGTATATTCAAAATAAATGCGCTATTGCGCTCGTTTACATCCGACAAGTGCTGGAGAGCCCGAAGCAAAAGGAAACGCTCCATCACTTTTGCCCGAGGGATCGAAACGACCTCGAGGATGTAACACTTTAGCCTTGACGCCGACTATGCTTAGGTTATCCAAGGTAAAAAATCTCTAGTTTCCTTTACCACAAAAAAAGAGGCCAATCAACACTACGATCAGCTCCTTTTTATTGAATAGCGTCATCCGCAAAAAAAGCCTTGTTGGCGAACCAAAATTGCTGCTCGTTAAAATTATGTTCATGCATAGCGATAACCGAAAATTCAGCATGGTACTTACGCTTCATTTCCTCAAGTAAAGCTTTCGCTTGTTTTCCAACGAGATGCTGTCCATCGATTGGTGTACCTTCTGTAAAAATGATAATATCCGCTTCTGTACAATGCTGATTTTCTTGAAGCAAGCCTTTTACAAAATGAAGTACTGGCAGAATGGCAGCTTCTCCCTTTGCCTTATATTCAATAAAACCCTTAAAATCTGATAAATTTAAATGACCGTTTTCGAATCGATAATGCACATGAATTTGACAGTCATATGGAACGATATATAAATCGCGCTGTTCACGGTGCGCGTTCATAAATAACGGTAAAATTATACTTTTACAAAGTTCAGAATATGCAGCCATTCCTGTTGTTTGTTCAAGACAGATAATAATTGGACCTGTTTCTTCTTTGTATTCTTCAAAAGGAACATATAGGATATTTCCTTTTTTTATTGTTTGACGACTTAGTTTTTGACGCCTAGCTATCTGCCACTTTCGCTCATTATACAAGCGTTGCTCTTTTCCATTGGTCAATCGTTCGGCTTTCTCAATAGCTGGTATAAGTTCGCAAATTTCACGCATGATATCTGCCAATTCAAGTGCAAATGCTGCCATATTTCGTAATGTTTCACTCTTGTAAAAATAGTCAATAAAAAAACTTTGTTCTTTGTCACTTAATTCCTCAAGATGTAAGTTTTCATATAGAAAACGTAAAAAGTCTCGTTGTTCTGGTGTGAATTCCAGATCAAATTTCTCTATGAGTGATTCTACAGCGTCTTTCACGAAACAGCACCACCTCAGTACATTTTTTCGGATAATGTCTATAGTATAACCAAAATAATTTTTTGACAATACAATAAAGCATACAGTATTTTGACGCTATTTTTAATAAAATGTTGCTGTTACTTAGTATTAATAAAATACGGCTCTTCAGCAAGGAGAAGGGTTAATTTCACTTAGTATGTATCTTCTAGCATGACAGTAATTTTAGTAATAAAATAAAACTTCAGCATTTTTTCATGTGCGAAAATGAAGCATCAATAGCATTGGTTATATGTGCAAAAGTGGGGTGTTAACAAAGTGGCTCGACACTGGCTCACAGGAGAATTAGTAGCACAAAATCACCCTATACCATATTTACAAAAAATCCCCTTAAGCGTTTGTTTTTCAACACTATGAAAAAAAGAGCCTATAATTGGCTCTCCGGTTACTAATTATTTAATTCATAATGTTTACCTTTGACTAAGTAGAATAAATGTTCAGCAATATTTGTTGCATGGTCAGCTGAGCGCTCTAAATATCGGCAAACGAATGTTAGGTGTGTGATTTGAGAAATATGTGCTGGATTTTCAGCTCCGGCACGTAGCAATAGCGTTACTGTCGCTCCATATAAATCATCAACATAATCATCTAGCTCAGCAATTTCCTTGGCATGAGAAGTATCTTCCTCTGTAAAAGCTTTAATAATACTTTCGAGCATTTCTACAGTCTTATTACACATCGTTTGCAAATTTGTTGTAGGAAAGACTAGGGGCTCTTTTCCTATACGAATCGTTTCTTTTGCAATATTAACTGCATAGTCCCCTACTCTTTCCATATCAGATGCCGCTTTGACAAGCACCATGAGACGTCGTAAATCAGTAGCTACTGGCTGCTGCTTCGCAATCATTAAAATAACATGATCATTGATTTCTTCTTCAAGACGATTGATGATTAAATCGTCCTCAAGAATTTTTAAAGATGTCTCTAAATCCTGATTTAATAATGCTTCAAATGCTAATTTAAGAGCGTTGACACTTTTATTAGCAATCTCAATAAATTGTTCTTGGACTTCTTTTAATTCCTGTTCAAAACGTTCACGCACTACCATTTACTGCTCCTCCTTAGCCGAATCGACCTGAAATATAATCTTCAGTACGTTGATCTGCTGGTGTTTGGAAGATAACGTCTGTTTTATCGTATTCAACAACCTCTCCACTTAGGAAAAATGCTGTACGATCGGAAATACGCGCTGCTTGTTGCATATTATGTGTCACAATAATAATTGAATAATCTTTTTTCAGCTCTTGTACAAGCTCCTCGACTTTTAATGTAGAAATCGGATCAAGTGCGGATGTTGGCTCATCCATTAAAATAACATCTGGTTCAATCGCTAAACAACGCGCAATACAGATTCGTTGTTGCTGTCCGCCTGAAAGGCCATATGCATTTTGATTTAAGCGATCCTTTACTTCATCCCAAATTGCCGCACCTCGTAAAGACTTTTCGACAATCTCATCAAGAATCTTCTTATTTTTAATGCCATGAATACGTGGACCATATGCAATATTATCGTAGATAGACTTTGGGAATGGATTTGGCTTCTGGAATACCATACCTACTCGGGTACGTAATTCTTCGACCGTATAGCTTTTATCTAAAATATTGCGCTCACGATAAACTATTTCCCCTGATGTTCGAACACTCGGTACAAGCTCTACCATTCGATTTAAAGTTTTTAAATAAGTAGATTTCCCACAGCCAGAAGGTCCAATTATAGCTGTTACTTCATTTTCATAGATGCTTAAGTTGATGTCTTTTAAACCATGATGATCCCCATACCACAAATTCAAATTACGTGTATCGTATACTATTTTTTTAGCAAAATCAGCAGATGGCTTTGTAGCCGTATGAACGGATTTGACAATTGATTTTTCCTCTTTAATACCCAGTACCATAAGGTCACCTCATTAATAACGTTTTTGGAATTTATTTCGAATAAAGATGGCAATAGAGTTCATCAGTAAC
Source organism: Lysinibacillus zambalensis (assembly GCF_040183165.1). Lineage (NCBI taxonomy): Bacteria > Bacillati > Bacillota > Bacilli > Caryophanales > Bacillaceae > Lysinibacillus > Lysinibacillus zambalensis. The sequence goes on from NZ_JBEGDG010000010.1 coordinate 52,136, forward strand.
AGCACTGTCATAAGGACTAAAATACCGGCTGCCGCTACATATTGAAATGCCTCTTGCGGACGTTTTGCCCAATCGTATATTTGCATTGGCAAAGCTGTGAATTGACTTAATAACCCGTTAGGTAAAAATTGTAAAATAACTGGAATACCTATAACTACTAGTGGTGCTGTTTCACCAATCGCACGAGACATTGCTAATATACTTCCCGTTAAAATCCCTGGAATAGCTGCTGGTAGCACAACATTCACGATTGTTTGCCATTTTGTCGCACCCATACCATAAGAAGCTTCTCGTTGTTCATTAGGTACTGCACGAATCGCCTCCTGCGCGGCAACAATGATCACTGGCAAAATTAACAAACTCATTGTTAAGCCGGCAGCTAAAACACTTTTTCCTAGTCCCAGCATTCGAACAAAAATTGTTAACCCAAGTAAACCAAAAACAATGGAAGGAACACCTGCTAAGTTCGAGATATTCATACGAATAAAATCATTTAATCTATTTTTCTTTGCATACTCCTCTAAATAAATCGCAGTCCCTACACCTAATAGTATCGATACTGGAGCGACGACTGCCATCAGCCAAAGTGAGCCTATTAAAGCTGCCTTAACGCCCGCTTTATCTGCAAAACGTGAAGCAAAATTTGTTAGAAAATCGATGGATAAATAGTCAACACCTTGTGTTACTATGCGGTAAAGCAAAATAACAAGCGTCACTAAAGCAAAGGTTGTTGCTAAGAAGAAAAATGACTTCCAAACTTTATTGAATGTAATACGCTTTGTCATTCGTTTCATGACGACCGTGTCATCCATATAGCGCATGCTAGTAAACCTCCCTGAAGCGTTTCGAAATATAGTGGGCTAGTAAATTCATCACTAAAGTAAAGATAAATAATGTAAATCCGACTGAATAAATAGAATAATAAATTGTCGTACCATAACCAGCGTCTCCGGTTGCAACTTGCACAATATACGCAGTCATCGTTTGAATAGAATCTGTCACATTTAAATCGAATTTAGGCGTTGATCCACCTGCTAGCGACACAATCATAGTTTCTCCAATTGCCCGGGAAATGGCGAGAACAACTGAAGCGACAATGCCTGATAATGCTGCAGGTAATACTACTTTTATAGCTACTTCAAACTTTGTTGCTCCAAGAGCTAAAGCACCTTCACGCATACTATTTGGGACCGATGACATCGCATCCTCAGAAAGTGACGTAATCATTGGCAAAATCATAATCCCTACAACAATCCCTGGACTAAGTGCATTAAAAAGTTTTAATCCTGGAATAATTTGCTGTAACATCGGCGTTACAAATGTTAATGCAAAGAAGCCATAAACGATTGTTGGTACACCCGCTAACACTTCTAAAATAGGCTTAACTGTACGTCTTACTTTTTCACTTGCATATTCACTTAAATAAATGGCTGAAGCTATGCCAAACGGAACTGCTACGGCAACTGCAATAAGTGTGACTTTCAATGTTCCAGCGATTAAAGGTAATATCCCAAATAACGGTTCCTTTCCTGAAAACGGTAGCCACTGTGTACCAAATAGGAAATCCGTAATCGAAACACGTTTAAAGAATTCAAACGTTTCAAAAATAAGGGTGAAAACAATGCCAAATGTCGTCAATATTGAGATAAGAGCTGCAGAAAATAATAGTGCTGGCATTGCTTTTTCCACTATTTTCTTCGTTTTTTGATTGCGCGAATTTGCAATTAATTGCTGCACAGATGATGTCTTGTTTTCTTTTTGAGAAACCATTGGGTGCTCCTTTCAAATAAGAGAGGGAAAGAGCATACATCTCTTTCCCTCTATGCATGTCTACTTATTTTAAGCCTTCTAATGTTTTTAAAGCTTCACTATATTTATCTTCTGGTAGACTGACATAACCTACTGCTTCTGCCATATCTCCTGCATTTTCAAGTGTAAATTTGACGAAATCGTATGCTGCTTCGTTATCTTTCATCGCGCTATTTTTCACATAGACAAATAATGGTCGTGAAAGCGGTTCGTATTCACCAGATTCAATTGATTCATTTGTTGGCTCAACACCATTTATATTTACAATGCCTAATTTATCTTTATTTTCTAGGTAATAAGCGTAGCCAAAGAAGCCGATTGCGTTTTTGTCACCTGCTACACCTTGAACTAGCATGTTATCATCCTCTGATAATGTTGCTGATTTTGCTAGATCAGCGCCGTCTAAAATGACTTCATCAAAATAATCGTACGTCCCTGAGTCAGTACCAGGTGAGTAGTAGACTATTTTTTCATTTGGCCACGATGGATCGATATCAGACCATTTTTTCTCTTTCCCATCCTCAACCCAAATTTTCTTTAATTGGTCTACTGTTAAATCCTTTGCCCAATCATTTTCAGGATTCACGACTACTGATAAACCATCATATGCTACAGGAAGCTCTGTAAAAGCAATTCCTGCTTTCTCTAGTTTTGCTTTCTCTTCATCTTTTACTGGACGAGATGCATTTGAAAAGTCTGTCTCACCTGCGATGAATTTTTCAAAGCCACCACCAGTACCCGAAACACCTACCGATACTTTGACATTCGGTTGAGTCCCTGCATATTCTTCAACAACTGCTTCAATAATAGGTGCGACTGTTGATGAACCATCTCCAGATACAGCCCCTTGCAGTTTTTCATCTGCAGCGTCTTGTCCTGAGCTCGCTGGTGCGTTTGTTTCTGCATTGTTACCTTTTTGTGCAGAGTCGCTACCACATGCGCCAAGCATTAATGCTGACCCCATTACCGCTGTCATCGTTAAGTACTTCCACTTTTTCATCTCATTTGCCCCCGTCATTAACATTTTATAGTTGTTTGTCTTACAATCTTTACTATAATGACTAATTGTTGAAGTCGTATAAACAGTTCGTAAAAGAGATGTAAAGGAATGTAATGTTTTGTAAATGATTGTAAAGACGGATTTACAATTGACTTATTTGTGCTGTCGTTATAGATAAATTGCCACGGTATGGGACCTACTTAGACTGGGTTCCTCTATTTACTTAGGTGCTTGCTCCCCTCTGAAAGGAACCACAGCTGCATGAAACTCACTACCTTCAGAGGTAGGAGCATTCTTCAAAGTGAGGATAAACTTGCGTCCTTATGGAAAGATGCTATAATAAGCAATTGTGTCAGGAAATAATCTAAGAGGAGTTTGACTTTGTGATTAAACATGCAAAAGTACAAAATGCCAATTACTTTAAAACATATTTAACACTTATTATGGATCATCGGGAATATACTCTACAGGAAGCCGTTGATTTTATGGTAGAGTCTTATTTTTGTAATAATATAGAGCTTTATGGAATAAAACCGAAACAACAATTTGAAATAGCTATTCAACAATTATCTGTACAATAAGTCTTCCATTGGAGAATAAATAAACCACGGTATGAAAATATGATTTTTTCATACCGTGGTTTTTTCGCGGGGATTCAATAATACTCTGAAACTGTAAAAAAACCGCTAGGCACTGAAATGCACTAGCGGTTTTCTCTTATTTTTGCTCATCTTCACCAATTTTGTCTTGTGTAATAGCAGGTAAAATTGGTTGTTTTACATTACTATCTGTCACTTTTTCAGTGTTATATTTTGCTTTTAACTCAAAATATTTATCTACAGCTCTTCTTGCAATCTCATTATTAGCCGAAAAAGGTTGTCTAGGGTTTGTTGAAGCCCAAGGAATAACTACGGCATAGGCAATTTCAGGATTCTCATAAGGGGCAAAGCCTACATGTGTATAAGTAAGTGAATACTGACCCCTATACTGTCGTAAATCCCCGTAATACATTACTTCAGCTGTTCCTGTTTTTCCTGCAGCTGTATATGGTGCATTTGCAAAATATCTTTTTGCTGTACCATTTGCGCCTGTATAAACACGACGTAACCCTTGTTTTACATAGTTAATTTCATCTGATGAGTTATTAATCTGATTTAAAACTGTTGGTCCTATTTCTGTTACTAATTGGCCTAGCGATTGCCCATCAGTTGATGGTTCACGTACCTCCTTCACAACATGTGGCTGAATGCGATAGCCACCATTTGCAATTGTCGAGATATACTGTGCCAATTGTAACGGTGTATACGTATCATACTGTCCAATGGCTAAGTCGAGTGCTTTACCCCCATAGGTTGGACCAGTCGGACCTTGTACCCCACTAACTTCATTTGGTAAATCAATTCCTGTTTTTACACCTAATCCGAATTGTGCATAAGAATTACGCATTTTTGGGAATGTATCGTCATTTAAACGAAGTGGCATCCCATAGCTATATGGTGTTCCGTTAATAAGTAAAGCTGTTTTAAACATATAAACGTTAGAAGATTGCTCCAAGGCTCTTAAACCATCCATTGAAATATAGCCGGACTGATTAAAAACTGATTTTTTTGGTTTAGTACCAGCTAACGTGATTGGTTCATCTCCTAATATAGTACTTGGTGTTATTACTCCTTGGCTATAACCAGTTAGCAATGTTGCTGCCTTAACTGCAGAACCTGCCTCATAAGCTGTTGTAAACGTTCCATACGAATAATCAACGACTTCATTCTTACCTGTTTCAGGATTTTTTTCGATTTTTTTACCATTCATTGATATAACATCGCCTGTATTTGGGTCCATCATAACTAAAAAGGCACGATCAAGTAAAGCTGAAGCTCCTTGTGATTTTGCTTTAAGCAATTCTTCCTCAACAATTTTGTCAATTTCAGCTGTTAACTCGCTATCCAGTGTTAAGACTAAATCATTACCAGGTTTACCCTCATAAGTCGTAACGGTATCGACTACTTGCCCTTTTTTATTCGTAATATTTTTAACAACGGTTTTTTGTCCTTGCAGTAAATCTTCATATTGCGCTTCAATATAACTTTCACCAACACGGTCATTTCGTGAATAATCTCGAGCTAAATAATAATTCAGCTTTTCTTTCGGAATCCCTTTTGCTGGTACGGTTGTGCGTCCTAAAATAGCGAGTGATGATAATTTCAAACGCTTCCAGTCCGTTGTTGTGTTAACACCTGGTAGTTCAGTTAAACGCTCAGAGACAATTGCAAATTCACTATCTGATACATTTTCACTCTTAATAATTTGCGGTGATAAATTGTAGCCTGATACCATCTCTCGGAAAATTGCTAATACTTCCATATCCTTGTCTGTCAGTTGTAATAATTCTTCGTTTGTAATTCGTTCACGAACAAGTTTATCTATCTCTCCATTGATTTGACTTGTCGAAATATTTTCTTGGGCTCTAATTTTCTTTTCTTCTGCATCTGTTACTTTTTCATAGGCAGCGTCATGATTTTTAATAATCCAAAAATCCTGCTTATCACGTAAAGTGACACGGTTTATAGGCTGCTCAATCAATTGTGCCAGCTTTTCCGCTATTTCCAGCATTTCTTCAGTTGTCGTCGTCGGCATTTTCGTATACGTAATAGCATTTTCTGGTTGGTTATCCACTAAAATACGTCCGTATCGATCATACATACGTCCCCTTGGCACACTTGTATTAACAGGTACCTCTTCTTTACGCTCTAATTCGCGTACATAATCTTCCCCTTTTACAATCTGCATATAGCCAAGCCTAAAAATTAGCAACGAAAATACGATAAATATAGCAAAGAAAAGGACATTCATACGAAATGTTAAATTAGAGTGATGTTTTGCTTTAACATTCGTCGCGCGGTTTTTTCCCGGTGCTTTGCGCATATGTATTCCCCTCCTCATCTAATTACAATTTAAATACACGATACTTAGTATACCATTCGAAGGTACGTCAGGAAAGCATGTACTTGTGAATTTATGTTTGAAAACATCATTTATTTTGACGGCATTTTAAGATGAAAAGTTTCTGTTTTTTATTGATTACTTGAAAAATGTTTTTACATAAATTATTGGGAGGGTGAGGCACAATATAAAACTTCTTCAAACAGTTTTGATGAACGCCCCTTTCAATTAACCGACTGGCTGCCAATTTTTTAGCGAGCGTATTGGAACATCCCCAACCAGTATAGAACCTAAAAAACAGCAAAAAAGGCTATGTCTCGGTGATACAACACCGTAGCATAGCCTTTTAACTAAATAGAGATTATTTTGCAGCTTGGAATTTAGCTTCTACTACATCCCAGTTTACTACGTTCCAGAATGCGCCGATGTAATCTGGACGACGGTTTTGGTAGTTTAAGTAGTAAGCATGCTCCCAAACGTCTAAACCTAGGACTGGCTTTTTACCTTCCATAACTGGAGAGTCTTGGTTTGGAGTAGATGTAACAGCAACTGAGTCACCATCAACGATTAACCAAGCCCAACCTGAACCGAAGCGAGTTGTAGCAGCTTTTGCAAACTCTTCTTTGAATGCATCGAAAGAACCGAATTTAGCATCGATTGCTTTTGCTACTTCGCCAACTGGAGTGTTTGAACCGCCTGGAGCGATTACTTCCCAGAATAATGTATGGTTAGCATGTCCGCCACCATTGTTACGAACAGCAGTTTGTTTGTCAGCTGGAAGAGCATCCATGTTTGCGATAAGTTCGTTAATGTCTTTTTCAGCAAATTCAGTGCCTTCTACTGCTGCGTTTAAGTTTGTTACATAAGTATTGTGGTGTTTTGAATGGTGAATTTCCATTGTTTTTGCATCGATATGTGGTTCTAATGCGTCATAAGCGTAAGTTAATTGTGGTAATACATAAGCCATTGTTAAGTTCCTCCTAAAGTAAAGAAATAATTAATACATTCTTAGATTATCAAAATTGGTCAAACCATTCAATGAAAAATACTTCAAATTAAAGATTTCAGCCTTTTGACTGAAAAGCCAATACGATTACTATCCTAACCTGTTTCTTTAATTGTTAAACGTCTTAGGGAAGAAAATCATATCGCTATAAAGAACACAACAATCATGACGATTTGAATCACAGCTTTTGCAAGTGTCGATGTTAAGAAGCCAACGAGAGAGCCAACACCGCTTTTTATAGCCTCTCCAAATGTACGACGCTCTACCATTAACTCTGCAATTACCGCTCCTAAAAATGGACCTACTATTATTCCTAGAACCGGAATGACGAACGGGCCAATCAATAAACCAATAGTACTGCCCCACATACCTGCAGTGGAGCCACCGAATTTCTTAATACCAAAGGCATTTGCTACAGAATCAGCAACAAATAATATGACAACAAAAATAATTTCACTCGCCCAGAACAACCAGCTTAACTCTGCAAATGAAAAAAATAATCCATATACTAAAAAACCACCAAGTAAAAAAAGCACCCCTGGAATGATTGGGTATACCAATCCAACAAATGAAATGATAAAGCAGGCAATCACTAATATCCAGCCTACAACTTCCATAAAAAACCTCCCCTTTTGTCGTGCATCCAGTTAGATAATTAGAAGTCCTGATTTCCTCTATGCGCGATAGAGTTGGGCTGTTTCCTCGTAACTAATAAAGGCATAGATAGCTCATTCTCAACAAAGAAATCCTCAAATTTCTATTTAACCTGCCGGATTGCGCAGTGCCTTTCATACGGATTTACTAAGCTGAAGGTTTCATTTATCTTCATTCAGCAGATGTATTTGTATCGTAAGTGCAACGTCAGTTACAAATGTTTTTGTAGCGAAAGTAATGTGGCAGCTACATATGATTCCCACCTATAGATGGGGATACGGGTCCTATTTCAGTGGGTGTCCAAACACCTACTGAAATAGAGGAACTCAGTCTAAGAACGCCACATCCTGTGGCGACGACTGAATGACCAACATCGTGTTGGCCTCCGGCGGATGTCATGTCTTTTGAAAGGAATGAATTGTGCGGGCACAATTCAAAATCCAGAAGCATTGTTTATCTGTGCGAAAGCGAAGCGACAGCAACAATTACGCCAGAGCGAAATTGATCTAATTTCTAATTCCTAAAATAGAGTCAGCTATATTTACAGCATGATCTCCTATTCGCTCTAAATTGCTAACGATATCCGTATAGACGATTCCCGCAGCTCCATTACACTCATTTGTATTTAAGCGTGCAATATGCTTTTGTCTAAGCTTATCTTCCATATCATCTATCAAACTTTCGAGCTCTGTTACTTCCTGCGCCAAGCTCAAACTAGCTGTATCCAGTGCCGCAATGCTCTTTCGTACAGCTTCAATCGCTAAGCTAAACATCCCTATTAAATCTTGTCGTGCTGACTTACTTAAAGTTACCTCATGATGATCTTTATATTGTAAAAGCTCTAAAATATTTTCAAAATGATCGCCAATACGCTCAATGTCCCGTACATTTGTTAGAAGTGTATGGTGTCTTACTGAGTCTGCGCGAGAAAGTGGCTGCTTAGACACCATTACTAAATAATTTGTAATTTCCTTGTCTAAATGATTGAGCGCTACTTCTAGTTGTAAAACTGTAGGAATATAAGTAGCCTCACCTGTTTTCATATATAAAAATGTTTCTTCTAAACCACGAAGCGCGTGCTCCCCCATACGTAGTACTTCCTCCTTTGCTTGCCCAAGTGCAATCGCTGGAGAGGAATCGATGAATGACGGATCTAAATGTTTCGTTGTCACATCAATATTGCCATCACGCCCAGGCACTATCTTCGTGACAAGTGCAGCCAATCCTCCGATAAATGGCAGCTGGATCATCATATTAATAATGTTGAATGAGCCATGCGCTATCGCTATTTGCATTTTCGGCTCTAAATGGAATAGCCCACTAATCCATAGAACGTACTGCATAAAAGGTGTAAAGAACAACATGAAAATGATTGTACCTATAATATTAAATAACACATGTGCCGCTGCCGCACGTTTAGCATATATAGAAGCACCTATTGAAGCTAATACTGCTGTAACAGTCGTGCCTATATTTTCACCAAATAAAATAGGTAGAGCACTATCTAAGCCAATTAAATGCTCAGCGTATAAGCCCTGTAGCACACCAACAGTCGCTGTTGAGCTTTGAACAAGCAATGTAAAAATTGCGCCTAGAAAAATTCCTACAACGGGCAGATTGCTTAGCTGAAGCGTTAATGATTTAAAATCAGCTAATTGATGTAGTGACTGCATGCTTGCACTCATTAACTCTAATCCTAAAAATAATCCTCCGAAGCCAAATAATATTTGTCCGATATACTGAAAGGTAGCTTTCTTAAAGAAAAATAACATCCCTGCACCAATCGCTAATAACGGATAAAAATAAATGCCGATATTTATACCAATAATAAATGCAGTAATTGTCGTGCCAATATTAGCTCCCATAATGACACCGATTGCTTGTCGTAATGTTAAAAACCCTGCACTCACTAGCCCAACCGTAATCACCGTCGTTGCAGAGCTCGACTGGATACAAATCGTTACAACTATACCCACTAACACGCCCATTAGAGGATTTGTTGTAAATCGATTCAACCATTCACGCAGTCGATCATCTGCCGATTTTTGGAGCCCATCCCCCATGAATTTAATGGAAAATAAAAAGACTCCTAAACCGCCTAAAAATTGAAATAGTATACTTTGCCAATCTATTGTCAATTGTATTCGCTCCAATTCCTACATCTCTACTACCCTATTCATAATCTTTAAATGATAATAAAGAAAAAGTAAAGATAACCTTTAACTTCTTTACACAATATTAACATTTCAATAAATCATCACCAAAACGTGTGGTTGATTTCCGTTCCGACTGGGCGCTTTCCGCTGTCACTTCGCTTTCGCATAGTTAAAACATTTGCCGCTGACGCTTCGCTTTCGCGCAGTTAAAACATTTGCCGCTGACGCTTCGCTTTCGCGCAGTTAAAACATTTGCCGCTGACGCTTCGCTTTCGCACAGTTAAAACATTTGTTGCTGTCGCTACGCTTTCGCACAGAGCAAAGCTTCCTGGAGTCACCCAGTCAGAACGAAGATCAACTTATTTACATAGTATATGTTTTAACAAAAGTCATCCACAACTTTCGGTGATGAACCATTTCAATATCGTACTCTCAGTTATTATTTCTATTTTCATATCTTGTCAAAGTTGAACATGGTAAAATAGCGATTGGAGGAGATATGTTTATGAAACACTCACAACTATTTATCGATAGCTTAATTCATCCAAAAAAACTTGCTGCCTATCGTTTATTACCTATCGGGAAAGTCATTCAATATACTTTTCTGTTAATTACTGTTGTTACAGTATACTCTTTTGGTCGTTTCACGGCTGGTATGTCTGTTGATACATTTGATATGAATAGTTTAAATGGAATAACTGAATACATAGAAGATGTTAAATGGGTTTTATACCCCGTGACAATCATCATGCTTTTTGTTTTTACAACGATGCTTATTTTTGCACAAATTGCTCTCTACGCCTTTGCGGGTCTGCTGATTTTGAATGTCATGAAGCGTCGCGGAGAATACCGTCACATTTGGCGTACGACAACATTTGCCATGACTTGGGCAACTCTACTAAGTATGCTATCAGATTATCTACCAATCAACAGTACGATTATCTCTGCTTTTTCTGTACTTTTAACAGTAACTCTACTTATCGTAGCCATCACAAAATACCCAAAACAACCAATTACAAAATAATGTGCATGATTCCCCTCTCTGCTAAATATAGTGTAGAAAAGGAGGGGATTTTTTGCGTGCTTTAGTGTTAACCGCTATCATTATTATTTTTGCTTTTGTTATAAAAGTAGATTTAACTGAAGGATCATTACAACTTGCTGCCTTTTCTCAGAAAAAAACAGAAAACGCCCTGTGTGAGAAGGAGCGAGAGCCAAATTATATCACTGTACAGACTATTCAAGGCGATAGCATTCACAGTTTATTTGCACTACATCCTGCAAAAGTACCCATGACCTTTCCTGAACGTTTACAGCTTTTTTATGAATTGAATCCACACTTACAATTACAGGCTCCTGTTCCTGGTGAAAAAATTAAGCTTCCGCTATCATTTGAAATTGAAAATAAATGCGGAAAATGAAAAGTTAGCGTTTCTTCCTTGTCCTTATTTTCTTACACTGCTAAAATAAATGTCAGTGACGGTCGAAAGTATGGCCCGAAAAGGAGAGAAATTTAATGAGTGAAATTTGTCACCGTACAAATACACGTCCCGTACGTGTCGGTAACTTAACAATAGGTGGTAGTAATGAATTATTCATTCAAAGTATGTGTACAACAAAAACACATGATGTCGAAGCAACAGTAGCTGAAATTCTTCGTCTTGAGGAAGCTGGTTGTCAAATTGTTCGTGTCGCAGTACCAGATGAGCGTGCAGCTGATGCGATTGCAGATATTAAAAAACGTATCAATATTCCATTAGTAGCTGATATTCACTTTGACTATAAATTAGCATTAAAAGCAATTGAAAATGGTATCGATAAAGTTCGTATTAACCCAGGTAATATTGGGCGTAAGGAAAAAGTAGAGGCTGTTGTTAATGCGGCAAAAGCAAAAGGTATTCCTATCCGTATTGGGGTAAACGCTGGTTCATTAGAGCGTCATATTTTAGAAAAATACGGTTACCCTACTGCAGACGGTATGGTAGAATCCGCACTTCACCATATTAAAATTTTGGAAGACTTGGACTTCCACGACATTATCGTATCTATGAAGGCATCAGATGTAAATCTAGCAATTGAAGCCTATGAAAAAGCAGCTAAAGCCTTTGATTACCCTCTACACTTAGGTATTACTGAATCAGGTACATTATTTGCTGGTACAGTAAAATCAGCGGCTGGCCTTGGTGCAATTTTATCAAAAGGTATTGGTAATACATTACGTATTTCACTATCTGCAGACCCTGTTGAAGAAGTAAAAGTAGCACGTGAGCTATTAAAATCATTTGGTCTTGCTTCTAATATGGCAACCCTTATTTCTTGCCCAACATGTGGTCGTATCGAAATTGATTTAATTTCAATTGCCAATGAAGTAGAAGAATATATTTCTAAACTTAATGTACCGTTAAAAGTAGCTGTGCTTGGTTGTGCGGTAAACGGTCCTGGTGAAGCACGTGAAGCCGACATCGGTATTGCTGGTGCTCGTGGCGAAGGTTTACTATTTATGAAGGGTAAAACAGTTCGTAAAGTGCCTGAAGAAACAATGGTAGAAGAGTTGAAAAAAGAAATCGATAAACTAGCTGCTGAAATGGCAGAAAAACGCGCAGCTGAAGAAGCAGAAAAAGCGAACGCCTAAGGAGGTGCTAGCATGAAAAAGCCCCGCTTTGGGATTGATATCGATGGAACAGTAACATGTCCAAGTACACTAATCCCACATATTAATAAACAATATAAAGTTAACATTACGCTTGACGATGTGTGCGAATATGATTTTTTATCAGCATTTCCACATCCCGTTGATCGTGTAGCATTTAATACATGGTTTAAAGAAAATGAGCCGTTTATGTACGAAGTATCTGAAGCAGCTAAAGATGCAAAAGATATTTTAAACACATGGAAAGAAAACTACGAACTTTTTTACATTTCTGCTCGTGGTGAGAATGTATCAGATGTAACGGTAAATTGGTTTAAATCACAGTCTATTCCATACGACCATATTGAGCTGATTGGCAGTCACGATAAGATTTCCGCAGCGAAAAAGTATGGCGTTGAGGCATTTTTTGAGGATAAGCATGATAATGCGGTTATGCTTGCGGAGGAATTAAAAATACCTGTCGTATTATTTGACACTCCATATAACCGCCTTGCTGTTCCGGACAATGTCGTACGCGTTTATAATTGGCAAGAAGCCAACCAATTCATCACAAACTATTTTAAATAAATCAATTATGCCTCGGCATAATTGCGTCCGGAATCGGCTTTGTGCTTAGGCCTGCACTATGCAGGTCAGTTAGCCGTTATCGCATGGATGCGATGATCTTAGGGGCTAACATCCTATATTAAGATTTCCGTGACATCCGCCGGAGGCTTTAACTTCTTTCAGTGGATGTTTGAAAAGTAACGAATAATCGCATTCAACTCAACCACTATTGAAGTGGTAGACTTCTTCTGAAATAAGTTAAAAGGGTCGTGTTCTTGCATTGAACACGACTCTTCTTCTTTTATATCACAAGTATCCCCCGTAACCAACGCTCTACAAAATTTTCAAAGGTAATGCCATAATTTTCATAAACAGCATGATACACGAAATAAGTTCCTAATCTCTCAAGTAATTCATCATTAATCTTCATCACAAACCGCTCCCTTTCGTTGATTTATTCACCGAATTTTCAGATATCTAAACTTCCAATTTCTCGCACATTCTAGTGGAGGTTGCATCGTTGCAAAACCGTCACAATCTCCAGCTTTCATGCCCTTTTTTCATAGTTTTCTTTTCGTTACTATAGTAGTATCAACTTGCAATACTGGAGGGACTACATGTGAGATGGATGACAAAGGTAACTTGTATAACATGTCTTTGCGCGCTGCTAGATGGATGTAGTGATCGATTATCTGATGTTAAAGAAGCGGTTTCAGGCATCAATTCAGCAGCCGAAACTGCAGCCAGTGCAGTTGGTCGTGATGTACATGCTATACGAGCAATTGCCATTGACTATAAAGATACATCCTTTACAGTTAATGACCTATTTAAAACTATTTTACGTGACGTGCGCTGGGATTATGACGCTGAAAAAAGTGAGCTTCATGTGAGAGGCACATGGTTGGCACCACTATTTTCTGAGCAACCATGGGATGATGCAATGAAAAAACAACTAGCAGAAACAGGTGTAGTAAAGGTTACGTGCACTATTAAGAATGATAAAATTGATAGCGCTCGCACAAATGTAACACTTATTTTCAATGACAAAACAATTGTAGAAATGGCTGGTGAAGATGCACTTCAACACCTATATGATACATATTTACAAAAAGAAACTCCGTAGCTTTTAAGAAATAATTTTGTCTCTTCGGCAAAACGCGGGGTTGATTTCCGTTCCGACTGGGCGCTTTGTTGCTGCCGTTTCGCTTTCGCTACAGAAAACATTTGTTGCTGCCGCTACGCTTTCGCACAGTTAAAACATTTGTTGCTGCCGCTTCGCCACGAAGCGAAGCGGAGGAAGCGGCTCGGCGCTCGCCCACAGGAAGCTCTGCTCTTCGCGAAAGCGAAGCGGCAGCGATAAAGCGAGTAGCCTGGAACGGAAATCAACCCTCGCACTGCCGAAGTGCCGTATTTTGTATAACATGACTATTTCATTAACTTATTAGTTTTTCAAGAACATATAACTTTTCTAACATTTAGTCGTTAGAAAAGTTTTTTTATGTTCATGATATTAATAATCCTCCCGGTAAGAAATCTTACAATTTAGAAATATTAGGCTCTTCTATTTGAAAACGACGATACGAGCAAGTTATAATAAAGTATCACGTGATGGTTTGGAGGTGTTTATATTGGGACAGAGAAATTAAAAATTGGCGAGCTTGCAGAAAAAACTGGCATTACAAAAAGAACAATCGATTATTATACAAACATCGGCTTATTAAAGGCTGAACGTTCTGCATCCAATTATCGCTACTATGCCCCTACAATGATTGAACGACTTCACTATATTGAACAACGCAAACAGCAAGGTCTTTCACTCATAGAAATACAACATGAACTAAACATCACTCCTTACGAAGAAATCGATGTACAGATGCTACGTGTAAAAATGCAGGACTTAGAGCAGGATGTAACTACTCTACTTGAACAAATAAACAAACAAGACAATAAAGATATCGAAAAGATTAAAAAAAATGTTTCCCCCGAAAGTATTGCACTCATGCAATCTTTACTTTTACTTATTCATAATTAGGAGGTGACGTTCTGTTCATACAGAACGACTATTTGGAGACCATACTCAACTTATCGATTTTCACCATTTTATTAGCTTTAACTGGGTTTTTCGTGGCAACAGAGTTTGCCATTGTAAAAGTACGTGCCTCAAGGCTTGATCAATTAATTGCAGAGGGCAATAAAAAAGCCATTTCTGCAAAGTATGTTGTCAATCATTTAGACGAGTACTTATCTGCCTGTCAGCTTGGTATAACTGTAACAGCACTTGGTATCGGGATGGTCGGTGAAAAAACCTTTGAATTTATATTACATCCTCTTTTTGATTTGGTTGGTATTTCAGATAAATATATGACGATTTTTACAATCGGTAGTGCCTTTGCCATTGCAACATTTTTACATGTTGTTGTCGGGGAGTTGGCACCAAAAACTGCTGCCATTCAAAAGGCTGAAGCGATTACACTTCTTTTTGCCAAACCTATTATGATATTTTATAAAATGATGTATCCCTTTATTTGGTTCTTGAACGGCTCAGCACGAGTATTAGTTGGTATATTTGGTATGAAGCCTGCTTCTGAGCACGAGCTATCACATACAGAGGAAGAAATACGATTACTGCTATCTGAAAGCTTTAAAAATGGTGAAATCAATAAAACAGAGCTAAAATTTGTGAATAATGTCTTTGAATTTGATGAGCGTATTGCTCGTGAAATTATGGTTCCTCGAACAGAAATTGCTGGAATTGAAAAAAATGAATCTTTTACAAACATGATTCATTTCATCGCAGCTGAAAAATATACTCGTTACCCTATTTATGATGGTGATCGTGATAATATTTTAGGATTCATCAATGCCAAGGAGTTATTTACACACGGTTTGCTTGAGCAACTTACAGACGATTCATTAATCCTTGAAGATTTCATTAACCCTGTTATACGAGTAATTGAAACGATCCCTATTCAGGAGTTACTTGTGCGTATGCAAAAAGAGCGCATTCATATGGCCATTTTAATGGATGAATATGGCGGGACATCTGGGCTTGTAACAGTCGAGGATATTTTAGAAGAAATTGTAGGTGAGATTCGCGATGAGTTCGACGATGATGAAATTGCAGAAATCCGAAAAGTAAATGACAATCACTATATATTAAACGCAAAAATGCTTATTGAAGATGTTGAAAAACTATTAAAAGTAACGCTTGAAGCAGAAGAAGTTGAAACATTGGGTGGTTGGTTTTTAACAGTGAACAACGGCATTAAAGCAACTAAAAACATTGAATTAACCCCATATATATTTAGCATATATGAGCAGCAAGGTCATCGTATTCATTACATCGAGGTTCGTCCCCTTCGCAATATTTTACCTACCGTATTAGAAGCGTAATACGGATAATACGATTTTATTAATAGTTTATAACAAATTTAGCTATAGAATTAACATTCAACAGGGCTTTTCTAGTTTTTCCAAATACTTTTGTCTCATACCATTATTAGGCATATCCATATATAATAAATATATGGATATGATTCTATTTTCAGGGGGCATTACATATGAAATTGTTTAAACTATATCATTCGGACGGTATTCATATTATTACCGACGTCAAAAAACACAAAACGAATATTGAATTAAAAACAATTACAGGTGAAGTATTATATATTATCGTAGTAACGGATGAAAACTACACGGTGTACGATGATCGTTTTGCTGGTGCTTCAAAGCAATTAAATTCTGTGGAGGCATTTGATATTGACGGAAACTTCCGTAGCCTAGATTTTGATAATATGCGTACACTCTTTAAAGAGGCATTTACGAAGCTATTACAAGAGATTGCAGAATGTGTCAATGATAATGATGAGTTAGTAGATATTGATACACTTCGTCATAAAGTAAGTGCTCAAATTAAAGGTATCCATTTCCGTGTTATTTCTGACACGAAAAAATACGAGATTTAAACACCTAACAGGCTGTCCAATGAAACAATGATGGGACAGTCTGTTTTTTTATGTTTCAATTGTTAATTAGGTAACGCTAATTTTTATCACAGTCACCAGCGAAACAAAACATCTCTTACTACTTTCATGTATAATAGTATTAACTATCTGAAAGAAAGGGTGTTTTGGATTTGAATCGTGAACAATTAATCACACTTATTTCAGAAAAACTGAAATTAATCCGGACCGAAAGAGATTTAACACAGGATCAGATGAGCGATTTCCTTGGACTTTCTAAAAAAACACTTGTTCAAATTGAAAAGGGCCGTATTCAAACTGGCTGGACTACAACGATTGCGGTTTGTGCATTATGCCGAGATAGCACGATTTTACAGCATGAGCTTGGCGGAGATCCACTTGAAGTTGTCGATTTAATCGCTAATAACGGAACCTTACAACCTAAGGAAAAAACAATGGGAGGATACATATGGTGGAAAAATCTTAGCGAGTATAATGGCTATTGCCTACAACAAAATGTCATTAGTCAGCATTTTCGAATTTTAAATACAGACAACTATCGACTACTTTCAACGTTCGACGAGTCAATAGCTAAGCAAGCATGGGAAAATCTTCAAGAATAATTAAATACTGTACTCGCGCATACATACCAAATACTCCTACGTTATGCGCGAGGAGTATAAAAAGTTTGCAAGAACAAGTGTAGTTGCTACTATACTTGCGCTACTAACTTTCTCCATTCGCTCATTTTCTTCATTCGTATGTTCCTTTTGCATTTGTTGGATTATTTTCTTTACTAGCTCTCCCCTCACCTCTCACGCTTTTCATACAAAATAAAAGCACTAGAAAATGAACCGACTATAGCCAATACTCTCCCCTAGCTATTTTCCATCAAGATAGACGAATGAATAAGATAATGAATTCACTTCGTCATATGATAAAAGGTAACTAGAAAACAATCGTTTAAAGTGATATCTTTACAATCAATCTTTTGGTTGAAAGTTACATTGGTAGAATTTTACAATATCACTCTCTATACTTTATAGTAGCTTCTCTAATACTGGAAAGGATGCTTTTTTATGGATCGAATACTAGCAATTAGTGATATACATGGGGAATTAGAACTTTTTGAGGAATTATTATTGAAAGCCAATTATGATACTTTGCAAGATCGATTATTTTTACTTGGCGACTATATTGACCGAGGACCAGCATCTTGTGGCGTTTTAAACTTAGTGGCAGAATTACAGACAAAAGGTGCACGTGTTCTATTAGGAAATCATGAAGCCATCATGCTTAAAGCTTGTCGTTCTGGTCACCCTAAGCCATGGAATCATTGGGTTGGACTTTGCGGTGGCGATGCAACACTTGCAAGCTATGGCTATCAATTAGAAGATTTTAAGGAAGCCATTGAAAACGATACATTACCTAGCTTTATTCAAACCTTACCAAAGCTCGAAGAACATTTACAACTTATCGAAACCTTTGATATTTACATCGAATTAGAGGATGCCATTTTTGTACATGGCGGTGTTGTACCTGGTGTAGCTATGGCAGATACAGATCCTATGGAGTTTTTATGGATACGTGAAGAATTTCACGCAGGTTATCAAGGGAGGAAAACCGTAATCTTTGGCCATACACCTACCTATAAACTTCACCAAAATCCAACAGATTACAATGTCTACTTTGGAGAAAATAATATAATTGGCATTGATGGTGGGGCTGTTTTTGGGGGGCAGTTACATGCATTAGAATGGCCAAGTCGTCAAATACTCTCGGTGGAAAAAGAAAAGCCAACAAGTTAGATTAACCTGTTGGCTTTTCTGCTAATTGAAAGCTTTAATATAATTTAAAAATAACACCTACTAAAGAGTAGACAATAACTGTTGTAAATAAAATTGTCATATGAATAAGTGAGAAAACAAACATTTTTGTTGCCCACTTTGTTTGATCTTTATTACTGCGATAACCGTAAATACTCATAACAAGCCATGCAATGCTTAACAATAGTGCAACAAGCATAATGCCAACACTTAAAGTGCCAAATAAGAAGCTTGATAAGATCAATAAAATTAAATAAAAGTTCGTTTGATAATAAGTACGGCGCATCCCTTTTGCAACTGGGAGCATTGGAACGTTGGCTGCTTCGTAATCAGCATGCTTACGAATAGCAATGGCATAGAAGTGTGGCATCTGCCAAATGACCATAACTAAAAATAGGCCAAGTATCGCAGGATGTGTAATATCATAAGAAACAGCCGTCCAGCCAATGTACGCTGGAATCGCCCCTCCTATACTCCCAACTTCCGTGTTATAAATCGTATGTCGTTTTGTCCACATTGTATAAGGTACTACATATAAAAACACCCCTAAGAGACCAAATGCTGCAGCAAGTGGTGAAGCAAATGCCAACACAGATGCCCCGATAATGAGCATGGCAAAAGCTAAAATTAACGCTGATTTAGCTGACATTTCACCTGTTACAGTTGGTCGACTTTGCGTACGAGGCATTACAGCATCGATGTCGCGATCATACACATTATTAAATGCTCCAGCGGCACCAATAACAAGTGCAGAGCCAATTGTCGCGAAAATAATTTCAGGTATATTTTCTACAAAAGTCATTTTATTTTTGTACATACCTAGCGTTAATCCAGCCCACATAGGAATTAAATTGGATTTAATGATTCCCGTTTTCACTGTCTGCGCTAAAATAGTAGAGCGTGTGGACTTCTCCATTGACTTCTTGGAAGACTGTAGTTTAGGCTCCGTTTTTAGATTTTGTTCCATTCATCTTAATTCCTTTTCTCTCTTAATTTCTCACGCTTTACCATTAGAAAGCGACAAATTATTAAAACAATTATACCTCGGCCTATTTGCTTCATAGGCTTTAAGCCAATTGATGTTAGGTCAATTAGGCGTTTTCAAAGGATCTGAAGGTCTTAGCCTTAGTTCCTCTATTCAGCGGATGCCTTGACACCCTTCACAAAGTAACTTAAAACCACATTCATCTCACCACCTATAGCGGTAGTAGATTTTTAGCAGGTGCTTTGCTTATGTTACCCAAAACATTTGTAACTGCCGTTTCACTTTCGTTACCTAAAACATTTGTAACTGCCGTTTCACTTTCGTTACCTAAAACACATGTAACTGCCGCTTCACTTTCGTTACGAAAAATATGTGCTGAAAAAAGTAAACATATCAAAATATTATTCTACCTCTTCTAGATAAAGTCTGTCTCAATGTTCACATAAAGTACATGATTTTCTTTACTCTTTTTATTTTCATATAGAGATATACGTTCATTCACAGCATCTTCTATGATACCACCGACTGACATGAATTTGAACCTAATTGACTTGATTCTTAGCATATTACTATTCAAGTAAAACAATCTACTCTATACTAAGGTGTATGTTTTAACAATATGAAGGAGTGTCTAACACGTGAAATACGGATTTATCGGCCTTGGAAATATGACTACAGCTATTATTAAAGGAATGTGTAAAAGCGGTGATTTTGATCCTACTTTTATTTATGGCTATAATCGTACCAAAGCAAAAACAACAAAATTAACAACCTCTTACGGTATTCAAGCCGCAAGCTCTATTGAAGATATTATGTCAAAATGTGACGTTATTATCCTTGGTGTCAAACCCCAAATGTTACCAGATGTTTTACCAGAGGTGAAAAAGCATTTACAAGATAACCACGTAATTGTTTCCATCGCTGCTGGTAAAAATATAACATATTTACAAGGTTACCTATCTGAAGTTACCCCTATTGTTCGTGTAATGCCAAATATTAATGCGCTTATCGGTGCCTCTACAAGCTGTTTTACAGCGAGTGAACAAGTATCAGATGTGCAACTTCAGCTTGTCAATTCCCTATTTGAAACAGTTGGTACAATTATCGAGGTGCCTGAAAACTTATTTTCAATATTTACAACGATTGGTGGTGCTTCACCAGCATTCACCTATATGTATATTGACGCTTTAGCACGTGCTGCTGTACGTGAAGGGATGCCAAAAGACATGGCGCTTGATATTGCGGCAAATGCAGTCCTCGGCAGTGCAAAAATGATTTTACAATCACAAGAACACCCTTGGGCACTTGTAGATCAAGTATGCTCTCCAGGTGGGACTACTATCCAAGGTGTATCTTCATTACAAAGCAATCATTTTGAAACAACGATTCACGATGCAGTAACGGCCGTGACTAACAAAGATCGAAGCTTATCAAAATAATATTGATTGCTAAAATAAAACGAAACCGAGACATCTTTAAATGTCTCGGTTTTCATTTTGTTGAAAAAATAATTCTATCAATGGAATTAAGGGTAATTTTAATTAAAGTATAGCTCTTCGGCAAAGCGAGAGGTTGATTACCTTTCCTCTATTGCTGATCCCCAAGGAGTCGCTCAGTCTCCACTCCAATCAACCACTTCACGTAACATGAACTTACTATCATGTAACTATAATTTATATAAAACGAAACTTTAACATCATCGTTTTGTCTGCATAAAAGCGAAGCGTCAGCAACAAATTGTTTTCTGTGCGAAAGCGAAGCGTCAGCAACAACAACATAAGCTTAGGAACGGCTCAACATAACCCCAAAAGAGAATGGCCTTGAACGGAAATCAACTCATTTAAAGGATTTCCTTGACTGTTTTATTTGTCATTGAATATTATCTTGTAATTCCTGTGCTAAAAATGCAGTTAGATCACGTAAATTTTCTGGTGTAACACCGTGACCATCTGGATATTGTTTAAATGTCACAGTAGCACCAAATTGCTCAAACTTTTCTTTACTTTCTACGCCCCATTGTGACGGGATGACATAATCATAATCACCGTGAGAAATAAATGCATGTAAATGATTGACTGGGCGAATTGCATATTCCTCTGTAACGAATTTTGGCGTGTAGCCACTTAATGCTACTATTCCTGTAATTAAATTCCCCATTGCAAAAGCAAGTGACTGTGCCAAAACTGCCCCTTGACTGAATCCAAGTACGTACACTTTGTGTGGATCAATTTGATATTCAGCAATAGCCTCTAGAACAAATTGTTGTAGAGCCACTAAAACTTTATCGAAAACTTCGCGGTCTGGTTTACCAACCTCCTGGATTGCGAAAAAAGCATAGCCAGTTTTTTGCGTAATAGGGCCACGTAAGCTAAATACATGGCATTGCTCTTTAAAGTCCTGTACTAATTGTGGTAAATCGTCTTCATTACTACCCATTCCATGTAATAAAAAAATCGCTGGATATTTTTTATTTGGGTCCATATTCGTTGGTTGTGTATGTTTAAATGTAAACGGTGTATTCATTTTAAAATTCCTTTCAGGTGAACTTAGTGTCACCTTATTATACTGCATAATATATCTAGACAAAAACAGGATTGCTCCGTTATCATAAATAGCTTTTTCTATAGACTCGTCACCATAACGATAGAATGATGTCTGTCCGATCAGGCACTTTCCTAAGGAATACGGTAAGCAGCTTGAGATACGATGCTATTATGTACAAAAACTCAACAAAAGCACATGATGGTCACGATTGCGTTTTAAAGTTTTACTTTATTAATAATCCCATCAGTGTGATAAGCAATATAGCCGTTAATTATGCGAATTGTTTCTTGTGGATCTGCGTTAAATAGCACTTTTGATTGCTCTGGTGTTGAGACAAGTACTGTTAGTAAATCTACACGCATGGAATGTCCTGCAGAGCTATACGCATAATCGTAAACAATATCTTCCTCTGTCATATTTTCTGTCACATACTGCTTATGAAACAATTCCTTTGCGGCATCCATTTGTTCCGCGACCTGCTGACGAATACGCATTTGATGCATCAATAGCTCTTCCTCAAGTACCGTGGTCTTTAACCACTCTTTCTTTTCGAGCATCTTCAAAAATTCTTTTTCCCAAACTTGCTCAATTTCTGTAAAATACAGCATATTCATCATTAACATATCCCAAAAATCAACTTGAGATGGTGTTGATTTACGCTGCATCTCTATTGCCGCTTTAAAGTGCTCTTCAACCTTTGTAATATTCATGTTGCGCACTAAATGATTACATACATTTTCAATAAATTTATTTGCTGTTTCTTGCGCCATCAAAAAACCCGTCCTTTATATCTACAAATCAATTCCTCCCTATCATACCATGATTGTAGAATATAAAGAAACGGTTAACGTTTAAGTCTGCAATGTATGCTCACCTTGTACTTTAGACGCAGAAATTGAATCTAAAATATACTTTGCATCATCGTGAAGCGTTTGGTAGTTCTCCTGTAATGTTCTTGGAGATACAGGTTTACTAAATAAGAAGCCCTGTATAGTATCACACTGGCTTGCTACTAGATATGATAGCTGTTCTATCTCTTCTATTCCTTCTGCGACTACCTTTAACTGTAGATGCTTGGCCATAGAGAGAATCATGTCAACTAATGCTTTATCAGTAGTGTTCGATTGTATTTTCTGAACGAAAGACCTGTCAATTTTTAAGCAATCTATAGGGAAATCCTTTAAATAAGATAATGATGAATAGCCTGTCCCAAAATCATCTACCGCGATTGTAACCCCAAGTGCCTTCAATTTGTGTAAGATCGTCGTCATATGATCAATATTGATCGTCATACTTTCTGTTATTTCGAGTTGCAAATATTTGGGCTCTAATTGTGTTTTCTCAAGAACATTATGAATTATTTCAACTAAATTTTGCTGAAAAAGTTGACCTAACGACAGATTGACCGCTACTTTAATCGGTGGCAATCCAGCAGCTTCCCATCTCTTTACTTGTTGACAGGCTGTTTCTAGTACCCATTGTCCAATAGGAATAATTAATCCAGATTCCTCTGCAATTGGAATAAAGACTCCCGGCGAAATCCACCCCTTCTTTGGATGCTGCCATCTAACTAAAGCCTCTACCGACTTAATTTGACCCGTACGTAAATCAAGCTGCGGTTGATATTCTAAAAAAAGCTCTTGATTTGCTAAAGCATCATGTAAATCATTTTCTAATATAAGACGTTCAGTCGTTTCTTCAGAGATCGAAGACTCATAAAATCGTATACGCGTTGGCATCTTCTGCGCTTCATGCATAGCATAAAGTGCAAATCTAATAAGCTCCTCTTCTTTATAAGAATCTGTTGGAAATAAAGCGATACCAATATTTAATTGACTATTTAAAGAAAAATGTTGAATTTGGAATGATTCTTCCATGACAACTTGAAGTTGTTGACTAAGTTGCGTCAATTGATGGGTATTGCTCACCTCATCAATATACACGACGAAATAGTCTTCTCTCAGCATGCAAAGTAAATGCTTCTCCGGTAAAACATTTTTCAATCTTTGCGCGATTAAGCCTATCATTTGGTCTGCATATGTACTACCTAAAGACGCTTTAATCGCAGTAATTCTTTCTATACCGATTGCAAGTATTGCCTTTGGTGATTTAGATATGTATAAATCTTTTTTTAAAGTTTCCATTAAAAAACGCTTATTTGGCAAATTTGTAATCTCATTATGGTAAGCCATGAAATGCATTTTTTCACGAGATTCTTCTAAATGCTTTTGTGTATCGATTAACTGCTGAAAAGGTTTTTCGATCGATGAAAAATAAATTGCTCTAAATAAAAGATAAGAAGCACCTAACTCAAAAATATGTCCAATGAAGTTTTTAATATCATAAACATCTTGATAAATTGTATAAAGAAAATCGCTCATTATTAAATAAATAGAACTACCAAATAATAAAAATACGATTTTAGGAGATTTTTCAAAATTTTTAAGCAATAGGACCATAATCACTAGATGTATCGCTACAGCTATATATTGCAAAGTATTTTTTAAAACAGTAGGACCTTCACTTTCTATCAAAAGTGGTGGCAATATAGGTGTCGGGGCATAGATGACTACAAAACAAACAGTGATTATTAGAAACGGCAAGCTATAAATAAACCAACGATAAATTGATTTTATTTCCTTCTCCTTTATAAATAATATAATGAGAAAACCAATCGATAATAGTAATCGACAAAACATGTAAAACCATGTTGATGCATACGGCGTACTTTCAGTAATGAAAAATGGCATTCCTTTATAGGAAAGTGCATGAGCCATTTCTAATAAGCTAATTGTTAAAAATAATGCCCCAACATAGAGGACTCTATTCGATAAAATATAAGGTGTAATTAACCATGTCTGAATAGAAATAGACATTGTCACTACAGTAATAAGCATTTCCATCATTAAATGAATCGTTACATAATTGTTCTCTCCAAATATCCCATAAAATTTATCACTACCCAAACCAATTACGATTAATAAAATGATTGATAATAGGATAAATTGAATGCTCTGCTTCACAAATGAAAAATCCTCATTAAATTTCCACATCATAACTCCCTTCTTAAGCTCTAAATATTTTCCTCCATCTACTATTTCATTGACGGGTTTTAGGATAATTATACTATAGAATTATTGTGAATAATCAACTTTTTAACCAAAAGAAGAATAAAAAATCAGGACTAAATCATAAAATAAAGTGAAACTTTAATAAGCAAAAAGGATTCTTCATCCTACACCGATTATTAATCTTTACTAATTGGGCTTTTTTCGAAAAGTATCGCTACAAAAACATGTGCTGAATGAAAGTAAAAAAGATGCCTCATCTTTTGAGACATCTTCTCTATTTGCTATGAAAATACATAACTATCCATATTATCTATTGTATTTTGGATAGCATCTTTCAACGATCGCTGATGCTCGGCACAAGCCGCTAGTGACTCCTCCAATGTAATCGCAGCATTTGCCATAAACGGTGCCATCTGCAAATCCTTCGCTAATTGAATAAGAACAAGTGCTTTATTCCATTTCCAACGCGCATTATTTGGATCTAAGTTAATAGCTTGCTCTAAGTAGCCAAGTGCATCGAATGGCATCCATCCAAAGCGGTGCATCGTTTGACCTGTGATTCCCCAATATACCGCCTTGTTAGGGTTTTCTTTTACTGCTTGTTTAAAACAATGAACACTCTCGTTGTAATGATGTGCAAACAAAAACAGTTCACCCTGTGTAAAAAATGAATTGGCTCTTCCACTCGGAGTGCCTGTTGTCGCTATAGCCTCTAGTTCTTTAATACGATTTGAAAACTCTCCTTCATCTTCTATCGCACGAATTTCGACGACGGTATCCGATTCAGGATAGCTTTCATCTGCTCGTTCTGCATGTTGGGTTTCCACAGACAGCGTAGGTTTTGGATAGCTCGCAAAATCATACTCTTCTAATAATTTAATATATTTATGAGCCAACTTTTTCTCATTTTCACTAGTAACTTGCTTAGCTACCTCATAGCACTTCATTAGTTCACCATTATAAAAATAATCATCCATTGTCATTCATTATTCCTCCAATGTACAACTCTTCAGTATATTTAGTATACACTACAAAATCAATTATGCCTCGACATAATTGATTCCATAATCGGTTGGAGGCTTTACCTTCTTTCAACAATAGAGGTAGAAGACTTCAGTAACTGCCGCTTCACTTTCACTATAAAAAAGACTGATCAAAAATAACTTTTGATACAGTCTCAGCTTTGCTTATTTTTTTAGTACTTCTTTATTTAGAAATGTACGTAAATCTTCTTCTGGTAATGCACCTTCAAAACGTTTAACCTCTTTACCACCCTCAAAGCGAATAAAAGTTGGTGTCGCATTAATATGATATTTATTCCATAAATCTTCGTATTCCCAAACATTTAATTGAGCAATATCAACACCAAGCTTTTTAGCAATAGGCATTAGCACTGGTGTAAAAGCTTTACAGTGTACACATGTCGGACTGAAGAAATAAGCATTTACATCTTCACCAGCTTTTAATTTTTTTTCAAGTTCGTCTGGTAACATAATATTTTGGTAATTTTTATCATCCAATTGATCAATTGTTTCTTGTTTTAGATCTTTGTCGCCATAAAGTTTCTCTGCGCCTGCTAATTTGCTATTGTTCGAGACTTTAGTTAACACAATAATTGCTGCAAATAACAAAACAATTACCGATCCAATAATTAGTAGTTTTTTCACGAGAATGTATTCCTCCCTTTCCACACTAAAAAACCCTATTTTTAGTGTATTCGCGATTGATTATAAATGGTTTTTAAATCCTAGTAAACTAATTAGTCTTTCAAAATGACTTTTTTCATAATTCAAACATATTTCGCTCCAAATTTGGAAACATACATATAACATCTATAATGCTCAATACGAATGTGGAGTGGATAAATAAAATGAAACACACTATCCGAAATATTTTTCAAATTTATAAAAGTGATATCCATAATATATTAACAAACTGGGTAGTTGCTGTCATTATTGGTGGGCTCATTTTTTTACCTTCTCTTTATGCGTGGCTTAATATTTACGCCTCTATGGATCCCTATGCCCATACTGCCAACATGAAAATTGCAGTTGTCAACGAAGACACAGGCGCGAATGTTAGAGGAGAAGATATTAATGTTGGTAACGAGGTAGTAGACAATTTAAGTACTAATCAAAACTTTACTTGGGAGTTTACTTCTCATGAACAAGCTATAAATGACTTAAAAAATGGGGACTATTTTGCGGTTATAGTTGTCCCTAATGATTTTTCACAAAAGCTGACCTCCATACTGTCAAATGTGCCTACAAAAGCGCATATCGATTATTATGTAAATGAAAAAATCAATCCAATCGCTCCTAAAATCACAAGTAAAGGTGCAAGTGGCCTAACGCAACAAGTAACTAATGAGTTTATTTCAACTGTCAGCGGAACACTTTTCTCTATTTTTAATACGGTCGGTGTTGAGATGGAACGGGAAATTCCCGACTTTAGAAAATTTGAAAATTATATTTTTACAATCGAACAACATCTCCCAGATATCGAAACATATTTAGCGCAAGCTGCTAAAGGTGGAAAAGAAGCTGAGACATTACTAAACCACACAATTACCCAAGTTCCCGAAGTTGAGAAATTAACGAATGATGGTCTAACCACGATCCATCAAGGTTTAAATTTGATCAATGAAGCTGATACATTGTTCAATGAGCTATCCCCTATCATCAAAAAAGATCTAGAAGCAGTACAAAATATTGCTCAACGATTTACAGATATAATAGGGAAGCTTCAAAATGCGAATGTAGATTCAGCTACCATTGCACAAATAAAAGATACAATTAAAAATCAGCTAGATGCATCACGTGAGAAAGTAACTACTAGCATTCAAACAATTGAAGCGCTTCAAAAATTAACACAAGCTGACGCTTCGACTCGTAAACAGCTTGAAAACAAGGTTCAAAACATCCAGACGACACTACAGCAAAGTAATTCTGAAGATGTGAAGACTTTACTAACTAACAATAAAATAATTGAACAACTTGAAACTATACGTGGAGATTTACAGGCAAATCCTAGTTTTACTGATTATTCTTTTAGCACTCTAACCGCTTTAAATCAGCTGAATACATTACTAACGGACATCTCAAGTAAAGTACAGCAGTTAAATACGATAGATGTCGAAACGATAAAAAAAGACCTTGCTGATGTGCAAAGCGTCGCCCAAAATGTTTCTAACAATCTGCAGCAATTCCTTACTCATTATAACGATCAGTTAGAGCCACAAATTCATACGACTTTAGCTTCTGCCAAAAATACATTAACAAATGCAGCAACAATGCTGACGAATGTAAAAAGTTTTCTGCCTCAAGCAACAGATCGTTTAACAAATGCTAAAAATATGTTAGCCACGGCTAATAAGACGCTTGGTACAGTACAAACGAATTTCCCTGCTTTAAGTTCAAAAATTAAGGACCTTGCAGACAAGCTGAGAACTTTAGAAAGTGAAGCCGATATTTCAGAAATCGTTCAATTATTGAAAAACGACGTTAATGCAGAACGAGATTTCTTTGAGGAGCCTATTAAGCTTCAGGAACATAGAATGTTTCCAATTGCTAATTATGGAACAGCTATGACACCGTTTTACACTGTACTTTCCATCTGGGTTGGTTGTTTATTATTAATTTCTCTTCTATCTGTCAATATTCACAATAATGATCATTACAGTATTCGCCAAGTTTACTTTGGACGTTTATTAACATTTGCAACTTTTTCATTTATACAAACGCTCATTATTACAATTGGAGATATTGTTATTTTAAACGGGTCCATTAGTGCCCCTTACTTCTTTATTCCATTTGGGCTATTTATTAGCTTAGTGTTCGTTACGATTGTCTATACACTAGTATCCGTATTCGGAAATGTCGGAAAGGCTTTAGCCATTGTCATGTTAGTACTGCAAATTGCAGGTTCTGGTGGCACATATCCAGTAGAATTACTACCCGGATTTTTTCAAATTATAAATCCATTTCTTCCATTTACTTATGCAATTGAAATGATGCGCGAGGCAGTTGGTGGTATTATTTGGTCAAAGGTATGGGTTGATCTAGCCTTTTTATCATTCTTCTGGCTCATTTTCATTCTATTTGGTTTCTTCTTGAAAAAATTACTGAGTGAGAAAATGGAACATTTCATGAACAAAACACGCGGATCAGATATATTTCATTGATTTTCACTTGCCTCCTTGTAAATATTTCAACGAACAATGTTATAATGGGCGTATTGTAAACATATAGGAGGCGCTTTTGTTGAAAAAACTTCTATCTATTTTTGCTTTGTCGTTATTAGTGTTAAGTGCTTGTGGTGAAGATAAACAAGCTGTTGAAAAAAATCAGAATGAAGCACAAAAAGAAGCTTCACACGAAGAACATGCACATGCTACTGGAGATATTCAGGAGGAAACTTCATCAGCGGATGTTTTACCATCATTTTTAAACAATAAATCAGAAGATATTCGCTTAGTGTATCAAATCGCTGGACAATCTACAGAAATTTTAGAGTGGATGCCCTGCTATTGTGGCTGTGGCGAATCAGCTGGACATAAAAGCAATTTAAACTGCTTTATTGAAGAAAAACGAGAGGATGGAACAATTGTCTGGGATGATCATGGTACCCGTTGTCTCGTTTGCCTAGAAATTGCTGTACAAGCTGCAAAGATGCATAAAGATGGTATGGACCTCAAAGAAATTCGTCAAACAATTGATAATAACTATAAAGAAGGCTACGCAAAACCAACTCCGACTGATATGCCTGCTTAATAACAAAAAACTCATCGTTATGATGAGTTTTTTTGTTATTTAACAAGTTGTAACACTGTTTTAAAATGTGGATGATCTGCACGCTGCAATAACTCGTATAAAATCATTTCCACGCTTGTTGGTAAAATTCCAAGAGCCTTCATCTTCTCAAGTCCTACCTCTTTATTGGCCTTTGTCCGAGACGACACTGCATCAGCAACCACTTCAACCTCAAACCCTTGCTCTTTTAGCTGTCGAGCTGTTTGATAGACGCAAATATGTGTTTCGATACCTGTCACGATAAATTGAGAACGACCACTTGCCTTCAATGCATCTATAAACTCGTGTTCCTGGCATGCACTAAAAGCCAATTTAGCGATAGGTTGTTGCTCTTTAATATGCTGAGCAATTTCTAACGCTGTCCCACCTAAACGACTAGGATTTTGTTCAAGCCATAAAATCGGTATCTCCAATGCTTCCATAGCTTGTACCAGCTTGGTCACATTTTCAATCACCGATTCACTTTCATCAACAATTGTCGCTAACTTCCCTTGTACATCAACGACAACTAAACACGCCTCTTCTATTGTAAACATCAAAACACCCCTTAAATCCATATTCACAGTTCATTATACCGAAAGTTACTGGGTTTTGTGAAAGGTTAGAAAAATATCGTCCTTTCAGTAGACCACCCTTCACGATATTTAATCTACACCATCTCTGGGCTCAGACCTCACCCACGCAATGTGTCCTTCTGAGGAGGAATATGCAAGTGAGTACATATTTGGGGAGGAATTATTCCTCACATAAACAAACACGAACATTTTATAATTTCACCGATGAAGCAATGTATTAAATCACGAAGTATTAACTCATATTGACATATCTATATGTCTATTTGTTCGTGTTTAATCTTCAATATCGATTATAAATTTAACTCAATTTTGTACATTTTGTTGCGAGCCTGTCATTATTCTGCTCGAATAGTGAGAATTTTATTTTTTCTCTTGAAAATTGAGTTATAATCCAGTAAAGTGCTTTTATCCGCTTTAACGGTCGGTATATATTTCTAAGTTCTTAAATGCAAAAGTTTGCTAGATGATATTGAACTGACTGTAAAAGCATGATAGATTCATCAACCAATTAGTAGGAACTAAATAACCTATGAATAAGGTTTAACCTTATAAAACCAAACAAGGAGTGTACCACTTTGACACAACGTGCATACAATTTTAACGCAGGACCATCTGCCCTACCACTAGAAGTATTAGAAAAAGCCCAACAACAATTAGTAAACTTCCGTGACTCAGGCATGTCTATTATGGAAATGAGCCACCGTAGTGCCATTTTCGATGAAGTACATAATGAAGCAATTGCTTTATTGAAAAAGCTTTATGCTATCCCAGAAAACTATGAAGTCCTTTTCCTACAAGGTGGAGCTAGTCTTCAATTTACGATGATTCCAATGAACTTCCTTCAAGCAGATCAAAAAGCAAGCTACGTATTATCAGGGTCATGGTCTGAAAAAGCAATCAAAGAGGCTAAATTATTTGGTACGCCTGTAGAAGCTGCGAGTACAAAAGAAAATAAATACCGTAATATCCCTGCTTTAGCGGATATTCAATACAATGAAGAGGATGCATATTTGCATATTACTTCAAACAATACGATTTACGGTACACAATGGAAGGAATTCCCTGAAACAGGAAATGTACCTTTAATCGCGGATATGTCTAGTGATATTCTTTCTAAACCAGTTGATGTAAGTAAATTTGGTCTTATTTATGCAGGGGCACAAAAAAATCTTGGTCCATCTGGGGTAACAGTAGTTATTATTCGCAAAGATTTGTTAGAGAAAGCGAATAAAAACATTCCTACAATGTTAAAATATTCAACGCATGCTGACAGCAACTCTTTATACAATACGCCACCAACTTTCGGTATCTATATGTTAGGTGAAGTATTAAAATGGGTAGAATCAAAAGGCGGCGTTGTAGAAATTGAGAAGCACAATGAGTTAAAGGCAAAAGTCATTTATGATGCCATTGACAATAGCAACGGATTCTATAAAGGCCATGCAACACCAGAAAGCCGTTCTTTAATGAATATCACTTTCCGTGTTACTGACGAGGAGCTAGAGAAGCAATTCCTTGCTGAAGCAAAAGCAGCAGGCTTTGTTGGACTTAATGGACACCGTTCTGTAGGAGGCTGCCGTGCTTCTACTTATAATGCTGTACCGTTAGAGGCTTGCGAAGCATTACGTGACTTTATGGTAGAATTCCAACAAAAACATCAATAATAAAAAAATCGACGAATGATTTATTTAAAATCATTCGTCTTTTTTATTATTTGCGATCGAAGTCAAATTTCCATGATATATCTTTTCATAGGATAAGAGCAATAATAGTCAAGAGGCATTAAAGCTCCTAGTAGAACAACATAGTTATGATAAAAGGGGTAATTCCTAGTGAAACCTCACTTGGAATTACCCCTTTCTTTAAGTATTATCATCTCAAATTTTGCAAAGCTTCAGGTTTACACTCGGGACATTTACCGTAAATCTCAAATTTATGGTTTTCAATTTCATAGTCTGGCAGCTTTTCTCCAAGCATTTCCATAGGGCAGAGATTTAGTTCCTTCACATTGCCACAATCCATACAAATAAAATGATGGTGATGATGTTCAGATTCACAATGCATACGGAAATTCCGCTCCCCTGATAACTCAGTTTCATCCAGTATTCCTAGCTTCACAAACGTTGAAAGGTTGCGATAAATCGTATCGAAACTCATACCTGGAAAATCTTTTTTCAAAACACCTAATAAATCTCGAGCAGTTAAATATTTATCTGTTGCTGCAAACATATCTAATATTAACTCCCGCTTATCTGTTTTTTTATAGCCGTTTTCTTTTAAAATTCCCCACGCTTTAGAAACGTTCACTGCGCTACCTCCTCCCGTTTTGTAGCCATTTTATATACTATTTTCTTCACTAGAATAACAAGTAACAAAATTAAGATAGAAGTAACGACAATTGTACCACCAGGTGCTAAATCTAAATAGAAAGCACTAACTAAACCGACTAACACAGCCGCTTCGCCAAAGACAATTGCATAGATGATTGTTTGCTTAAAGCCCTTTGCAAGTCGCATTGCAGCAGCCACTGGTAACGTCATAAGTGATGATACAAGTAAAATGCCGACGATGCGCATACTTGCAGCAATAACAAGCGCTGTAACAATCATAAATAAAAGATGAATCCAGCGTGCAGGTAGACCGCTAGCTTTTGCATATTCCTCGTCAAAAGATAAAACAAAGAGTTCCTTGAAAAAGATAAACAAAAAGATAATGACAACAACTGCAATCCCTACTACTACCCATAAATCCTGACGTGATACAGCTGACACCGAACCAAATAAATAGCTCATTAAATCGGTGCTAAAGCCGCTTGCAAGCGAGATAAAGATTGCACTAATACCAATCCCACCTGACATAATGATCGGAATAGCAAGCTCTTCATAGTGCTTATATACACGTCTTAGACGCTCAATTAAAATGGAACCGCTGACAGAAGCCAGTATACCTAAGTAAATTGGATTTAGCATTGCCAAGGCTGTAACAGATTGACTGATATATAAGCTTCCCGCTATACCTGCCAGTGTCACATGTGATAAGGCATCAGCAATAAGTGAGAGCCTTCGAACGACAATAAAAACACCTAGCAGCGGTGCCAATATGCCAATAACTAGCCCAGAGAAAAAGGCATTTTGTAAAAATTCATAGTTAAATATTGCTTCAATCATTAGCCTTCTCCTTCTAGTGAATCTTTCTCACAGAATGACCGTACCAAGCATCAAGCGCATCGTGAGAAATTGTATCAAATTCATTTTTGTAACCGTGGAAGTGAATAGTTTGATTTAAACATGCTACATGACTGATACGGTTGGACACTGTATCCACATCGTGTGTAACAAGAATCATTGTAATTCCCTGTTCCCGATTCAATTTCGCCAGCATATCATAAAAGGACTGCACATTCTCGTGATCAATGCCGACAGTTGGTTCATCTAATACTAATAGCTTCGGTTCACTAACTAATGCCCTTGCAATAAAGACACGTTGCTGTTGCCCACCAGATAACTCTCCAATATTACGATTCATAAATGCTTCCATTCCAACAGCTTTTAATGCTTCTAAGACGTTTTCCTTTGCATTTCGTCCAGGTCTTTTAAATAAGCCTAATTTTTTGGATAATCCACTTTTCACAACTTCTTGTACGGTTGCTGGAAACCCTGAATTGAAGGCATTCGATTTTTGTGACACATACCCAATCCATTCACGATGCTTAAAAGTCGTACTTGGTTCACCAAATAGTTTAATTTCTCCAGACATTGGTTTTAGTAACCCTAAAATAATTTTTAATAATGTAGATTTCCCAGAACCGTTTGGACCTAGAAGTGCTAAAAAATCTCCCTCTTC
Organism: Lysinibacillus zambalensis; assembly: GCF_040183165.1. Lineage (NCBI taxonomy): Bacteria > Bacillati > Bacillota > Bacilli > Caryophanales > Bacillaceae > Lysinibacillus > Lysinibacillus zambalensis. Next base: position 86,514 of record NZ_JBEGDG010000010.1, read on the forward strand.
CACACGGAAAGAGATATTTTTTAATACTTGTGTATAGTCATATTGAAATGACACGTTTTCAATATCAATTAATGATGCTTTCATGTATGTTCTCTTCTTTCTAATTCAAAATCATTACGATTTAACAAGTTGTAAGTATAAATGAAAGTACAGTTTTTGTAAAGAAAATAAGATTTTCATAACGTGTGGTTGATTTCCGTTCCTATTGGGCGCATCAATCTCCACTCCAATCAACTTAAATACATGGCATACGTTTTAACAAATGGTATCCACAACTTTTGGTGATGGCCAGAAAATAAGATTTTATTGTGAAGGATTTCATAGCTGTCACGACGTTCACAAGAATGATTTTGTTTTAAAAAAGTAAACAACTTTAAAAGGAGGATTAGCTTTGAGTATTCAATTTTTACAGCAATTAACACAAAGTAGTGATAAGGAAATTGTTGCGATTGCACGTTCTGAAGGTTTTGAAATTACTACTTCTGAAGTAAAAAAACTCCGGCCTTATTTGGAGCAATTCTCATTTTCATGGCTCTTTTTAGGTATTCCAAAAGATATTCTTGTAGAGGTTGAAGCTGTTTTAGGTAGAAAGCGTTCTAGACAACTAATTGCATTGTTTACGAAATAATCAATTTCACCTTCGCATACTTATAGCTGACGTTGTACTTTAGCTACAATTACTTTTACTAAATAAAATAAAATAGCCCGAAATCAGTACTCATGCAGCTGATTTCGGGCTTATTTATTCTATCCTCTTAGAGCGTCGATTAACTCTGGTTTAAACTCTCCATTACGAAGCATTTCAATTTCATGTTTATAAGGAGCCGATTTTGATTTGGCATCACTATTTAATGCGACAAATGGTGTTTCTAGGATTTTAGGAATCTCCATTAATTGCGGATGATGGACAACATACTTTAATGCATCAAAGCCAATATGACCGAAGCCAATATTTTCGTGACGGTCTTTTCCTGCACCACGAACATTTTTAGAATCATTGATATGCAAGACTTTGATACGGTCAACACCTATTAATTTATCAAACTCATTTAAGACGCCATCAAAATCTTCTACAATATTATAACCAGCGTCATGCGTATGGCACGTATCAAAGCATACTGAAAGACGTTCATTATGTGTTACACCATCTATAATTTTCGCAAGCTCTTCGAAAGAACGACCACATTCAGTTCCTTTTCCCGCCATTGTTTCTAATGCGATTTGTACCGGGTAATCCTGTGACAGTACTTCATTCAAACCTTCAATAATTTTGGCAATCCCTGCGTCTGCTCCCGCTCCAACATGGGCACCCGGATGCAACACAATTTGTGTTGCTTCCAAAGCCGCTGTTCGTTCGATTTCAGTTTGTAAAAAGTCTACACCTAGGCGGAAAGTTTCAGGTTTTTCAGTGTTCGCAATATTAATAATGTATGGAGCATGAACAACAATATTTGTCATGCCATGCTCTTTCATGTGTAGTAAACCGTTCATAATATTAAGGTCAGCAATTGACTTACGACGAGTGTTTTGAGGTGCTCCTGTATAAATCATAAAGGTATTTGCCCCATACGATAGAGCCTCTTTACTTGACCCGAGTAGCATTTCTTTTCCACTCATTGAAACATGTGATCCAAGTAGCATTTGAAAGCCTCCTTATTTTTTACCGCGAGCTTTTAAGCGACGTTCACGCTTTTTAATTTTTTCCATTTCCCATTTCATATTACGTTTATAGCCTGGTTTTACTTTTTTCGGCTTACGTACTAATGATTTAGCTTTCGCATCGATTTCATTTTCATGCTTCACACGATTTTTACGTGCATGACGCTCTTTTAATTCAGACCATTCGCCATTTTTCACGTCTTTTTGAACAAATGGAATGCCCATTTTCTCAACACGTACTACTGCATCCTCATCTGATGGCTCAAACAATGTGATAGCCGTTCCTTTATTACCTGCACGGGCTGTACGTCCCACACGGTGAACAAAGAATTCTAAGTCCTCTGGAATTTCGTAGTTAATGACATGTGAAATTCCTTGAATATCGATACCACGCGCTGCAAGATCTGTTGCAACGATATATTGATAATCTAAATCTCGAATTTGCTTCATCATCTTCTTACGATCACGCGGACTTAAATCACCATGTATTTGACCACAGCGAATCCCGTTTTCATTTAAGTAGCCTGCAACTTGCTCTGCAGTTTTACGTGTGTTAGTGAAAATGACAGCTAAAAATGGATTGATTCCTTCAATCACTTCCAACAAACGTTTGTTACGTGATTTAGAACGCACTGGTACAAGCACAAAGTCAATTCCTTCTGCGACCGGGCGTTTATCATTCATATGGATATGAACAGGTGCTTCCATATATTTTTTTAAGAAAGGCTGAAGCTTTTCTGGAATTGTTGCTGAGAATACAAACATTTCAAGGTTTTCTGGCATTTGGGAAGCAAAACCATCGATTTCCTCTATAAAGCCCATATCGAAGGCTAAATCTGCCTCATCAACAACTAAAATTGGCGCCGTATGCACAAATAACGCTTGCGCTGAAACGAGATCACGAATACGTCCTGGCGTTCCGACAACAATTTGTGGTTGCGTTTTTAACTTATCAATGGAGCGTTGTTTGTCCGTACCTCCAATAAATAATTTCGCTTGAATCGTTGTTCCTTCTATTAATTGATTTAACGCATCAAAAATTTGTTGTGCAAGCTCACGTGTAGGTGACGTAATAATAGCTTGTACTTCCTGCTTGTCAGCATTAATTCGTTGCACTATTGGAATTAAAAAACTATGTGTTTTTCCTGTTCCTGTATGCGCTTGTCCGATTGCACTTTTTCCTTTTAATAATAGCGGAATGATTTCCTTTTGAATCGGCGTTGGTTCTGTAAAGCCAAGTTTTGCAATTGCGTCCTGCAAAAATGGCTGAAAATTATAATCAGTATATTTTGACATAATTCGTTCCTCCTAACATCTTTCACATTGTATCATGATTCGAACTCCAGGTATATTAACGTCCTTTTATCTCAAGCATGAACAGAATTTTATATTTTTATCATGGCTGTAGCAAAGCCCTTATCAAAGTTACTCGAAATGCAGTAAATATGCAATAAAAAATCCGCTCAGCCCAGTAGACAGAAGCCCATTTTGTGAGGAGTTTCAAAACTGTCTCGTTTCCTCTATGGTGAGCTTCTATCATAATTTAGTCTATTTTATTTAGTAGTTAAACATAATTTTATTACTATTTTGATTCTATCTGATTATATTTATGTGAGGAATCATTGATTTTTCATGGAGAGTGGTGAATGCTGCAGAATTCACCACTTGAAGTTAAATCAAAATTTTTTAGGCACTTGTGCTGACTTTTGGAAAAAATCTTTTATCACTAAGCGATAAAAGGATTTTTTTTATTGCTATTTGCTAATATTCCCTCATTTTCAACTGATTGTAGCGGATTGCTACTCGACTCCCGTGGGAAAGCGAGACAGACGAGACCTTGCACGGAGCGAGCGTTTTCTGTAGCGAAAGCACAGCGGCAGCTACAAAGCGAATTGCCCGTAACAGAAATCAGCCTTCTCGAATTAATTTAAATGTATAAAAATGGTTAATCAACACATCTGACACTTTGTTTTATATTTAATATTTTGTCGACAAGCTGAAAGCACCATAATGCTGTTGGAGAAGCTATGAAAATAAGTATTATTTATGTCAATTCATTGTTAACTAATGCCTTACAGAATTACCATATGTTACGATAAGGATGTAAGATACTAGAGGAGGTTGACTTATCATGAAAGCAGCAAGATGGTATAAAGCAAAAGACATCCGTGTAGAAAACATTGAAGAACCAGTAATCGCACCTGGAAAAGTAAAAATTAAAGTTCATTGGACAGGGATTTGTGGTAGTGATTTACATGAATACGCAGCTGGCCCAATATTCATTCCAGTGGAACAACCTCACTATGTAAGTAAAGATATTGCGCCAATTGTTATGGGCCATGAGTTTTCTGGTGAAGTAGTAGAAATTGGCGATGGTGTTACAAAGGTACAAGTTGGAGATCCTGTCGTTGTAGAACCTATTCTTGCGTGTGGCGAATGTGCCGCTTGTAAAAAAGGGAAATATAATATTTGTAAGCATTTAGGATTCCACGGTCTTTCTGGCGGTGGCGGAGGTTTCTCTGAATATACAATGGTAGATGAAAAAATGGTACATAAAATGCCTGAGGGTCTTTCCTATGAACAAGGTGCACTAGTTGAACCAGCGGCAGTAGCATTACATGCAGTTCGCAAAAGTAAACTAAAAGCTGGCGATACAGCAGCTGTCTTTGGTACTGGGCCAATCGGTCTTCTTGTTATCGAAGCATTGCGAGCAGCTGGAGCAGCGGAAATTTATGCGGTAGAACTTTCAGCAGAGCGTGCTACTAAAGCATTAGAGCTTGGCGCTACAGCCGTTATTAATCCTAAAGATGAAGATGCAGTAGCTCGTCTACATGATTTAACAAATGGTGGCGTAGATGTTGCATTTGAAGTTACAGGTGTTCCTGTTGTATTGCAGCAAGCAATTGATTCAACAACATTTGAAGGTGAAACAATTATCGTCTCTATTTGGGAAACAGACGCTTCTATTCTACCGAATAATATCGTACTAACAGAGCGTTCTGTTAAGGGTATCATTGCTTATCGCGATATTTTCCCAGCAGTTATGGAATTAATGAAACAAGGCTACTTCCCTGCTGAAAAACTTGTGACAAAACGAATTGCTCTTGAGGAAGTCGTAACAGAAGGCTTTGAAGTACTAATGAAAGAGCGAAACCATATTAAAATCCTTGTAAATTCACAAGCATAATATATAGAGAGACAGGTAGAGAAAATAGTTTCTCTACCTGTTTTTGATTTGTTAAAATGGTTTCCTCCTATATAGAAGTCGCCCATTCGTAACGAAGATCAACTTTTCGTGGCATACGTTTTAACATAAGTCATCCCAACTTTTATTTACGAGCCTCTTTTCCCTCTATTTTTTTCATAATATCCAGATTGGCCATAAGGTAGTTCACCTTATTCTCTCCAAATATCCCTAATGCACGTTCTTCTGTATTAGTTTCTATAATTTTTTCAATCTCACCCTCCGAAAGCCCACTTGCTTGGGCAATACGCTCGACTTGTATTTCTGCAGCCTTCACACTGATATGTGGATCCAATCCTGAACCTGAAGCGGTCATTAAATCAGCAGGTATATCTTGTCGTTTTACGGATGGGTTTGCTAGTAAAAACTTCTCGATATCTGCTTCTATCCGTTTTTCCAATTCTGGATTAGATGGTGCATAGTTAAACGTTCCAGAGCTAACACCACTATAATTCACCCGACCCTCTTCGTCTGGTATCGTATCCTCTTTCATATAAACGTTATAGTTAGCAGATGAGACACGCCCCCAGAAATATTCTGGTGCCGTAAAAGCTTGACCGATTAATTCTGAGCCAACAGCTTCACCATCCGTCTCTATTAAACTGCCATTTGCTTTGTGATGAAACAACCCTTGGGCTAATGCAGTCACTGCAAATGGGTATATAAAACCACATAAAACGAACATTGTTAGTGTGATGAGTATTGCTTGCTTTGAGTTTTCAAAAAACTTTCGCATGTAACTTCCTCCTATAACCCAAACGTATGGAATAGTGGTCCAACTAATAAATCAATCAACTTAATACCAATAAAGGGAGCAATAATACCACCTACACCATAAACGAGTAAATTTTTATTTAATAATTTTGCAGCACTCATCGGCTTATATTTGACGCCTTTCATTGCAATTGGTATTAACAATGGAATAATGACCGCATTAAAAATTAAAGCAGAAATAATCGCACTTGTAGGTGAATTGAGATTCATAATGTTTAATGCACTCATCTCAGGCACAGCAACCATTAACATAGCTGGAATAATGGCAAAATATTTTGCGATATCGTTTGCAATACTAAATGTTGTTAAGGCACCCCGAGTCATCAGCAATTGCTTCCCAATTTCTACAACTTCAATAATTTTAGTTGGATTTGAATCTAAGTCGACCATATTAGCAGCTTCCTTCGCTGCATTCGTTCCGGAATTCATGGCAAGCCCTACATTCGCCTGTGCCAGTGCTGGCGCATCGTTCGTACCGTCACCAGTCATAGCTACAACTTTACCTTGTGCCTGCTCATCTTTAATAACTTGAATTTTATCTTCTGGCTTACTTTCTGCAATAAAGCTATCTACTCCAGCTTCCTTTGCGATAGCTGCTGCAGTTAGCGGATTATCTCCTGTACACATAATCGTTTTAATACCCATTGCTCGAAGCTGATCAAAGCGGTCCTTGAGTCCAGCTTTTACGATATCCTTTAGGTAAATAACACCTAAAATTTTATCGTTTAACGCTACTACAAGCGGTGTTCCACCAACAGAAGATACTTGCTGAATCAGCTGTTCCATATTTGTAGGAATGTTATAACCTGCATTCATGCTTTCTTTTTTTATCGTATCATAGGCTCCTTTTCGAATTTTTGTACCATCCTTCATATCCAATCCGCTCATACGTGTCTGTGCGGTAAATGGAATATGTTCGCTTGACTTGATAATGCTTTCTTCGTCGTCAGTATTCACTCCTAATTCACAAGCAAGTGACAAAATTGATTTTCCTTCAGGTGTATCATCTGTTAAAGAACTAAGCCATGCAGTTTGAATCAACTCTTTACTTTCCACCCCTTTTACTGGGAGAAATTCAGCTGCCATGCGATTGCCATAAGTAATCGTTCCAGTTTTATCTAATATTAAAGTATCCACGTCTCCACACGCCTCTACGGCTCTTCCAGACATCGCGATAACGTTAAACTGTGTAACTCTATCCATTCCTGCAATACCGATCGCCGACAATAATCCTCCAATTGTTGTAGGAATTAAACAAACTGTCAGGGCTATTAATGTTGATATAGAAATCGGAACATTTAAATAAGTTGTCATTGGATAGAGTGTCACAACAACTAATAAGAAAATAATTGTTAAGCTTACTAAAAGTGTATTGAGCGCTACCTCATTTGGCGTTTTTTTACGACTGGCTCCCTCGATAAGCGTAATCATTTTATCTAAAAACGATTCCCCTGGCATAGAGGTAATTTCGATCATCAGCCAATCACTCGTAACCGTAGTGCCACCTGTCACTGATGAAAAATCACCACCTCGCTCCTTTACAACAGGAGCAGATTCACCCGTTATTGCCGATTCATCTACTGTTGCAATCCCATCTATGACTTCCCCGTCATTTGGAATAACCTCTCCTGCCTGAACTAAAACGATATCGCCCTTTTTTAACTCATGTGCCTGTTTAAGGATTTCTGAACCATCACTAAGCAAAACACGAGCCTGTGTCACTGTTTTCGTCTTTTTTAAAGTTTGAACCTGTGCCTTCCCCCGTCCTTCTGCAATCGACTCAGCAAAATTAGCAAATAGAATGGTAACAAAAAGAATGACAGCGACGATCGCATTATACAATCGGTCATGTTCTCCTACCTCGTTACTAAATATATTCGGAAAAAGTGTTAATAACAGTACGAACATAAACCCTATTTCTACTACAAACATAACAGGATTTTTCACCATATATGCTGGGCTAAACTTCTTTAAAGCGTCAATCATAGAGCTTTTAAACACAGTGCCCGTAATAAAACTTTTTCTTGCTGTTTCCATAAGTGTCTCTCCTTATTAAAAATCAATTTCGCCTTGGCGTAATTGTTGCTGTCGCTTCGCTTTCGCACAGAAAACATTTGTTGCTGTCGCTTCGCTTTCGCACAGAATACATTTGTTGCTGTCGCTTCACTTTCGCACAGAATACATTTGTTGCTGTCGCTTCACTTTCGTACAGATAAACAATGCGTCCGGATTTTGAATTGTGCACGCACAATTTATACCTTTCAAAATCCTTGAAATCCGCATTCATCTCACCACATTAAAAGTAAGAGTCTTAAACTGAATGAAGATAAAGTTGTAAGTGCTCTGTAATTGGCCCAAGAGCTAATGCTGGTAAAAACGTTAGAGCACCAATCATTAAAACGATAGCAACAAGTAAAAATGTAAAAGTTGTATTATCCGTTTTCAACGTTCCCACCGAATCACTATGAAACATTTTTTTAGCAAGTAAAGACGCTATAGCTAGTTGAATAATAATCGTCAAATAACGTCCAAAGAACATTGCAAGCCCTGTCGTCACATTCCAAAATGTTGAGTTGTCTGCTAATCCTTCAAAACCTGAGCCGTTGTTCGCAGAGGCCGATGCAAATTCATATAAAACTTGCGATAACCCATGTGCACCTGGATTCGTTATGCCCGCTACCCCTGCTGTTGTTGTAACTGCAAGTGCTGAAAATAGTAGGATAATAGCAGGATGGATCAAGATGCAAAGAGCAATTAACTTCATTTCCTTTTCTTCAATTTTCTTGCCTAAAAACTGAGGTGTTCGACCAATCATTAAACAGGCGATAAAAATTGTCAGTAGCACATACATCATCATGTTCATCAGGCCGACTCCTTTGCCTCCAAACACAACATTAAGCATCATATTAAACATCGGGATAAGACCACCAAGCGGTGTTAGTGTATCATGCATATTGTTAACAGATCCCGTTGTAAAAGCTGTAGTCACTGTTGTAAACAACGCTGATTGCGCTACCCCAAAGCGCATCTCTTTTCCTTCCATACTTCCAAGTTCCTGCGAAATTCCGAGCTCACTAATGATTGGATTACCCGCTCTCTCAGCCACATACACAGTCACCAATCCGACTAGGAACAGCACACTCATCGCCGCAAAAATGGATAGCCCTTGTTTGCCAAATATCGTTTTCTCTTTTCTATGTGCGACCATTAAACTAAATGCAACTATACAAGCACCAGGTAATAACATCATAGATAGCATTTCCACAATATTAGAAATGACTGTTGGGTTTTCAAAAGGCGTCGTTGAATTCGCTCCATTAAAACCACCACCATTAGTGCCTATATGCTTAATGGATTCAAGAGAAGCTACAGGCCCAAGTGCAATATCTTGAACTTTACCTTCTATTGTTTGAACAGTTTGATTCGCACTTAAGGTTTGCGGAGAACCTTGAGATACTAAAATAATGGCAACAACAATAGATAAAGGCATTAACACACGTGTAATAACACGAACAAAATCTACAAAGAAATTCCCTATAGTATCAGTTTTAGCAACAAGGCGACGGCAGAACGCCATACAAGCGGCATACCCAGTAGCTGCAGATGTAAACATCATAAAGATAATGATTAACATTTGAGATAAATAACTAAGTCCTGATTCGCCACTATAATGTTGAAGATTCGTATTCGTCATAAAGGATATAATAGTATTAAACGAAAGTGTTGCTTCCATATTGTCAATATCATTTGGGTTTAAAAACAGCATAGCTTGAATGCGTAATAGAACATATCCAATAAACACCATAAAAGCGTTCGACAAAATTAACGAAAGTACATACTGTTTTCCAGTCATATCTACTTGCTTAATGCCACTTAATTTATAAATAACGCCATCAAATCTATCCATTATTGGATCAAGCCATGTTTTTTGTTGCATCGTCACCCGAAATAAATAGTGCCCAGTTAAAATGACGATCGGTAAATAAATAATTAATACGATGGCGATTTGCCACATATCGCAATACCTCCTACAAGCCTATTAATAGTTTTCAGGATAAAGTAATGCATGCCCTAAATAACCGAAAAGGAACACAAGTACAATCCCTATCAATTTCGCCTTGGCGTAATTGTGTCCGGATTTTGAATTGTGCTAGCACAATTCATTCCTTTCAAAATCCGTGACATCCGCCGGGGGCCAACACGATGTTGGTCACTCAATCGTCGCCACAGGACGTGGCGTTCTTAGACTGAGTTCCTCTATTTCAGAAGGTGTTTGGACATCCACTGAAAATGAACCACATCTACATTCATCTCACCACCTTCAGAGGTGAGTGTCTTCTACTGAATGAAGATAATAATCCACATTTTTATTCCCCCTTACTTCTCTTCTACTAGCTTAAAGCACCATGCGGTTAACGCATAAAGACATACAAAGCTTAAGATGAGTACGCCAATCATATAAAAGTCCATCAATTCGAAACACCCCTTCTCTCTTTTGGATGCTCTCATCATACTGACTTTCAAATTAATGTAGTGTTAGGAAATCGTTTTTTCTATTAAGAAACTATAAAGAGAGAAAATCTTAATACTTTCTTAATGGAAGATAGCGCTATAATACAATTGAGGTGAAAGAGGATGGAAAATACACGTCCAACTCCAGAGACGTTTTTAGCGAGGCTTCAACAGGAAGAACAATTTGTAGGGAAATTAAAAATCTTTCTTGGTTATGCTGCTGGAGTAGGTAAAACTTATGCAATGCTAGATGCAGCACATCAAGCACAAAAACTTGGTAAAGATGTGGTAGTTGGCTATGTAGAACCACATCCTCGTCCAGATACTTTAGCTTTACTTGAGGGACTAGAGCAAATCCCTACGAAAAAAATAATTTATAAAGGTAAACCTTTCCAGGAATTAGATATTGATGAAGTACTGAAGCGTAAACCGGAAATTGTCCTTATTGATGAATTGGCACATACCAATGTTCCAACGATGCGTCACAAAAAACGTTTTGGAGATGTAGAGGAATTACTTGCAAAGGGCATTCATGTATATACAACAGTAAATATCCAACATATTGAAAGTCTACACGATATTGTAGAGGAAATAACCGGAATAAAAGTGCGGGAGCGTATTCCAGATTATTTAATTGATCAAGCTGCACAAATAAAAATTGTCGATATTGAACCAGATGAGTTAATTCAACGCCTACAAGAAGGCAAAATTTATGTAAAACAACAAGCTGAAAAAGCATTGCAATCTTTTTTTCGTAAACAGAATCTAGTATCACTTCGAGAAATTGCACTACGAAGAGCTGCAGATACGATTAACTATAAACAGGTAAACAGCAGTGAATCTATGAAAAATCCTATACAAATCGAAGAGCATTTACTTGTTGGTATTAGTAGCTCTCCTACTAATGCCAAGGTTATTCGAACTGCCGCTCGACTTGCACAGGCATTACATGGAAAATTCACCGCTCTTTACGTACAAAACGTACAGGAGCATGATAAAAATAACGCAAATTCAGAACGACTTCAGCAGCATCTGAAGCTTGTTGAACAGCTTGGCGGCCATGTCGTAATCGTTCAGGAAGATGATGTAGCTGCTGCCCTTGCCAACTATGCACAAATTAGTGGTGTCACCAAATTAGTCATCGGTAGAACTAGTATGAGAAAAAAATGGTGGCGACCAAGTACAAAAATTAGTGATCGACTCAACGAATTTGTACCGAATTTAGCAATTCACATAGTGCCTGATCAGGAAAACGAACAATTCTATTTCCCTACTGTAAAAAATAAGTTGTCATTTGAATGGTTTGACTTATTAAAAATGGCTATAGTATTTGGCATAGTATCAGTTGTTGGGCTATATTTTTACAAAATTGGTGTAAGCGACTCGAACATCATCACTATCTACATTTTAGGTATTTTAATTCTTGCCATTTGGTCATCAGGATGGATGATGAGCATTGTTAGCTCCATCATAGCCGTACTGCTTTTTAATTACTTTTTTACAGAACCACGTTTTTCATTTAACGCCTATCATCGTGACTATCCGATGACCTTTGTTATCATGTTCCTTTCAGGAGTGATTACAAGTAGCTTAACAAAAAAAATAAAGGAGCAAACTATTGTAGCTGTTCGTAAATCTTATCGAATGGAAGTGCTCCTTGATACGAATCGCAGGCTTCAACATGCTAAATCTATAGAAGAAATCATTACTGAAGGCATGTCACAAATCGTTAAGTTAGTAGAAAGACCCGTTCAATTTTTTGAAATAGAAAATAATTTAATTGTGAACTCAATTTTTTTCCGTACTGAAAGCATATCTAGTATTGAAAATAATAAAATAGCTTCTTTCTTTGAGAATCCGAATGAACATGGTGTAGTAAGCTGGGTTATCAATAATAAGCATGTAGCAGGTGTGTCCACTGATATATTTCCTGAAGTGAATGCCTACTACTTACCGGTTATTTCAAACAGGAGTGTTAAGGGCGTTATTGGTATTGCACTGTCAAAACAATCACCATTACCTGCATTTGAGCGAAATATTTTGCATGCCATTATCAATGATTTTTCATTCGCCCTTGATAAATGGTATTTACAAAAACTCAATGAAGAAGTAGCTAGAGAAGCTGAAATGGAACAAATACGAGCAAACCTTTTGCGTGCAGTTTCTCATGATTTAAGAACACCGCTAACTGCGATTTCTGGTAATGCAGATATATTACTATCAAATGCATCCCAAATTCGAGAGGATGAAAAAAGCAAAATATACGAGGATATTTATAAAAATTCGAAATGGCTTGTACAAATGGTTGAAAACTTACTTGCTGTGTCTAAGTTAGAAGATGGACAATTTGCTTTAGAGTTACAAATGGAACTTGTAGAAGAAATTATTCAAGAGGCACTAACACATGTTGTTCGTCTAAATAGTACCCATGAAATAACCTATCATATTGAACCTGAATTTGTATTTGCTTTAATGGATGCGCGACTTATTATTCAAGTTCTCATTAATATTATTGATAATGCATTGACCTATACACCATCAGGTAGTGTTATTACTATACGGGTAAAAGAATCTGAACATTTCGTAGACTTTAGCATTTCTGATGATGGACCTGGCATTGATGATGCTATAAAAAGCAGCCTTTTTGAGCCATTTACTACTGGAAAAATACAACGTAGTGATAGTCGAAGAGGTCTGGGTTTAGGCTTGGCTCTATGTCAAACAATTTTAAAATTACATGGAAGTGAAATAACAGCTTCAGATAATAAACCAAACGGAACAATTTTTAATTTTTCACTGAGAAAAAGCTCTTTACCAAAAGTTAAGGATAACATTTATTAAATTGGGAGACTTTTTTTGGATCAGCGTCATAGGCGGGATTCTGATTAACCCCCTTTGTAAGCGCACAATCGCAACAGAAATAACTCCCATCCGCGTTATGGGGATGAGCTGAAAAAGGAGTAATGAAATTCGATGAATAAACGAATTCTAGTAGTAGAAGACGATGTAGCTATTGGAAATTTAATTAAAATGACATTAGCTACTCAGCAGTATGAATTCGACATTGCACGAGATGGTAATAGCGCTCTACAAAAGGCTCTTGCCATGAATCCAGATGTATTAATATTGGATTTAGGACTACCAGACATAGACGGTGTAGAGCTTATAACAAAGATTAGAAGCTGGACTCAAACACCTATTATTGTAGTTAGTGCACGTGGCGAAGAGCACGATAAAATCAATGCTTTAGATGCTGGAGCAGACGATTATGTTACAAAGCCCTTCAGTGTTGAAGAGCTTTTAGCCCGAATTCGAGTAGCTTTGAGAAGAATGTCGTTCGAGCATCAGCTAGAAAACGAACCCTCTGTTTTTGTAAATGGGAATTTACAAATAAACTACGCGGCAAATACTGTGTTTGTAAATGGGAAAGAAGTACATTTGACGCCTATTGAGTATAAGCTCTTGGTTGTTTTAGCAAAGCATGTCGGCAAAGTATTAACGCATAATTTTATTTTAAAGGAAATTTGGCACAACGTACTTCAATCGGATGTTCCAAGTTTAAGAGTTTTCATGGCTACTCTTAGAAAGAAAATAGAGGATAATCCAACTAACCCAAAGCTAATCCAGACACATGTCCGCGTTGGGTACAGAATGCTTCGTTGTCATGAAGAAGAATAGGATTTGACCTTTCTTAACTTTGCTAATCGCCATTGCTTTAAACAGGGTATTTATTATTGATAGACTTGATAAAAACGATTTTTTTGAAAATGATTATTACTTACTTCAGTAAAGGTATCAAGGTATTTATGCTGCTATTCAAGCCTAGACCGTACTCAACAACATTTTATATTAACCTATGATGACCTAATTGATGAAGCTATCGCAAAAATTGAAGCATTATTGCATATTCTTGACATACAAAGAAGAGGATGTATCATTCATTTTTTAATGGGACATGAAGTTGTTAATGCTATTTGAAAGACAAGAAATACTTTGAACAGTTAGCTAGGATGCGCGATACTATAAAGAAGCAAATAGATGTAAATAAAGGCTATTACTAAAAAACGTGGTTTCTATTTTTATAACAGCCCTCTAATGCTTATGTCCCTCCTTCTAAACAGAGAGATATTTCACATAAATGAATTTGTAGAGAATATAGCGAGGTAATTCCAAATGTAAAAATTCCATTGGAACTATCTCGCTTTTTTGTGAGCCTTAAAACAGTGATGAACCTCTTAAATTTATTCATTTCTTCCTTCTGATCCCCCTTCTTCACTTAATGCCTTGCAACAGCATTAATTTCTTGATGGTCGCAGATTTACAATCGCCCTAGTTATTTTTTTGTGTGTCGAACGCTAACTTACCCTTCTGCATATCATATTTATAATCAGGTATGTCATCAATGATAAATCACTATTGAAAGGAGATCGTTATGGTATTTAGACCACCTTATCAGTTCCCAATGTATCCTGGTGGCATGGGGATGCCAAGAATGCCCATGCAAATGCCGATGCAAATGCCAATGCAAATGCCTCCACAGATGTCACCACAGTCCTTTTTCCCGCCCGGAGGCTTCCCAAATCAAGCACGAATGCCGGGTGGCTTTCCAATGTCTAGTGGAATAGGATCATTTGGAGGACAAATGCCAATGCCATCTATGCAGGAACCGTCAAAAATTGGTTCATTTCTACAACAGGCGAATAGCTTATTTAACTCAGCGAAAACATATACGCCTTACATTCAGCAAGCAATGCCAATGGTGAAAAATATTCCGTCACTTTTAAAATTGTATAAAGGATTTCAAGGTCTTCCTTCTGCAGGAGCTGCCGCAGGGGCTGGAGCAGTAGCAGCTGAAGCAGCAGCTAGCGGAGGAGGAGGTTCTAGCAAAAGTCGAACAGCTTCTCGAGAAAATACATCATATACGCCAGCTAATCCACTTCCGTCTAAGCCTCGTATTTTCCAGCCACCTATGTAAATGAAGGTTTCTTTGTATTCGCCGTTCCTGTCCGTTATAATGTAGATAGGTAAGCTTGAAAGGAGTCACAACCATGCAAGTATTAAAAATTAATCCACGTGGCTATTGCTACGGTGTTGTTGATGCGATGGTCATCGCTCGAAACGCCGCATTAGATAAAACATTACCAAGACCTATCTACATTTTAGGTATGATTGTGCATAATAAACATGTCACGGATGCCTTTGAAGCAGATGGCATCATCACACTAGATGGCGAGAATCGTTTAGATATTATTGAACAAGTTGAAACTGGCACTGTTATTTTCACAGCGCACGGTGTTTCACCTGAAATTCGTGAAATTGCGAAGCGAAAAGGCTTAGTATCCATTGATGCTACATGTCCTGACGTAACAGTTACACACGATTTAATTCGTGAAAAATCATCAAATGGCTATGATATTATTTATATCGGTAAAAAAGGCCATCCTGAGCCAGAAGGAGCTATTGGTGTTGCACCTGATCACGTGCATTTAGTGCAATCCTCCACTGATATTGATGCATTAAATTTAACGAATGATAAATTACTAGTAACGAATCAAACGACGATGAGTCAATGGGATGTCGCTCATTTAATGGATAGTTTAAAAGAGAAATTCCCACATATTGAGGTGCATAAGGAGATTTGTTTGGCAACCCAGGTACGTCAGGAGGCAGTTGCTCAGCAAGCCGGGGAAGCAGAATTACTTGTTGTTGTTGGTGACCCAAAATCCAATAACTCAAATCGTTTAACACAAGTATCTGTTGAAATAGCAGGTACACCATCTTATCGAATTTCAGACGTTTCTGAGCTAAAAATTGAATGGTTAAAAGGCATTAATTCCGTCGCTGTCACTGCAGGGGCGTCAACACCAACACCAATAGTAAAAGAGGTTATTTCATTCCTTGAGCAATTCGATGAAAATGATGAATCAACACATGACATTAAGCGTACAGTTACATTAGATAAAATTTTACCTAAAATTAAAACGCCAAAGCCTGTTGATAAAATTATGCCGTACTAACTGAAAAATCCTGATTGTCTGTTTCGACAATCAGGGTTTTTCATTATTTACTAAAATAATAGTTGACCGGACGACCAATGCCACCATAATGTACATCCATCGTAATTTCCTTTTGCTTTTCTAAATAATCTAAGTATCGTCTTGCTGTTACGCGTGCAATACCTACACCACTGGCAACTTCTTCGGCCGATGCTCCTTCTACAGATTGCAAATAGTGTACAACTTTCTCTAGTGTTGCACGATTAAAACCTTTAGGTAAACTTTTTTCCGAGCGTACGACATTTGTTTGCTGCACCTCATTATGCCCATCACGATAATGGAATAATTGATCGAGCTCCCCCTGTGTTAACTCACGCTCTGTTTGTATTTGCTTTTTGAAGCGCAAATAATTTTCAAGCGTGCCTTGCACTCGTTCAAATGAAAAAGGTTTCATAATATAATCAAAGACGCCAAGATGCAGGACCTGTTTGACAGTTTCCATATCATTAGCAGCGGTTACCGTAATTACATCTACTGGTAATTCAAGTTCACGAATTTTTCGTAAGCTTGTCACTCCATCCTGCTCTGGCATGAAAATATCCATAAATACTAATTCTGGTTTAAGTTTTCGAATTTGAGCAATCCCCTCTACTCCATTTGAGGCTTGTCCAATTACTTCAAAACCAGCTATCTTCTCAATAAATTGGCGATTAACTTCTCGCACCATTGGATCGTCCTCTATTAATAAAACCTTTGTTTGTGTCACTGTTAGCCCTCCATACACTCTGTTCTATCTCTATATGTGTAAATTTTCACTAAAGTATGCTTCTAAAGAGAGTCACACTGTTCCCATAAATTTTTCACTTCTACTTCAATTATAAATACTTAAATCCCTTAACTTTCCACTTCCTAGAACGTCAAATGAACCATTAGTAGTTACCCAGGCTTTACTCTAATCAAAAAACAATTGTCACTCTCAGCCTTTGGTAATACGCCTATTAAGTATGGTAAAAAGTTATTAAAAAGCTTGTTCCCTTATTCGGCTCACTTATGACTTCTATTTCTCCCTTTCCTTTTTGTACAATTTCTTTTATTAAATAAAGTCCAATGCCTCGACCTTTTTTCTCTTTTGTTGAATAACCGTTATCAAAAATATGTGATTTTACTTCATTTGTCATACCTTTACCATTATCTGTTACTAGGATTGCAAGCACATCCTCATCCTCATCAACAGAAACATGGATCATTTTTTCTTCAATTTGTACATCCTTTAATGCATCAAAAGCATTTTCAATTAAGTTACCAAATAAAATAACAAAATCATGATGGTCTAAATTGTTAGGAAATGTTGTCAAACGGCTTTCTCTATCAATTTCCAGTAGAATTCCCTGCTCTTTCGCATAGGAAATTTTACTAAGGAGAAGCCCTGAAATATTTTCATTTTTAATCCGTTCATTTAAAAAGTTTGTAATTTCATCGTGTTCTTCTTTTACTTGCGTTAAGTAAGTTAGTGCTTGTTCCTGATGTCCAAGCTGCAAAAGACCAGCAATTGTGTGCAATTTATTTTTATGCTCATGTGTTTGTACGCGTAATGCTTGTACGAATGCCTTAACACCCGTTAATTCCTCTGCAAGCTTTTTCACTTCTGTACGATCCTTAAACATGGCCACAGCGCCAACCGTTTTTCCATTAACTTGTATAGGAATACGATTACTCATAATACTGTGATCATTAATATAGAGCTCACGATTGAAAATAGGTTGATCTAGCTCCAAAATTTCCGGTAGTCGTGTATCCGGTAATATATCAAAAATTTTCTTCCCTATTAATGTTGATGGTTGTTTATGTACACCTAATATTTCACATGCTTTTTCATTAAATATTGTGATTGTCAATTCATTATCTATAGCAATAATCCCTTCATGCATTGCGTTAAAGGTTTCTGTTCGTTCTACATACATTTTAGCAATTTCATGAGGCTCTAACCCAAACATTTGCTTTTTCATATGAAGGCCTAACGTATGAGCACCCCATGCACTAAAGAAAAGAGACAATAAGATTGTAATGATTAATTCTGTTTGAATCGATTGTAGTAACTCCGCAATTGTTAAAACACTATAGCCTACTACTACTACACCAATTTGTTTTCCTTCTTTACTCATAATCGGGACGAATGCTCGTATCATATCTCCATGTTCACCATGTGCAATAGATGTATAATAATGCTCAGAAAACGCTGCATTTAGATCACCTGATTGCGAAACTCGACCAATTTCTTCTGTTTTTGGATGTGAATACTTGCGCCTTTGCATATCAAGGACAACAATATACTGCGCTCCGTTTATATCACGTATTTCTTCCACTACAGGGTTAATGTGTTCCGTAGCCTCGTTAAAATTATTATTTGCAATGTACGTTTTCAGCTCAGGAAGCTGTGATACTGTTTTTGCGACAAGCAGCGCCTGATTTCCAAGCTTATCCTTTTGTTCATTCATGACATACCCTAGCAAAAATGTACCACCTATACTAAAGGAGAGCATCAAAATAAAAAAAGTCAGAGACATAATTTTTCTCTTCATCGATAATTTTTGAAATTTCAAGATGTACGCCTCCCTCTTACTATATTTTAGCTTACTCCATATGTTAGAATAACAAAAACATCAGAAAATACGAATAAATTGGGTGTAATTGATGAAAAAATTTATTATTGGAACAATAGTAACCGTTTTATTATTAACGATAGCTATTGGTGTTCAACAAGGCTTACTATTCGCCAAGCCTCTTCCCTATGACGATGAGCAAAAAGGCTTGGATACACAAATAACGATTCACTTAAGTCATGTGGTAGCTGAGAATACACCAAAAGGACAGGCGGCAAGTAAATTCGCCGAACTTGTTCAGGAAAAAACAAATGGTGAGGTGAAGGTACACGTCTATCCAAACTCTTCTTTGTTTAATGATGAAAATGAGTTTCAGGCTTTAGAAAATGGAGAAGTAGAAATGATTATCCCTACTTTTTCAAAGATGACATCCTATATACCAAATTTGCAGGTTCTTGATTTACCTTACCTTTTTAATACGGATGATGAGGTCCACGAAGTTCTTACAGGTTCGATTGGTGAAGAATTGTTAAATGAGCTTGAACCTTTTCATATAAAAGGACTAGGTTTTTGGCATAATGGCTTTAAACATTTAACTACTGTCAATCACCCTATTCATACATTTGAAGACTTAAAAGGCCTACGAGTCCGTACAATGCCAAGTAAAACGCTTGAAAAGCAATTCGAGGCTGTTGGGGCTACCCCAACTCCAATTTCCTTTAGCGAGGTTTTTACTGATTTAGAATCGAATACTATTGATGCTCAGGAAAACACAGCGTCAAACATTTATTCTAAAGGTTTCTATAAGGTGCAAAAGCATATGACATTAACTAAGCATGGCATTTTAGGATACGCTGTTTTAATTAATGATAAATTTTGGAAATCCTTACCTCCAAAAATCCAAAAACAGATTATGGAGGCTATGAAAGAAACAACAGACTGGCAATTTGAACAAGCTGTAGAAATGAACAAAGAAGATTTACAAAAACTTGAGCAGCAAGATAATTTTGAGATTTATACGATGAGCAATGAGGAACGACAACGTTTTAAAGAAAAACTAGCACCTGTCTATGATTTTTATAGAAACAATGTACAAAATAACGATGTTTTATCGGAAATAGAAAAAATTGTATCTCCTTAAAGTGAGACTGTTAAACAGTGAGGTTTCTTCACTGCCCGTTAATATGAAATTAATAATTTTGTTCATTAATGATGAAATCCTCACTTTCGTGGGGATTTTTTTCTTTTGTATTATAATAGATTCCAAAATTGCAAATCTACTATAAAACAGCCAAAAACCCTTACTATGACTAGCTTTATCGACCCTGCGGCTAAAAATGAACAAAATGAACAATAGAAACATTACGGTCATAAAAACTATTGTCGGAAAATTTCAGCTATGATAACCACATGAAAGCGTTCACATAATATTCATAAGTAGTGTAAGGGGAGAACTTTATGCGTATAAATTTTAAAAACTTAACTGTACAAGTACTGATTGCCATTGTGCTAGGTATTATTGTAGGTGCTACGTTCCCAGAATTCGGAGCGAAGTTGAAAATATTAGCAGATATTTTTATTAAACTAATTAAGATGTTAATAGCTCCTATCATTTTCTTAACAGTTGTTATTGGAATTGGTAGTATGGGTGATGTAAAAAAAGTTGGTAAAATTGGCGGGAAGGCATTAATTTATTTTGAAATTGTCTCTACTTTCGCACTTGCGATCGGCTTAATCGTTGTCAATCTTGTACAACCTGGTAAAGGATTTAATACAGCAGCTGCTAACGGTGCAGACGTTTCTCAATATACAGAGGCGGCAGCCGCTACAGAACATGGTATTGGTGCATTCATTATGCAAATTATACCTGATAATGTTGTAGGAGCACTTGCAAATGGAGAGTTATTACCTGTTCTATTCTCAGCTGTTTTATTTGGCGTAGCTGCTGCTGCTATTGGTGAACCAGCTAAACCAGTTATTACATTTTTCGAACGAGTAGCAGATATATTCTTTAAAATTGTTAATATGGTCATGAAGGTTTCGCCGATTGGTGCATTTGGTGCAATGAGCTACACAATCGGAAATTTTGGTCTTAAATCACTTGGAAACTTAGGATTTTTAATGTTATCCGTGTATATTACAATGTTTATCTTTATCGTAGTGATCATTGGTCTTATTTCACGATACTTCGGATTTAGTATTTTTAAGTTTATTAAATATATTAAAGATGAAATTTTTATCGTTATTGGGACATCATCATCAGAATCTGCATTGCCTTCGATGATGCGCAAATTAGAGAACTATGGTTGCTCAAAACAGGTCGTTGGTCTTGTCATTCCAACAGGGTACTCCTTTAACCTTGATGGCACGTCCATTTACTTATCCATGGCGGCTATTTTTATCGCACAAGCTTATGGAGTTGATTTAGATGTTTGGCATCAAATTACATTGCTTGCTATTTTAATGCTAACTTCTAAAGGGGCAGCTGGTGTAACAGGCTCAGGCTTTATTACGCTCGCAGCAACATTAGCAGCATTCCCTATGATTCCAGTGGAAGGGATTGCACTTTTAATCGGGGTCGACCGCTTTATGTCTGAGGCTCGCGCCGTGACAAACTTAATTGGTAATGGTGTAGCAACTGTTGTCGTGTCAAAAATGGAAAAAGAATTCGATCCAGAACAAGAAAAACGTGCCCTTGCAGGAGAAGTCACAACTCAATAATAAAAACAAAGGCTGTCCGAACGTGAAAATTTCGCATGATCGGTCAGCCTTTTTTATTGTTAAACTTTATTTATCTAAAAAACTTACGCATTTTATCATTCATTTGTAATTCCTCTCTCTAACTGTCTATCAAAATTTTTGTTGAAGGTGAAACCTGGGGTTATGCTTCCCCGTATAGTAAGTAGATTGGAGGCTTTTTTTATGACTACATTTACCCTTACCTATCCAAAAGCTTTCGAAAGCTTTACAAATATCCCTATTGTGAATGAACAAAATGAGACGGTTTGTCTGCTACAAAAGATTGAACGTTCATCTGTTGGAAAAGTAATCAACGCTGTAATGTTAGTTGCTGCACAGCAGACATTGCCACATCGCTATGAAACTCGTACTACTTTAGGGGCACCGCTTTTTCAAGTGCAATTTACACCATTAACAAAGGGTGTTAGCCATCAGCTTATTATGCCAGATGGATCCATTTTACCGATACAACGTAAGACGGTTCAATTACTTGAATCCTCCTACGCCTTTACAATGGATGGACTCGCTTTTCGCTTTGAAAAGGATTTTACTTCAACCGCCTATTTGTATTGTAATGATGAAAAAATCGCAAGTGCTAGTACTATAGAAACTGAACTTGTGCGTATTGGGATATCTTTTAAACTTTTTAACTCTGACGATACGCTCTTTGTTGCTTTGCTAGCAACTCTGTATCAGGCTTTATTCTCAATGAGTAATAAGTAGGCTCCTCACCAAAACGGTGATTTGGTTCCATTCCAATTGGACACTTTCCTAGGGGTTTCAGTCGCAAATTCCTAGGTGTCAACAAGCCTCGCACCAATGTATATACATAAAAATTCGGTTTAAATAGATATGGACGATAAAACTCCTATTGCAAGGAGTTTTTTTGATGGTAGAAATTATATAAGTAGCTTCATTGCATTTACAATTAATTGTCGTTGATTTCTCATAAAAGCCAGTGTATGTCTTCCACTACTGCTAGAATCATTCAATATATTCCGGGACGCGAAATAAATTCGCTTTGTTTTGACCTTTTTATGCCATCCCTCAAAAAGAGGAGTACACTAAAGAGGTAGAAATACTATACTTTTGGAGGGTATTGTAAATGGGTACTAAAGCAGCAGACATCAAAAATTTAATGACACTAGATCTACTTGTTCAAATTCTAGAGGAGCGCGGTATTATGACAGATAGAGAATTAAAAGAACGTCTCACTAATAACGTTAAACTTTCCTCTATGGATGCAGATTTAAAAGAGAAAGTCATTGAAGAAATAAAACATTAATGAAGTGGAAGCATATCCAAAAGGGCTACTTCCTAAGCAATAAAAATACTGTAAGCAGCCCTTTTTAAATATGCACTTGTAGTTCTTTCACATGTACAGCAGTTCCAGTTATCGATATATTCAGTTTCCCCTCGTCGTTTTTTACATGTACATACACACGCCCATCCTTTCCAAGTTCCTGACCTTGTTCTACAATAATTGTTTTTGGCAATTGAGCTTCCCGATTGATATAATTTGCAAAATATGCTCCCATAACACCAGAGGCAGTACCTGTAGCTATATCTTCAATTGTTCCAGAATAAGGTGATGAGAAGTGTCTTGCGTGCATATCAGCATTCTTATCAATTGCCTCTAAGCAAAAAGGATGCAAAGATGCTTTTGGCATTTCTTCTAGGATAGCTGGAAAATCTGCAGAATGCGGCGTCATTTTGTCAAAGTATGATTTAATAGGGATTAGCAATGTCCAAATTCCTGTGCTTCCATAAACTATCGGTAATTCGGGATGTATCGCGTCCTCTGTTAGTCCAATTGATTGAGCAAGTTTAAATTTTGAACCGTTAAAGGCTTCAAACTGAGGTATTGCATGTTGCATAGTGATGTAAATTCGTCCTGCTTTTTGTTCTTTTATCTCAATTGCGAGAATTCCTGCCTTCGTCTCAATAGTTAGTTTTGATTTATCTTCTAGTAATCCTTTTGTTTTTAGTGCATACATCGTTGCCATTGTTGCGTGTCCACATAAATTCACCTCATGCCCTGGTGTGAAATAACGTATACGTAAATCGGCTTTATCCGATTTTAGCGCAAAAGCTGTTTCGTTAAAGCCTATTTGTTTAGCAATAGCCTGCATTTCTATTTCACTATACTGATTTCCCTCAACGACGACACCTGCCGGATTCCCCATATTAGGGATCGTGCTAAACGCATCATAATGATCAACGGTAACCATTTTCATATTCTTTTCCTTCCTTTATTTAAGTTAGGCTACGCACTAACTAATGTGTACTACCAAGCCTTTCAAATGGCCACAATATAAAGTCTGTTGTCCCTAAAATTGTATCCTGCGAAACGAATCCGATATCCGAACTCCGACTATCTATACTTCGTCGGCGATTATCCCCAAGAACGAAAAAATGCCCCTCTGGTACAGTCATTTCTTCTAATTGCTCCTCAAGGGTGAAATCATATGTAAAATCACCTTTATCAAGTAACCCTTCTTTATATTCTGTTAAATAAGGCTCATCAAAAGCTTCCCCGTTTATAAATAAAACGTCATCTTTGTAGGCTACATGATCTCCTGGTAAACCGATAATTCTTTTAATATAATGCTTATCTTCTTTTGTTTCAAAGACAATAACATCGAAGCGGTCATAATTGGTTATTCGTGGTCCCACTTTATTAACAATAACTTTATCTCCAGTTTCAAAAGTCGGCTCCATTGAAGCACCTTTTACAACAACAGGAGATAGAATAAAATAACGTACACTCATTGTAAAAATGATTGCTATTCCAATCACTTTAAACCATGACCAAAATTCATTCTTAGTTTGTTTTTGTGTCACACTTTACACTCCAATCCTTTTTCCTTCAAATCCAATTTGATTACACTAATGGAGACGGGTACCATTCTGAAAAGTTCCATAATTCTAAAAATCATTGATTGTTTCTGAAATATTCTACTTTTAATAAACAGGATTAGTACAGAAGCTTTTACCTCAACGACACCTTTAAGAAAAATATTAGCTCAATAATTTTTTGGGGAATATTTGTAGTACGTTGATATATAATGAAAGAAACATAAGCAATTTTAGTTAATAAAAGGACGGAATTACGAAAAAAGGGGAATTAATAAATTTGAAAAAAATTTTATTTATAGTAAGTTTGTTTTTATTAGTTGCGTGTTCAAATAATGAAGTTAAATATGATGGAGCTCCTTTAAAAATTGCAGTAGTTGGTGATATTCCTGAATTACATAACGAAAAAATTCATTTCAAACCAATTTCATTAGATGAATTTAGTGAAGATACATTGACTATTTCAACAAATTTTGATGCTGTTATGATAACACCAGTGATGTTTGAAGAAGCATCAGAAGATAGATTTGTTAAAGTTTATAAAGATTCTAAAATGCCTATTATTTTTTTTGATTCAAGAAAACGTAATTTGCCATTCACAAACGAAGGGCTTACCTATGAAACAGCTCATTGGGAATCATTAAATAATGGTTCTCATACGACAATTTATATATCTGATATCGATGCAAATCGCGAAGATGCTTGGTATTTTTATTTAAAAGATGAAAAAGAGTTAGATATCCTATACAAAGAGATTTTTCAAAAGATTGAAACGTTATAAAGGTAGATTTTTATGTATTTGCCAATCGAAAACAACAATCAAGAGTTAAAAAAAAAGCAATATGTACTTTTTACTGTACATACTGCTAAAGATCCCTATCGAATCGTTTTTAATGCTGTTGCCCAAGGAACAAGCTGATCTAACATTTGATTTACTGAATCTGCTTGCACATCCTTCGGTTTAAAGACCGTGCCGTTTTCGAAGTCAGTAAATAAGGATAAAGCGGGATGCACGCGAACATCTGCTACTAATAATTCACCAAGAATTCCACGTAAATGTTCAGCCGCTCTTGCACCACCGACAGAACCGTAAGAAACAATACCTGCGGCCTTATTATTCCATTCCACGCGTAAGTAGTCTAATGCATTTTTTAGTGCACCGGTAATGGAATGGTTATATTCTCCAACGATAAAAATAAACCCATCACAGGCACCAACACTTTGTGACCACTCAGCTACTCCAGAAGTATCTCCTCCTGGCTCACCTAGCAGTGGTAATTTAAAGTTAGCGATATCAATTATTTCATATTCTGCATCACGACGCTTTTCTGCTACTGCCTTTACCCATTCGCCAACTTGCGGGCTTAAACGCCCTTCACGAGTACTCCCTAAAATAACCCCAATTTTCAACATATGACTCCTCCTTCATCCATCCCTCAAATTGTGACCGAATCATTCACTTACATTAAAACGGTTCTCTTAGCCATGTTGCACAGGAATCCATTTCTTTATTCAATACACATATAGTTAATTAAACCGTTTTTACTTTGAATTAAATTATCTTTAATCCAAGATAAAAATATCATATATTTTTAAAAATTGCCAATTATTTCATCCGAACTAAATTATTTTAATTTAATAGGTCTTTCTAATGCTGCAAGTTCATCCTCAATTGATGCATATTGTCTTTCTACAACATATTTGGTATCCGATATAGCTGCATTATAAATATGCGGAGCAATATTTTCCTTAATAAAATCAAATACTCTTTCTGCTTCAAATTCAGAAATATCCTCATCTCGATTATTGTAAAAAAATCGTTGAATATCGGCTATTATTGTTTCTTGTTGTTCTTTTGTTAATCGAATAAACAATCCAAAACTCTCCTCTCATTACAATTTATACTCACCTATCATAACACTCCAAAATTAATCCATGCATAAAAAGACTGAATTATATTACAACTATAATTCAGCCTTTTTATTATTACTGGTTACATTTAAATGAATAGTTTGTTGATAGAAACTTCTTTTCTTTTGAGACGATGGCTTCGCCGC
This sequence comes from Lysinibacillus zambalensis, assembly GCF_040183165.1. Classification (NCBI taxonomy): domain Bacteria; kingdom Bacillati; phylum Bacillota; class Bacilli; order Caryophanales; family Bacillaceae; genus Lysinibacillus; species Lysinibacillus zambalensis. The sequence continues at coordinate 112,951 of NZ_JBEGDG010000010.1, forward strand.
CATCTTTTTCACATTGCTCGGTCATTGCATCAATTTTTTTGACATTCATCGTATTTGTCATAAATGTCATGCCTAGCCCAAACACAGCAATTAGCAAACCGATCATGATCCATAACTTGCCGCCTTTATTGCCAGCAGGTCTTTCATTCCCCACAGAAATTCCCCTCTCTTACACGAATAAAAACGGTTCTGTTTGAATAGTAGATTGTACAAATTCAACAGAATATTTTTTATCCTCACACATTCTTGCCATCTTTTTAGCTACTCCGGCAATCATCACCTTCTCCACATGATGACCTGGATCTACGATTTGCAGACCAATTGCTTGAGCGTCCTGGGCAGTATGGAAATACATATCTCCTGTTAAAAATACATCTGCCCCAGCGCGTTTCGCAGAATAGATATATTTATTGCCGTCGCCTCCGACAAGCGCAACTTTTTTCACTTTCGACTGTAAATCGCCAACAACTCGTACAGCAGGTACGTCTAGCTGCTCCTTGACAAATTGTGTGAATTCGTGAAGAGTCATTTCTTGTGGTAAATAACCAACTCGCCCTAAGCCCATTACATTTGTTTGCTGGTCTAGACGAATGAGATCATAGGCAGGCTCTTCATATGGATGTGCATTTAACATTGCCTTTAACACACGATTTTTTACGGATTCCGGAAATACTACTTCTATTTTCACTTCTTCTTCAACATGTAATTCACCAATAGCACCTACATGTGGATTTGCACCTTCTAGTGGACGGAAGCGCCCTTCCCCCATTGTAGTATAACTACACGCTTCATAATCTCCAATTCGACCTGCTCCTGCCTTTGCTAATGCCTCACGTAAATCAGTGGCATTTGCAGTCGGTATAAAAACAGCCAACTTCAACATATTTTCCGCATAAGTTTCTTCGAGAATAAAACGGTTTTCAAGCTGGAGAGCATCTGCTAGTAAATCGTTAACACCACCTTCAGCCACATCTAGATTCGTATGTGCTGCATAAACAGCAATATCATTTTTAATTAGCTTTTCATATAAACGCCCAGCTGGATTGTCCGTACGAATATTCGAAAGTCGTCTAAAAATCGGTGGATGATGTGCAATGATTAGTTCGCATCCTTGAGCAATAGCCTCATCGGCTACTTCTTCATTAACATCTAACGTGACTAATACTTTACTTACAGGTTTGTTTAAAGTGCCAATTGCAAGACCAATAGGGTCATTTTCCATACAGGCTAGCTTTTTAGGCGACCATGATTCAAACAATTGAATAATTTCCTGACCGTTTACTGTTTTCATCTCACAGAACCCCTTCCACTAAATTGAGTAAAGCAACTAACTCTGCACGTTTTTCTTCAATTTCAGGTGTTTGATCTGCCCCTTCAATAGACTGTAATACACGCTGCCAATTTTCTTTTTCACGCGCCCATTTTTTAATAAATGCTGGTGATTTTCGTTGCATTAATCTCGGACCAAATATAATTTCCGGTTCCGTTAACGTCATTGTGCTTCTTTGCAATACAAGAATTTCATAAATTTTTTCGTCTTCCTCTAAAATCTCTTCGTCCTGGATTGCCCAATTATGTGCTAATGCCCATTCGCGAATCACTTTAGCATGAATATTTGGCTGCAAAATAAGCCTTGTTACCCCATTTAATTTTTCAGGATGCTTCTCTAAAATGGAGACAATCAAAGGACCGCCCATTCCAGCAATAGTAACAGTATCAACATGGTCCGTTTCTTCCACTGCTGCTAAACCATTCGCAAGTCGTACTGTAATTTTTTCTGTTAAGCCTTCTTTTTGCACTTGTCCTACTGCTGATTCAAATGGCCCTTTCACAACTTCTCCTGCTACTGCATAAGAAGCAATACCTTTATGAATTAAGTAGCATGGTAAATATGCATGGTCGCTCCCAATATCAGCTACAACTGCGCCTGAGGGAACAAAGCTTGCTACTGTTTCTAATCGTTTTGATAATTTTTGTGCATTCATTTTTTTACCGCCTGTCTTCAATAGTTTCCATTCTTAGTATGTATGATGTCGAGAAAAAAAACAAATGGAGTTGTCTCAAAAATTTTGAGCAACTCCATTTTATTGAAGATAAATAAATTGTAGCTGCACCAATTACGATTAAACGCTTTCAGTGCAGCTACTTTTATCAATTATGCCTCGGCAGAATTGCGTCCGGAATTGGCTTTGTGCTTGAACAAAGCACTCCATTCCGATTCCGTGACATCTGCCAGAGGCTTTAGGCCAACACGATGTTGGTCACTCAGTCGTTGCCACAGGACGTGGCGTTCTTAGACTGAGTTCCTATATTTCAGCGGATGCTTGTTTGGACATCCGCTGAATGAAGTTAAACTATTTTAGAGTTGAAATGTACTTAGCGATTTCTTTTGCTTCCGCTTCAGTTTTCATTCCAGGTGTCATTGGTGTGCCTTCGATACCGTTAGTTAAAACGTCTACGATATGAGCCTCATCTAATCCATGTAAGTTTGGCCCTACAGAACCAGTTAAGTCAGCAGCGTGACAGCCAATACAAGATTGTACTAAAGCTGAGCCGTCATCAGTAGCTTCTGTCTTTTCGCCACCGCCCTCTTTTTCAGCAGCAATTTCTTTTTTGTTATCTGCACCTGTTAAAGACATGAAGAAAATAAGACCAATACCAAATGCAAGGATTAAGATGTAAGGAACGACTGGATTGTTTTTCATATGTTTCCCCTCCTCATTGTAAATCTACTTCTATTATAATATAGAATCAGTCAACATCTAATATTGTACTTCATTAACCGTGAAACGAAAAGACCATTCGCTAAGTTTTCCTTTGTTTGTAACAAATTCGACATTTCTGTATCTATTGGATAAAATATGTCTTGAAATCGCCAATATTTGGACTAACTATTATCTTTTTAGCAAATAATTATACCTTTCCAAAATCGCATCCAGAATCGGCCTGAAGAAGTTTAACTAAGATTCCTTACACGTTGTTATCTTTCCTCTATTTGCGCATTCATATACCAAGAAAATTAAAATAACTTCTTAAAATTGCTATCGAAATAATTCATTAGCTAATGAATATGCTGCACTTTAATATACAGCTACTAATTAAGCTTATATGTAGAATCATGATGCAAAAAAAGAATCTGTAAGCTTTATAAAAGCATACAGATCCTTGTCATTTGCCGGCGAACTAATTTACAAAATGAGTTGTTATAATAAATTTATAATATAATAGCTGATCAGTGCTAGTAACCCTAGGACACCTGAGACCGTGAAATAAAGTAGCCTCATTTTTAAACCGGACCAAAGCCAAACCCCACAGTTCGCTGCAATCAAGCAAAACAATGCGATATTATTTCCGTTAAAATATGTAGTGTAAATTCGAATAGACATACTGAACAATAAAACAGCAGCTAACAAATGGAAAACAGGCGCTAATAAATCATTTTTTCGTGCCATTCGAAATGCCGTCAGAAATAACGCTACAGCAGCTATTCCAACAACAACCGTTAATATGATCATGAAAGATGGTATTGTAAAATAAAAAGTTAGCAGAGTAATCATCGCAATACATATACCTGCAATTACAAGTAGCAGCTTTCTCTTTTCAGAAGGCAAAATAGCTTGTTTATGATGTACTGGTTCTAACTCCTCTAAATTTTCCCCCTCTGCATAAAGAGCGGCTAAAAAGTCACAGTAATGTTCTGGTAATAGCTTATTTTGCTTCCAAAACAAAATCTCATTCAAGATTATTTTTTTTCGAGGATTTGTCATAATTTTTGCTCCAAACATTTCTTTATATGGTTGTTATTCCAATTTTATCTCAAAACATTGCAGAACACATCTATATAAAGTAGCAAAAATATTTAGTTTGTCACATTCTAGTACATGATTTAAACATTTTCGAAACAATATTTTCTTTTGATAGACTTTGGATATACGAGTATTCTCCTGATTCAATAGTAGCACAAAAAGGGCTATCCAATTAATCATCACTAATTAGATAGCCCTAGCCTGTATAACTTTATTCTAAGAAATCTTTTAAACGTTTGCTACGAGAAGGGTGGCGTAGCTTTCTAAGTGCCTTAGCCTCAATTTGGCGAATACGTTCACGTGTTACACCAAATACTTTTCCTACCTCTTCTAACGTACGTGTGCGACCATCATCTAGACCGAAACGTAAGCGAAGTACATTTTCTTCACGGTCAGTTAATGTATCTAACACATCCTCTAATTGCTCTTTTAACAATTCATAAGCTGCATGGTCAGATGGAGATTGAGCTTCAGAATCCTCAATAAAGTCTCCTAAATGTGAATCATCTTCTTCTCCAATTGGTGTTTCAAGAGATACTGGTTCTTGCGCAATTTTTAAAATTTCACGTACTTTTTCAGGTGTTAAATCCATTTCTTCCCCAATTTCTTCTGGAGATGGTTCGCGACCTAAGTCTTGTAGTAATTGGCGTTGTACTCGAATTAATTTATTTATTGTTTCGACCATATGCACGGGAATACGAATTGTACGTGCTTGGTCCGCAATAGCACGTGTAATTGCTTGACGGATCCACCATGTTGCATAAGTAGAGAATTTAAAGCCTTTACGGTAGTCAAACTTCTCAACAGCCTTGATAAGCCCCATATTCCCCTCTTGAATTAAATCAAGGAATAGCATTCCACGGCCAACATATCGCTTTGCAATCGATACTACAAGACGTAAGTTTGCTTCCGCTAGACGTTTACGTGCTTCTTCATCACCTTGCTCAATACGCTCAGCTAGAGCGATTTCTTGCTCGGCAGAAAGTAAATCAACTCGACCAATTTCTTTTAAATACATACGTACAGGGTCATTTATTTTAACACCCGGTGGTACACTCAAATCATTTAAATCGAAAGTCTCTTCGTTCGCTTCTTCTTTCATTAAGCTTTCTTCTTCAAACTCTTCTTTTCCAATGATTTGAATGTCTTTTGCCTTTTCAAGATCCTCAGCAAAGTGGAAAATCTCTTCGTTCTCCAATTCATAAGGCGCAAGTTTCTCTGAAATTTCTTTCATTGAAATTTCACCTTCTGTTTTTGCTTTTTCTTGTAGTAGCTTTTTTGCTTCATCTAATGTAATTTCTACTTCTACCTCTTTTGAACGTTCTGACTTGTCCGCCATAAACCTTCCTCCTTCTAAACAACCGAATCGGGTTAAATCGCCGATAACGATTTTCTTAAATGAATAATCTGTTGGGCGATTTCAAGTGCACGCGCATACTCGTGCATCTTCTCCGCTTCCTTTGACTCATGCATCTTTTGTTGAATTTCTTGCTCAATTCTATATTTTTGCAGCTGACGTATTGAGTCTGTGACCTCTGCCTCTGCTTGGTCGGGATCCCGTTCCGTTAAAGCCGCTTCCATTACTATCTTGCGTAATTCAGAGTCATCTAATATTTCAACAAAACGCTGATAATCAGGATGACCATATTCCTCATAAAATCCTACTAAGCGAACAAAAACAGCCAAATAGGCATCTCGTACAAACGGTTCTTTTTGCTCACTACGTAATACCCTGTCCACTACATCTATATTATGAAGCATATGAGCCAGTAATAAACGTTCTGCACGTTCTGCTGCGTCCATAGGCTTATGTTGCTGAGCGACCGGCATCGAAGGCGCCTGAACTGGCATTTCTACTTTTGTAGAACGCACCTGATTTGCCTCTAGCTTTCGGAATTGAGCATAAATCGCTTCTTCCGAGATATTTGTCTCATTCGATAGCTGTCTTATATACAAATCTCGTTCAACTGGTGACGATCTACCTACCAGTTGTTCAAGAACTTCTTGAATATATTGAAGCGTATCATTTTCAAACTGAAAGTTCTTATTTCGTCTAGCATGCATCATCATAAAAGCAATATACGCATGAGGGTTTTCCAAAATTTGTTCTTTAAATGCTTGTCCACCTAAACTACGAATGTATTCATCGGGATCTAGCTTATCTGGTAACACTGCAATATTGACTTTCATACGTTCTACTTGAAGTAACTGTGCCGCTCTTTTTGCCGCATCAAAACCTGCATTATCACCGTCATAGCAAACCGTAACCTGCTCTACTAAGCGCTTTAGCTTTGTGATATGCTGATTCGTAAGCGAAGTGCCCATTGTTGCTACAGCATTCGTTACACCAACAGAAGTTGCTGCTAAAACATCCATAAACCCTTCCATCAATACTACTTGACGATTTTTTCTAATGGAGGTTCGTGCTTTATCTAGGTTATATAGCACTTCACTCTTTTGAAAAATCGGTGATTCTGGACTATTTAAATATTTTGCCTCTTCACCAGTCGATGTAAGAATTCGTCCTGAGAATGCTATAATCTTACCGTTCTCATCACGGATGGGAAACATAATACGCCCTCTAAAACGATCAAAATAGCGTTCTTCCCCTTCACGCTTAATCACTAAACCACTTTCCGCGATTTCTTGTAAGTTATAACCTTTTCTTTCAAGCAATATCGTTAATGCATCAAAGCTTGGAAGAGACCATCCAATGCTATTAGATTCTATAAGTTCCCTTGTAAATCCTCTTTCTAGCAAATAATTTAAAGGTTCTTCACCATCTTCCGTATTTAACAGTAAATGATGAAAAAAATCTGCTGCAAAAGCGTGTGCTTCTTTCATCCTTTCTTCTGCTTTAGATACCTTTTTCGTTACTTCTGGTAAACTTGGCCCAACATCTAAATGTATGCCAATACGTTCACCAAGTTTCACAACAGCGTCAGGAAAAGAAATACCTTCTATATCCATGACAAAAGTAACAGCATTACCACCCGCACCACAACCGAAGCAATGAAAAATTTGTTTGTCTGATGACACAGAAAAAGATGGCGTTTGTTCTCCATGAAAAGGACATAGTCCAAACCAATTGCGCCCACGCTTAGTAAGCTGCATGTATTCGCTTATGACATCAATAATATCCGATTGTGTGCGAACCTGTTCAATCACTTCTTCAGGAATCTTCCCTGCCAAATCCATCACCATCTTTAAATTACGTTCTAAAACACAATTCGCTATCCGATTTAAAAATCCTTTATTTCTCGACAAAAAAACAGGATTTTTCTCTTAATAAATATTTTTACCACAATTTTATTATTATAAAACATAAATTAGTTTTTATCTATACTATTTTCAAACCCGACTCAAAAAAACCGCCTCTTATAACCGAGGTGGTTTATCATCATTCGTTTCTTATTTACAGTTTAAAATATGCTCAATAATGACGTTTGCTGTTTCTTCAACAGCTTTGTTTGTCACATCAATAACTTTACAACCAATTTTAGAGACAATTTTTTCAAAATGCTGGATTTCATCTAATATTCGATTATGCTGCGCATAGATAGCATCATCATTCAATCCTAGAGACATCAATCTCTCTTTTCGAATTGAGTTTAATTTATCAGGAGAAATAATTAAACCAAAACATTTTTTCGGATCAATTTTTAAAAGTTCTTCAGGTGGCTCCACTTCTGGTACTAAGGGCACGTTCGCTACCTTATATCGTTTATGTGCTAAATATTGTGATAGCGGTGTTTTAGAGGTACGGGAAACACCAACTAGCACAATATCAGCCTGTAAAAGACCACGTGGATCTCTACCATCATCATATTTTACTGCAAATTCAATAGCCTCTATTTTTTTAAAATAATCATCATCTAGCTGGTGAACAATTCCTGGAGCCTCTAATGGGTATTCTTCCACAAAGGTTGCCATTGTTTTTAAAGCAGGCCCTAAAATATCGACGGCATATACATTTTCTTGCTCACACAGTTCACATAATAACGATCGCATCTCCTGTCGAACTAGTGTATATACAATAAATGCCTTCTGTTTCGCTGCGAGGCATACAATTTTACGAATGAGCTCCTCTGATTGTATATGAGGAAAACGACGAATTATCGTGTTTTCCAAACCAGGTCGAAACTGACTAATAACCGCTTTCGCTACTTGGTCACCAGTTTCACCGACAGAATCAGATACAACAAAAACCCGTAGTCTTTTCATACTGCTCTCCTTCAACTATTTAGTCATTTTGTGCAAGTGATAAGAAAGCTCGTGTAATCGTCGTTTTTGTTAGACGTCCAACAATCGTCAATCCACCTTCTTGTGGCTCAACTACTGGTAGCGAATCAACTTCTCGATCAATTAGTTTATTCGCTGCGACGACTAAAGAATCTGATCTTTCACAGTACGATATATTTGGCATGCGTGTCATAATTATATGTACAGGAATTTTGTTTAAATCCTGCGTGCCAATACTTGTACGTAGTAAATCTTTACGAGAAAGTACCCCTGTCAAAAATTCATTCTTATCTACGACAAATAGTGTACCAACATCCTCAGAAAACATGAAGCAAATCGCATCATAAACAGTCATTGTTTCTGGTACAACAACAGGTCCTGAATGAAAATCTTTCACCTTTAAATTGTTAATACTATCCGTCAATGTAACGGATGTTTTTTTACCTGAATAGAAATAGCCAACACGAGGTCTAGCATCTAAAAAGCCTGCCATTGTGAGTATTGCTAAATCTGGTCTTAAAGTTGCTCTTGTCAGATTGAGACGTTCTGCAATATGTTCGCCTGTGATAGGGCCGTTTTCTTTCACAATTTGTAAAATGTCTTCCTGACGTTTATTGAGTTCGATTGGACTCACCGCCTCAAATCTAATAGTGTTATACTTATGCTCAATTATTATATACTATTTTAATAATTATTGCGAAGAAAAGAACTACATGCTACAATATTGACACATACGCTTGTTCTCGATGTATTTTCGAGTGATTTGCGTTATATAGGCGATGACGGGAAAAAAGTATCTGTTCCATTTTAAAGCGAGTAGAAGATGGTGAAAGTCTACACAGCAACAGAGAAAAGGCACTCCTTGAGCTAACTTTTCGAAAAGAGGTTTTAAACAATTCGTTTAAAACAATCAGGGTGGAACCGCGGGTTTTAGCACTCGTCCCTGGGCATTTATCGTGCCCGGAGACGGGTGCTATTTTTAATTTAGTCTTACCTAAATTAAAAATATTTAGCGAATTTATCAATTGTATAAATACGCTAAAACAAAATCAAAGTTCACTCTTTGAAAACTATAAAGGAGGCTATTTTTATGGCTAACAAATCAATGGAAACAATTGTATCATTAGCGAAGCATCGCGGCTTTGTCTTCCCAGGTTCTGAAATCTACGGAGGCTTAGCAAACACTTGGGATTACGGTCCACTAGGTGTTGAATTAAAAAACAATGTAAAAAAAGCATGGTGGCAAAAATTTGTCCAAGAATCAGAGCACAACGTTGGGATCGATGCTGCAATTTTAATGAATCCAAAAGCTTGGGTTGCGTCTGGTCACGTTGGTAACTTTAATGATCCAATGATCGATTGTAAGGCATGTAAAGCGCGTCATCGTGCTGACAAAATCATCGAGGATGCTGCGCTAGCTAAAGGCGATGAAATCATTGTTGATGGTATGACATTTGATCAAATGAAAGAAACAATGGTTAAATATGACGTAGTTTGCCCAGATTGCGGTAAAGCTGATTTTACAGATATTCGTCAATTTAATTTAATGTTTAAAACTTTCCAAGGTGTAACAGAATCTTCTACTAACGAAATTTATTTACGCCCAGAAACAGCACAAGGTATTTTCGTGAACTTTAAAAATGTGCAACGTTCTATGCGTAAACGTACACCATTCGGTATTGCACAAATCGGTAAGTCTTTCCGTAACGAAATTACGCCAGGTAACTTCACTTTCCGTACACGTGAATTCGAACAAATGGAACTTGAATTTTTCTGTAAGCCAGGCGAAGATCTTGAATGGCACGCATACTGGAAAGAGTTTTGTAAAAACTGGTTATTAAATTTAGGCATGAAGGAAGAGTCTATGCGCCTTCGCGATCATGAAGAAGACGAATTATCTCACTACTCAAATGCTACAACTGATATCGAATTCAAATTCCCATTCGGCTGGGGCGAGCTTTGGGGCGTAGCGGATCGTACAGATTACGATTTAAAACAGCATATGGAGCATTCTGGTGAAGATTTCACTTACATCGATCCAGTATCAAACGAACGTTATGTACCATATTGCATCGAGCCATCTTTAGGTGCAGACCGTGTGACATTAGCATTCCTTTGCGATGCTTATGACGAGGAAGAGCTTGAAGGCGACGATAAACGTACAGTTTTACGCTTCCACCCTGCTCTAGCGCCATTTAAAGCTGCGGTCCTACCACTTTCTAAAAAGCTTTCGGATGAGGCTACTGATGTTTGGGCAGAGCTTCGTAAATCATTCCCAGTTGACTTTGACGAGTCACAATCAATTGGTAAACGTTACCGTCGTCAAGATGAAATTGGTACACCATTCTGTATCACTTACGACTTTGACTCAAAAGAGGATGGTCAAGTTACAGTACGTCACCGCGACTCAATGTCTCAAGTTCGTATGCCAATTACAGAAGTTAAAGCATACATTGAAAAACATCTTCAATTCTAAGTTCACAAGATATAAAGAGGGAGTCGCATTTTAAGCGACTCCCTTTTTCTGTGGAAAAATGACTACTCGTACTAATGATGAGGAACCGGCGATTTACCTCGACCAGCAAGATGACTTGCAATGAAAGCCCTTCCGGAAAGTAGAGGCTAAGCCCGCAGAAAGTGCCCACTCGGAGCGAAAATCAACCTTAGTTTTTGGATACACATTTCAATCTTTTGTCAGGTCTTAATTGATGAAAACAAGCGCTCTTGCATCTTCTCCTCAAATGAAAATCTTTTCATACTCATACCTACTAAGCTTATTAGAATTTCCTCTATATCTCCAAGCGTATAATAAAGGAAGGTTCCTTCTCGCATTGGGCGAACCCTCTTATCGATGGTTAGTTTATCTTCAATAAAGTAAGCTACATTTACGTTACAATGTTCCATCAATTGCGAAATACGTTGGTCATCATCTGGATTAATAAAAAACGGAACAATTTTGTCAATATACAAAATACTTTGCACAAGTTTTATAAAGAAATTTTCACGAAGTGCAGTTTCCACAACTACTACAGTTGTTTTTTCATGCTGGTAATCCATATACAATATATTTATTTGCTCTTCTAATAACTTTTTTAGAATATCAATAGAATTTCTATACTTTGTCATATCCGTTTGGATTTCTCTTGTTAATAAACGTAGAATTTGAAAAGCAGGTAAAAATATTTTTAAAACAATTTCTTTAGGATGTAAATGATCTATTAATCTTTTAAAGTAAACTCTTAAGCTATTTTCATCACAGCGAATTAATTGTTCTACAAATAAGTTAAAAATTTCTTCAAAGCTGTTTGTACGATAATCTATAATTTTCGAAATTTTCACACTATAATTCAAAGGTAAAATCATTGACTTTTGCTCATCTAATAGCTTAACTTTAGGCAATGTCGGGAATAAATCATAGACAAGTTCTACTTGTGCACTTCGATTATCTGATAATTGAACGACTGAGTTGACAGGAAAAATTCCTAGACACTCTACAAATTTATGCATAAATTTCTCGTTATATAAATGTCGATCACGATATAAAACAGCTAATGCATCTGTTGCAGCATATCCCGAATGGTATACTCGCTTTGATGTCATCGCTGAATAAACATCAATAATCTGCAGTATTTGAACTCCCTCACACATATCATCCTCACAAAGCTGATTCGGATAACCTTTACCAGCAAAGCGTTCATGATGATCCCGTGCTAAATAGGCAATATCGTCTTCCCCATTTTCAATGAGTAGCTCATAACCTTTAGTCGTATGAGTTTTGACAATATCAAACTCATCTTCCGATAATTTTCGTTTTAAATTTAATATATCTTGCGGAATACATACCTTCCCAATATCATGGAACAAATAGCCTCTTGCTAGCGTTTCAATATCCATTAAACCTAAATTACGGGCGAAGATTGTACCTAAAACGAAAACATCAAATGAATGAACAAAAGAATATTCATCCCATTCTTTTAATCGCATGAGTAATTCATAGCGATGTTTCTTTTCTAAAATTTTTTCAAAAACACCTCGTACATAAGCAGTGTCTTGGATGCTTTTTAAAATTTGGCCATAGCGTAATTCATGCACAACATTCTCTAATGTAGTCATAAAAAGCTGACTTACTGTTTCTTTATACTCATCTGTATCATCATTTTTATCCATTAGCGGTGCAAAAACATCCTCGTAATCCTTTGAACGCTGAACACTCAAATCATGAACAATTCGGACTGAATCAGTCGGTAAATAAACCGATAACTCGTCAACTTTTCTAAGTTTAAGTAAAGCAATAATTCGTTCCGTTAAAACAAGATCTTTTTTAGCTAATAAACGATAATCAGAAAAAATATCTTCAGCTAAAATATCATTGGCTTCGACTTCATCAATACTTAACGTCACTTTTCTTAGCATAATTTCTGCCACATACGCGATGCTTAAGCATTATGTGACTCCCTCCTTCTCCCGTAAGACTGCGTTGTTCGTTATTCGTCAATTATGCCTCGGCATAATTGGTCCGAAATTGGCTTGTTATTTAGGCCTGCAAATATTTTTTGTGCGAAAGCGAGTCGACAGCAGCAGCAATATGAAGGCCAACACGATGTCGGGCATTTCGCTAATGCCACAGCATGGCTTTTTTACCGATGCAGGTCCATTAGCTGTTATCACATGGATGAGATGGTTTTAGGCTAACATCCAACGCTAACTCCTTACCGATTCCATGACATCTGCGGGAGGCTTTAACTTCTTTCACATGCGTAACTTTCGCTACAGAGATTATTTATTGTAAGAAGTTAAATATCATCATCTATATCAATTACAATATCATAGATTAAAATGCCTTTTCAACTAGTATATGGCATTAGAATGAATAGTTTCTACTATGTTTATATTAAAAACTCTACCGAAATTAATATTTTATACCTAACGAATTGTATTGTATTACTCGTTAATTTGAAATAAAAAGTATATAAATACCTATATATCAATAAGTATAAGTTTTTATTTATAAGTTATAGTTAAATTTCTCTCATAAATAATATTTCTACAATTGATAAAGGATTAATCAATTTGTCCTAATGCCATTTACAAAAATCAATGCAACTCCAAAATAAATAGCATTTTGATAAAATAACTACCAAGCATGCGAATAAGGAACATTAGAAAATCACCTTTTCCCTGTAATTCACCAAAAGTTGCGGATGACATTTGTTAAAAACATAAAAATGCCAGAAGATCAATGTTAATGGTCTTCTGGCGTTTTTTCTTGTTCTGTATTTGTTCTTATCTGAAATTCAGGCGTTCGCTCTAGCTGTTCAATAAATTTTTTAGTCTTAAAACGAATTCCTGTTTGTTCCTCGTAAATAGTTGTAATTATTTTTTTAATAAAATATTTTGTTTCCTTTTTCAGGTCTAGTTTCCCAATCTGGTCAATTGGTACAGTATAGAACATCCGAATAAGCTTAAGCTGGGTCGGTGTTAATCGAATGATATAAGGATCATGGTGATAACAGCGATGACACAAAAAACCACCTTGTGCAAAAGAAAATGCAAATTCACCGTCTACGGCACCACAAGCAGCACAAGTATGTAAAATAGGCTGCACACCTGTATAGGGTAGCATTTTCCATTCTACGAACAATGTAATGGCCTCCGGGTCATAACCTTCCTCAATGGCTTGTAACGCTTGTAGAAGCACATCAAATGCATATGGCTCAGGCTTCCCCTCTTCTACTACTCGCTCGACAAGTTCCATTATATAACTAGCATATGCTGTTGCCATAATATCCTCACGAATATGGCGCATTGAATTGAGATGCTCACCTTGTTGCAATGTTCCCATACCAGTATGATGCTGCACCATAAACATGCCATACGTAAATGGCTGTGTCACAGATGCTAGTCTACTGGAAGGCTTCTTCGCTCCACGAGCCATCGTCGCAACCTTTCCAGCTTCTCTTGTTAGTAATGTTACAATTTTATTTGATTCTCCATAGGCACGCACCTTTAGGACAATCCCTTCCCATTTATGAAGCATCGATCCCCCTCCTTTCTACACTGTTTCGCATGAAAATAGAGCTCTCCAATAAAATTATTGGACAGCTCCATTTAAAACTACAGCGATAAATAAGATTGTTGTAAAGTTGCTTCTTAACTTAAAAACAGATCCTATTAATATTCATCATCACGGAAACCGAAGTCACGTAAATGCGTTGATTTATTTCGCCAATCCTTTTGCACCTTTACCCAAAGCTCTAAATACACTTTTGAACCAAGAAGCATCTCAATATCTTTTCTAGCACGTATCCCTACTTCTTTTAATAGCGCACCACGTTTACCAATGACAATCCCTTTTTGCGAATCTCTTTCTACGATAATCGTTGCTGCTACACGAATTTTATCTTCATTTTCTTCATCACGGCGAATTTTATCAATCACAACAGCGATGGAATGAGGTATCTCTTCGCGCGTTAAATGCAACACCTTTTCACGAATTAACTCTGAAATAATGAAACGTTCAGGATGATCCGTTACTTGATCTGCTGGATAATATTGCGGACCCTCTGGTAAATATTTCGTTAATGTCGTTAATAAATCTTCTACATTATTCCCTTGTAATGCTGAAATCGGTACAATTTCCGCAAAGTCATAACGCTCTTTGTAGCTTTCAATTATCCCTATTAATTCATCTGGATGAATTTGATCGATTTTATTGATTACCAGGAAGACAGGCGTTGGATTACCCGCTAGCATTTCAAGGATGAATTCGTCACCCTTTCCAAGTTTCTGCTCTGCATTAACCATGAACATAATAACATCCACTTCACGCAATGTATTTTTAGAAACCTTTAGCATAAAATCCCCTAGCTTATGTTTAGGCTTGTGGATTCCTGGTGTATCTATAAAGATCATTTGGCTATCATTTGATGTTAGTACACCTTGTACTTTATTTCGTGTTGTTTGTGGCTTATCACTCATAATCGCAATTTTTTGACCAATAACACGGTTTAAAAATGTTGATTTCCCAACATTCGGTCGACCGATTATGGAGATAAAACCTGACTTATAGCCATTATTATTTTCCAGCATTCTCTAAATCCTCCGTTGTAAATGCAAACGGTAGTAATTCGCCTACAGACGTTACCGTGACATCACCTTTTAAATTTGTTAAATATACAGGCATAGATGGCTTGCAAAACTCCATCATCACTTGACGACAAGCTCCACATGGCGCACATGGTCCATCTGTATCAGCTACAATAGCAATCGCCTCAAAATCATAAATACCTTCTGACACAGCTTTGAAAAATGCTGTACGCTCAGCACAATTTGTCATACTATAGCCCGCATTTTCAATATTGCAGCCATGAATGACCTCTCCATCTTTCGTTAAAATCGCCGCGCCAACTTTAAATTTTGAGTAAGGTACATAAGCCTTTTCACGCGCTTTTTTTGATTCTTCTAGTAATGCTTGCATATCAATTGTCATCAATGTCCACCTCTACATAATCAATTTCACCTCGGCGTAATTGCGTCCGGATTTTGAATTGTGCCTAGGCCTGCATAAGGACCTACACGAAGTCGGTCATTTCGGTAATGCCACAGGACGTGGCGTTTTTACCGATGCAGGTCAGTTAGCCGTTTTCGCAGGATGCAAAGTTGTTAGTCTAACATCCTTTGTACATTCCTTTCACAATCCGTGACATCCGCCGGAGGCTTTATCTTCATGAATGAAGATAAATAGCTCATCACCTTAAAGCGGGGTTGATTTCCGTTCCGGCTGGGCACTTTCCTAAGGGCGTCAGCTGAGCCCTAAGGAGTTGCCCAAACCTCCACTCCAATCAACTTATAATTCATTTAACCAAATGACATCCCGAACTTTTGGTGAGTCTAATAAATCATAAATTCTCCAGCACAATTGCAACTACTTCATGACCGAACAGTAGTATTAAAACCATTTCGGTATAAATATGAGTAATCCGATTATAGCACTGAATATCGCAAATACAAGTACTGCACCTGCAGCAAGATCTTTCGCCTGCTTAGCAAGCGGATGGATCGTAGGTGAAGCTAAATCCACTACTCGTTCAATTGCTGTATTAATCATTTCAAGCGCAAACATTAGAGCAATTAATAACAATACAATATACCATTCTATACGAGATAAACCCGTAAAATAGCCAGCAATCAAAACTATTCCCGCACTAAGTAAGTGGGATTTAAAATTTTGCTCCGCACAGGCTGTAATAATACCTTTAAAGGCATACCCAAAAGAGCGTACAAATTTGCGAACATTCATTTATTCTCGTCCTAAGCCGAAAGATTGTAAAATCTCATCCTGCTTTCCGAACATCACCTTTTCATCTTCTGGCACCATATGATCATAGCCAAGTAAATGTAAGAAACCGTGGACTGCTAAAAAGCCTAATTCTCGCTCAAATGTATGCCCATATTCCGCTGCCTGTTCTTTTGTACGATCTGTTGAAATAATAATATCTCCTAATATACGAGGCATCCCTTCAAATGTTACTTCCATTTCTCCCGCACCTAATTCCTCCAGGGCAAATGAGATAACATCTGTAGGTTGATCCTTGTCACGATATTCTCGGTTTATTTCTTGAATCGCTTCATTTGTAACGAACGTCACTGACACTTCCGTTTCCGGCTCAATATTCTCTAGTTTCGCAGCTAGCTGCAAAAGCTTTTCAACAAGCTCCATATGCTCAGTAGCCACTTCATTTGTTTCATCTGTAAAATCAATTGTTAAAATCATAGATCCTCCTACTTATCTGCCTTTGGATATTCAATTCGTGAATGGAAAATTCCATTCAACGTTTCACAAAGTACTCTCTCTATACATTTTAACTCTTTTATCGAAATATCGCATTCATCAAACTGACTGTCTTGTACTCGATCATCAATAATTGCTCGTACCAACTTTTGAATTTTCTCTGCATTCGGTTCCTTCATCGATCGAACCGCTGCCTCAACGCTATCTGCAACACTAATAACTGCCGCTTCCTTCGTTTGCGGTTTCGGACCTGGATATCTGTATGTTGTATCATCTAAGCATTTTCCTTCTTCCTTCGCTTTAAAGTAGAAGTATTTTAACAGACTAGATCCGTGATGCTGCAAAGCAATATCAATAATTTCCTGTGGCATCTTATATCGTTTTAGCATTTCAGCCCCATCAGTAGTATGCGCAATTATAATTTCCGCGCTTTTTTCCGGAGACAATGAATCATGGGGATTAATACCAGACATTTGATTCTCGATGAAGAAGGCAGGGCGCTTCGTTTTGCCAATATCATGATAATAGCATCCTACACGAGCTAGTAATCCATCCGCACCAATTTCCTCACACGCAGCCTCCGCTAAGTTCGCCACCATAACACTATGATGATATGTTCCCGGGGCCTCCATTAGTAATTTTTTCAGCAATGGATGGTTCGGGTTCGATAATTCAATTAAACGCAACGACGACAATAAGCTAAATGCTGATTCAAAGAATGGTAAGAGACCCATTGTAAGAGCTCCTGATAATAAAGCCGATATCATTGCCGCGATAAAGTAAAACACTAACTCTGACAAGCCGTAGGAAGATTGTGTCATCAGTAAATAAAATGCAATAAATAACATATTTACGAGCCCTATAATACCTACAGTATGTAAAATATGCGAACGTTTTTCCATACTTTGCAAAAAGAATAAACTCGCAAATCCTCCAAAAATTATATACAGTGTAATTTCCATCTGCATAACAGATGAATAACCCTCTTGGAATATAACACCCGCAGATGCTGCTGTCATAACCGTAATAAGAACTGCAGCACGGTCATCCGCTAATAACCGTACTAGCATCGTTGCCAATGCTGTTGGGAAAAGGAAGGCAATCGTAACATCGAAACCTCCTGAGACTAGACTAATAAATTTCATCAGCAGGATCGATAAACTATAAACAATTACTGTTACCAACAGGGCATTACGTTTTTTGTACTCATCTATATGCCAGCGTTCGAATAAAACAAACATGAACATCATTTCAAGAAGTATTAAAATAATCAGCCCTGCAATCGGCTTCATCGATGCCTTATTACTTACCATACCTAGAAGCTCTAATTGACGGAACGCCTCATTATCAATAATTTGCCCTTCCTGTACGATGATTTGTCCTTGAAGAATTCGAGTTGGTTCAACTGATTCCCTCACTTGTTCCTTTCGAATTTTCGTTTGTTCCTCGTTTATCGTCTCGTTTTCAATAATACTCGTACGACCAATTAAAACTACTGTATTAAATATTTTATCAGGATAGCCTCGTTGTCCACGAATTTTTGTCTCAAAATCATTTTGAGACGCAAACACATTTTCAGATCGAATGGATTTTTGTAAATATTCCTGTACGAGTTTTGATAGTTGTGTACTTGTTCTTTTTAGATCCGCTTCACTTTGTACTAACAATCCTTCTAGTTGTGAATCAGTGAAGACAATGGGCATTTGCTCTGAATCTATAGATTCAAGTTTTTTACGAAGCTGCGCCACTTGATCAACAACAGGAATAGGTTCTTTGCTACTCTCAACATCTGCCTTTACCTCGAGAACATAGTCGAATAAAGACGTTACAATCGAAGCTCGCTGTTTAGCAACATCCGCAGAAAATTGATAGACTGGTGCAACTGCATTTGTTGCTTTTTCTCGTTCCTGTTGCGTTTTATAAGTATCTTCTATCGTTTTAGTAGATCGTACTGTTTCAGGCGCTAGCTGTAATGGTTTAAAATCATATGTAACACCTTTAACATTGCCATACATAAAAGTAAATTGTAGGGCTCCTGTTAAGATGAGAACGACAATTAAAAAGTAGCGAAAGCCAATAAGTTCTGTTATTTTTTTTAATTGTTTCTCCATCTTGCACCTCCTCTATCTACCTACTATCATACCAATTCAAAAAACATTTTTCCCGAAAAATGTATAAGAAAGTAAAAAAACAGCTATACACATCGTATAGCCGTCACAAATTTTTCCATTTTTAAACCTTTTTCATGCTTGTTAAGTTTTGGATCATCATCAAAACGTGTGGTTGAGTTCCGTTCCGACTGTGCGCTTTGTTACTGTCGCTTTACTTTCGCACAGTTAAAACATTTGCTGCCGCTACGTTAGGACTGCGCTTTCGCACAGAAAACATCCGTTACGCTGCAGAGTCTCGGGCCAACACGATGTTGGTCACGAAGGCGTTATCACAGGACGTGATGTTTTTAGCCTTCGTTCCTCTATATCGCTAATCCCCAAGGAGTCGCCCAGTCGTAACGAAGATCAACTTATTTACATAGTAGACGTTTTAAACAAAAGTCATCCACAACTTTCTTTTAAACACCTGTTGCACCTGCCGCTACGCGGTCATATTAAAGTTGCTGCTCTTCGTATGCTTGGATGATTTTTGCTACGATTGGGTGGCGTACTACATCACCTTGTTCTAAAGTTTGGAAATGTATAGATTTTACGTACTTTAATGTTCGTTCCGCTACGATTAATCCAGATTCCATATTTTTTGGTAGGTCAATTTGTGTTTTGTCGCCGGTAATGACCATTTTTGAGCCAAATCCTAGTCGCGTTAAAAACATTTTCATTTGCTGATGTGTCGTATTTTGAGCTTCATCTAAAATAACAAAGGCATCATCTAATGTGCGGCCACGCATATATGCTAAAGGTGCAATTTCTATTGTGCCTCTTTCAATAAGCCTTTGTGTTTGTTCTGATCCGTAAATATCGTTTAAAGCGTCATAAAGAGGGCGTAAATAAGGATCTACCTTTTCCTTCAAATCCCCCGGAAGAAAGCCTAGAGACTCGCCTGCCTCTACTGCAGGGCGTGTTAAAATAATACGCTTAACGTGCCCGTTTTTTAGCGCCTGTGTTGCCATGACTACCGCTAAATACGTTTTCCCAGTACCGGCTGGTCCGATACCAAAAATAACGTCCTTATGACGGATTGCTTGTATGTATTCTCGTTGACCTATTGTCTTTGCACGAATAGGCTTACCTTTCGTCGTGCGAGCTATTTCTTCATCATAAAGTTCTGCAAAGTATTCAATCGTTCCTTTTTGTGTCATTTCAATTGCTGTTGCAACATCACGCTGATCAATATTAATACCTTTACGAATGACCTTTAAAAGAGCATGTAAAAGGAATGTTGCTTGTTCCTTTGCATCCTCTTCACCAGCAAGCTGAATTTGTTCCCCACGTGTAATAATGTGGACTTTTAGAGCCTCTTCGATTAATTTCATATTTGCATCGGAAATTCCGAGTAGCATGACCGCTTCGTTTGGATTATCCACTTGTAATACAGTTAAATGTTCTGACATAATCATTCTCCTTGTAGGCCTTGTATTGGACTGGCAATGTTTTCATTGACTAAAAATAGAACTTTCCCTTCAACTGTACCATTCCCCCACTTTACCTGTAAAAGGTTTTCTTTTTTTATAACCGTTTTCGCAGGTAGTGAACGAAGTACCTTTTCATGAAGCAATGGTATGAGCAATGAATCTATTTTGGATTCATTAAGCTCTACTTGCACTTTTTTTGAGTACTGCTCCTCAACAACCGAAACATATGGATCGAGCCAATCAGGTAAATCCTTCTTTTGCACATAGTCAACTTTATCTTTTTCTTCATGAATGCCTTTCACTAATACGCGCCACTGCTTTTGTTGTAGCGTTTCCATCGTTAGTTTTGTCGGAATTTTAAATGAACATTCAAGCCAATAATCTGCGTAAACTTCTCCCTTAGCCCCAACAAAGACTTGATCTTCACCACTTTCAATTACGCCACTTACGAGAACATCACCTTCGTAAGCCGTATCGTTAACTGAAATTTTCCGTTCTCCATTTTGAATATTAAAGTGAGTAATTACACCACTTTTTGTTGCTACTAAATGCTCCGCTAACTTTTCATTCGTTTGTTTAGTTTGTTTTGGGGACTCCTGAGGTCGTAAAATTACACGTCCACCGTACTTTTCAATATGCACCCACGAAAGGTCTCGATGCCCTTCTAATAGCTTCTGTCGCATGACAGCATCCGAGGGTAAGTTTTTTTTAGAAATGGGTGTTTCTAATTGAAATGTATCTTGAAAGGTCTTTCCTAGACGTTCCTCTAACTCCGGTGTTGCCGCTTTAATATCAATCCGCCAAATAACCTGCGCACATAGTAATGGTATTAATATCATCAACGCTAGGCCAAGCAAAGTCCAAAGCTGCGCTCGAAAAACTTGAAGTTCATCTGCATAATAGATTGCCATTTTAAGTCGGTAACGACTACGCACACGGCGAATCTTTGGTAGATAATGCATAGTTGTTTCAAAGACAACCTCTTGCTCACGAAAAACAACACGCTTTAATGGCACATGTTGCGCATGCAATGCTTGAATAAAAGGATGAACATTTTCATGGCGCTTTATACGTATGATAATTGGCCGATTATTCCACATTATCGCTCACACCCATATTCTTTGTCATTTTCATCTGAAGCTCCTGTAAATCCTCTACAGAAAGATGCAACATATCTTCTTTAAGAGCATTAATTTCCACCGATTTTCCACGCACAGTAATATGATAGTCTGCGTAGATAAAAGAGCACGATGAAGCATCAGCATGTAGAAAACGATACGGGCCAATGATTTTTAGTGTTTCATATTGTAATAATTCAAGTAGTGGCGTTAATTGAAATAGTTTTCTCATAAAAAAATGCCTCCTTCTTCGGCAATATATGCATCGAAAAAGGAGGACATGCTAGTTATTTTCTTTTTGCTTTTGGAGGGCCCAAAACTTCTGCCATTACAACAGCCTGCATGAATGATTTTTTTGATGTCGGTAATTGAAAAGCCGATTGTGGTTCAGCTACTCCCTCGACTTTTTTTCCAGCTGCCAAACGGCCAATACTTTCTCTATTCGACGTACGACCCATTTTCTCAGTCGGGACTAAAGAGGGAGCTACATAGCTCGGTGTTTTTTCAATTACTGTTTTTTCGACATTTTTTTTCGGCTCTTCGAATTGGGGCTTTTCATTTTCCCATTCACCTAAAAACCCACGTGCAAAATCCTCAAAACTCTGTGGTTTAGATTGTTGCTGTTGCGTCACCTCTGCTCTTTTTATAACAGGAGGCTCTACTTGTGAATCCTTGTTAAAAGGAGGCATTGGTTTTTGTTCTTTCTTTTTTGATTTACCGAAAATAGAGCTGACTATGGCAATTATCACAAATATAATTAATTGTTCCATTTATTAGTACCGCTCCTTTCAGTTTTTTTATTGGTTAGATTCATTAGTTTCTGATTTATCTGAGCCTACTTTAGAAATGGAGTCTCGCATCGCTGTATCTGCTTGAATGTTACGGTAGTTCATGTAATCCATAATACCAAGATTACCCGAACGTAGAGCCTCTGCCATAGCCTGTGGTACTTCAGCTTCAGCTTCTACTACTTTCGCTTTCATCTCTTGTACGCGTGCAATCATTTCTTGCTCGTTCGCTACAGCCATCGCACGACGTTCTTCAGCCTTCGCTTGGGCAATGTTTTTATCAGCCTGTGCTTGTTCAATTTGTAATTCAGCACCGATGTTTTTGCCGATGTCAACATCAGCAATATCGATCGATAAGATTTCAAATGCTGTACCTGAATCTAGACCTTTTGATAAAACCGTTTGAGAAATCATATCAGGGTTTTCTAAAACTTCTGTATGATGCACAGCCGAACCAATTGTCGAAACGATCCCCTCACCTACACGAGCAATAACCGTTTCTTCACCAGCACCACCGACTAAACGTTCAATGTTTGCTCGTACAGTAATACGTGCCTTCGCTTTTACTTCAATCCCGTTCATCGCAACACCTGAAATAAATGGTGTTTCAATGACTTTCGGGTTAACAGACATTTGTACCGCTTCTAATACGTCACGTCCCGCTAAATCAATAGCTGCACAACGTTCAAATGATAACTCAATATTTGCACGATGAGCCGCGATTAACGCATTTACTACACGGTCAACATTACCACCTGCTAAATAGTGACTTTCAAGTTGATTGATCGTAACAGGTAATCCTGCTTTATGTGCTTTTATTAATGGGTTCACGATTCGTGATGGGATTACACGACGTAAACGCATACCGATTAATGTGAAAATACTAACACGGACACCTGCAGCAAGTGCAGAAATCCATAGCGCCACTGGTACAAAGGTAAAGAATACCGCGACTACAATGAATAATAAGACTAGCCCTGCAATTGGACCTAATAAAGCTAAATCAAAACCCATTTGCTATTCCTCCATCTCTTTTTCTGTTCGTCTCACAACAATTCGTGAGCCCTCTACTTTAATAATTTCTACATGATTTCCAGCATCAACGTAGCCACCTTCCGATACTACGTCAATGCGTTCACTACCAAATAACATTGTACCCGCCGGACGAAGGGGTGTAATCGCTTTACCCACTTTTCCAAGCAGTTCTGTGCGATTCACGTTAGATACATAGCCCTCTTCCGTCGTTGTCGCATCCATCAAGACAAGCTTGTTTAAAACATGTAATTTTTTACCGAAAAATTTCATCAAGATCACCATTCCTATTATCGCTACAACAAATGCAATGAAAATCGCTATAATCATTTGCATCATGTTTGCACCTGCCAGTATTAGACTTAGTAATATTAGCGCACCACCTAAAATACCAACAATACCCCCTGGGACAAAAAACTCCGCTATAACAAGCGCTAAACCTACAATAAATAAAAGTAATGTCTCATAACCTGCCAAGCCCGCCACCATATGACCGAAGAAAAATAATCCTAACGCTGACAATCCCATTATACCCGGAACACCAAAACCTGGCGAATATAGCTCAACTACAAGCCCCAAGCTTGCAATCGACAATAAAATCGGAACGATAATCGGATTTGTAATAAAACGAGCAAGTTTTTCAGCAAAAGTAGGTTCAATCGGAACGATGTCACGCTCATCTATTTGCGTTGCTTTTAAAAGATCCTGGAAATTCGAAACCGTTCCATCAGAATAACCAACTTTTTCTGCCTCTGAAGCTGATAACGTTAATAAATTCCCTTCTCCTGCTCGAAATTCTGGTAAATCAACAGATACATCAGCCATTGCTCGTGCATATTTTGGATCGCGTTTTTTTGATTCTGCAGCTGCCTCCATTTGAGCAACCCATGCACTATGAGCCTTTAAATCTGCTGCATTTCCTGCTGAATCAATAACTGCAGCCGCCCCGATCGTTCCATTTGGCACCATGTAGATTTCATCCGCATGTAAGGCTAAAAAGGCACCTGCAGAATGAGCATCTTTGTTAATGTACGCAATTTTACGTATATCCGTTGCATCCATAAGCATTGCAATATCACCGGCTGCATTCACAAAACCACCAGGTGTATGAATGTCTAAAATAATCGCTTCTGCATTGTTTTCTTCCGCCTCTTTAAAAGCTCGTTCTAAAAATGCGTGAAGTCCTCTTTCTACTTCATTATGAATTGGTATGTGGTAGACCTCGCTACTTGCAAAAGCAGACGTTAGTGGAAACGCTAACAAAAATGTCATCCAAATAACTAGTAAATAACTGAGGATTCTTCGTCTTCGCATCTTTTTCCCTCCCTTCTAACATGCTTCTCTCCTGTATATACGACTGACTTTGCAAAAAGTTTCATAAATCCTAATAATTTTATTATACAGTGAATTATTAACTTATGTGGCCCCGGATAAGGCTTCTACTATAAGTATGTAACATAAAAGCCGAATGAATCACAAAGATCACATTCGGCTTCTCCAATATGTACGTAAAATTGAGCTAATGTAAAATACCTGAAATTAATCGACATGAGATTAATTTCAGGTATATTTTTGTCTGCTCAGTGAATCATACAATTGCGTGTTATGAACGTAGGGATTTTTAATGGGAAATTAAATTACCACTTACGTTTACGTGCAGCTTCTGATTTCTTTTTACGTTTTACGCTAGGTTTTTCGTAGAACTCGCGCTTTCTAACTTCTTGAATTGTACCACTTTTTGATACAGTACGTTTGAAGCGGCGAAGAGCATCTTCAAGCGATTCGTTTTTGCGAACGACAGTTTTTGACATCTCTCTTTCCCTCCCTCCGAACACACGTCAATACACAAATAGGCTAATAACCATTTGCTGTGTACTAAAGAATTATAACGTATTGTCTAAAAATGGTCAATAGAAAGTGTACGAATTAATCTGGTGAATTTTTGGTTTTATTCCCTTAAGAATTTTTAGCTCACTTTTGGACAACAATAAACATACAAATTTTATTAATTATAGGTTCAATGAGGAGAATAAAATGAAAACATTTATCAATAAATTAAATCCTCCAAAAGCACTTGTTTTGGGCTTCGCCATCATCATTTTAATCGGAACATTTTTCTTAACGCTCCCCATTGCAACGGTCGACGCTAATGGTCTTTCATTTTTAGATGCTCTATTTACCGCTACCTCCGCTACTTGTGTAACAGGACTGATTGTTGTAGATACCGGCGATACATTTTCGATATTTGGAGAATTAGTTATTCTTTTTCTTATCCAAATTGGCGGACTGGGCTTTATGACATTTGCGACGTTATTATTTTTACTATTAGGAAAAAAAATTTCTTTAAAAGAACGACTTTTGTTAAAAGAGGCATTTAATAACGTTACAATAGCTGGCCTAGTTAAATTAGTTAAAAGGATCCTGTTATTTACTGCATTAATTGAAATGATAGGTGGCTTCATTTTATCTATACGTTTTTCGTTCGATATGCCTGTAGGTAAAGCCTTTTACTTCGGATATTTCCATGCCATCTCGAATTTTAATAATGCTGGTTTTGATATAGTGGGTGACTTTAAGAGCTTAACAGAGTATGTAGATGATCCTTTCGTCGTATTCACTATTTGTGCACTTATTACGATTGGGGGCTTAGGATTTATTGTTATTAACGAACTATATGAATACCGCGGAACGAAGCGACTTTCAGTGCATACAAAAATTGTTTTAACTACTACGTTTATATTAACAGTAGGCTCGACGCTATTAATTTTCTTATTTGAATACAACAATAGTAAAACCATTGGCCCACTATCTGAATGGGGCAAAATTCTTGGTTCATTATACCAAGCTGTGACACCTAGAACTGCTGGCTCTAATACCCTCCCTATTGGTGATTTAACACATTCAACATTATTTTTAATCATTTGGTTAATGTTCATCGGAGGAGGTTCTGGATCAACTGCTGGAGGTATCAAAATAACGACTTTCGCTGTTTTAGTTGCTACGATGTGGTGTCAAATGAAAGGGAAAGAAGATGTAGTGCTTTTTAGGCGTAGAATTGTTAATGAAACGATTTTAAAAGCTTTAACAGTTACAATGTGTGGGATGATGATAGTCGTAATCGTTACCATCGTCTTAAGTCTTATTGAACAACGTCATAGTTTTATGATGTATTTATTTGAGGCTACTTCTGCATTCGGAACAGCTGGACTTACAATGGGGCTAACTCCCGAGCTATCAACCGGCGGCCGTCTTCTGATTATATTAACAATGTTTGTAGGAAGATTAGGCCCCTTAACAATTGCTTTCGCCATTACAAATCGTCGAAAAACGGAGGCTTTCCGTCATCCAAAAGGAAAAATTATGATTGGCTAACCATAATAAAGGAGCGATGCACACAATGACGATCAAACAATATGCTGTTATAGGTCTAGGTAGGTTTGGTGTAAGCGTAGCCCGCAAATTATACGAAGCCGGGAATGAAGTTTTAGGAATCGATATTAATGAGGAAAGAGTCGAAGATGCTGAACTTTATGTTACACACGCAGTAGTTGCTGATACGACAGAAGAAAAAGCACTTAACTCCATTGGAATCAGAAATTTCGATTGTGTCATTGTCGCTATAGGTATTGATATGCAATCAAGTATTTTAACGGTCTCATTATTAAAGGAAATAGGCATAAAAAAAATAATTGCAAAGGCTCTCGGCAAAAGACATGGACAGGTTTTAGAAAAGGTTGGAGCTGATTGGGTTATTTACCCTGAAAGAGATATGGGTGAGCGAGTAGCTAATCAGCTTCTTTCACCAAACATGCTGAATTATATTGAATTATCAAAGGAATACAGTATAGAGGAAATTATGATTCCTTCTAAAATGGCCGGACAAAGTTTACGGGATTTAGACATTCGTTCGAAATATAATGTCAGTGTTATTGCCATAGTTCGGGACGGTAATATTACCATCTTACCCTCTCCTGATCAGATTATTGAAGAAAGCGATCTATTAGTTATGATTGGCCATAGAAAGGATCTTACTATATTTTCAAGTGTTGAATAGATAAAATACAAAATAACGAAGGTTGTGTCCGAAGAAGATTTCTCCTTTGAAACAGCCTTCGTTATTTTTCAGAAGATTTTCTTGCTATCCCTATCGTCTTTTAAAATCTCTACAGCTTCTCTGAAACGTTGAGAATGAACAACTTCTCGTTCACGTAAAAATTTCAAGCTATCATTTAAATCAGTGTCATCTGATAAATCAATAATCCACTGATATGTCGCCCTTGCCTTTTCTTCAGCTGCAATATCCTCATACAAATCAGCAATCGGATCCCCTTTAGCTTGAATATAAGTTGCCGTAAACGGTGATCCAGCTGCATTCTGATAAAATAATGCCCTGTCATGATTAACATAGTGCTCTCCGAGACCTGCCTCTTTTAGCATCTCTGGAGTAGCATCCTTTGTTAGTTTATAAATCATCGTGGCAATCATTTCTAAGTGAGAAAACTCCTCTGTCGCTATATCGGTTAACAGTCCAACTACTTTATCTGGAATCGTATAGCGCTGATTCATATATCTAAGGGCTGCTGCTAATTCCCCGTCTGCACCACCATACTGCTCAATTAAATACTTAGCCAGCATAGGGTTGCATGTACTAACCCTTACAGGATACTGGAGCTTTTTTTCATAATACCACAAAAATAGTTCCTCCTAGTTACTCATAATCAATTATGCCTGGAGCATAATTGCATTTAGAATCGGCTTTGGGCGTGCACAAAAAACCACTAATACATTTGGTAGCCGACGTTACACTTTCAATAGACAGTTAAACTTGCCATGGCCAAGGTGTATCTATCCAATTAAACGGATAATTTGAATAGCTTCTCCCAAAATTCATAAGCGGACCAAATTTCTGTTCAAATTCAACCTTAAGTCGCATACTGATTTCAGTGTTTTCGTTAAATTGCTGAATAGCATCAAAATCGTGAGGATGAGTATCTAAATAAAGATTTAATTCCACTATTACAAAATCAATAGCTTGGATTTCTTCAAGTAGCGTATAAAATTCGGGTGGCATCTCCTTACTCATTCTTTATCCCTCCTTGTTGGGGATTTGGATAGGGGCTAAATAATTGAGGCCATAACGTGCCTGATCTGAGAGCTTC
Organism: Lysinibacillus zambalensis; assembly: GCF_040183165.1. Classification (NCBI taxonomy): domain Bacteria; kingdom Bacillati; phylum Bacillota; class Bacilli; order Caryophanales; family Bacillaceae; genus Lysinibacillus; species Lysinibacillus zambalensis. The sequence goes on from NZ_JBEGDG010000010.1 coordinate 141,470, forward strand.
TCTAGGGGTTGGGTATTGCGGTAGCCCAGGCGGTTGAAAACCCATATATAATTGAGGCGGTGTTGAAAAACTTTTAACTCTTATAGGTGGACATGGATCGAACGGACTAACAAAAGGCTTCCAATACTTATATTGAGTAAACATTGTATCCTCCCTTCTGTATCAATTACATCAGTGGAGTATATGAAGTAGATTTAATTTATATTCAGACATAGATCTATTTAATCGTAGCAAATAATTCGCATATCATGTATAAGTATGAACACATAATAAAACTCGCATTTAAAAAATGCGAGCTATATTTTATGTTTAGTTTGGTAGGGTCCTTTGCCCATCAGACGCACAGATAAAAATTACACCTATTTATTTTTAAAATGTTACTCCAAGAAAATATCCTATAGAAATAAAAATAATTACCCATACCATCGCACCAAAACAAGCAAAAGCCAGAAAAGTACTAAACTTCATCTGTGTGATTCCAGACATGTAACTTGTAACGTGTCTAATCCCCGGAACAAAATATCCTATAATTATTGTCCACGGTCCAAAACGATGAAACCAACGTTCAACTTTAGTAAACCGTCTATTATTTAGTCCAAACCACTTTCCATATTTTATTATTAATGGCGTTCCTAATTTATTTCCAATTGCATAGCTAAATACCATACCAGTGGATGCACCTAAAAAGCTTAAGATAATACTCAATAGAAAGTTTAAATGTCCCTCATGACACAAAAATCCCACAAACGTCATTAAGATCTCATCGGGAATGGGTAAGCCAATTATTCCTAAAGATAAGATTAAAAATATAGCTAGGTATCCATATTGACTTATAAAACTGCTTATGAATTCCACGAATAGTTTCTCCTTTTTTAATACAAATCGTTACCTATTTCATTAAACATCATATATTCCCCCATTTTTTCATTTAAAACACTCGAAGGATTATTAAAAACGGAGAGGCAATTAAGATTAAATAATAGTTTTTGATTGACCTGCTAATGATCTACGCATTCAATCTTAAATTCCCTATATTATCGATGTTACTAAGCTATGTAAAAATTCGGTTCGTATCTATACAAAGTTCTTGTAAAATGACCCAATCATCAAGATTTTTATATTCATAAGATTCTTAATGATAACACATAAAAATGATGATATTCCTCTCTGTACATTTTTACAAGTACTTTTCATAATACATCATCTACCATGAGTTAAAAAGAGGTGTATTGTGAATAAAACAACAACAATCGTTCAATAGGTTAAATTTTTATAATAATCATCCATAAATGCTAATGGAATTTATCAATTTGCTCATTTTTTATGTACAGGAATATCATTTCAGGAAATGAATATTTTCCATTATTAGACTCTCAATCAAAATTTCAATGAAAACGGGGCTAATCCATAACGAACAGCCCCGTAGTCCTTACTATTAATAATTAGAATCTGCAATTAATCCGTTCATAATAGCAACACCAGAACTTGCTCCAATACGAGTAGCTCCAGCCTCAACCATCTTTTGCATATCTTCCAAGCTTCGTACACCGCCAGAAGCTTTTACACCTAAATCTGGGCCTACTGTTTTACGCATTAAGGCAATATCTTCTGCAGTTGCGCCACCAGTAGAAAAACCTGTTGATGTTTTCACATAGTCAGTACCTGCTGCCACAGCTAGCTCACATGCTTTTACTTTTTCTTCATCTGTTAGTAGGCAAGATTCAATAATTACTTTTACAAGTGCGCTACCTTTTGCCGCTTCAACAACTGCAGCAATATCTGCTTGCACAAGGTCATAGTTTTTATCCTTTAATGCACCGATATTGATAACCATGTCTACCTCTTTTGCACCGTTAGCAATCGCATCTTTCGCTTCGAATGCTTTAACAGCTGGTGTGTTAGCACCTAAAGGGAAGCCAATTACTGTACAAACTAAAACATCTGAGCCTTGTAAAAGCTCGCTGCTATATTTCACCCAAGTTGGATTTACACAAACAGAAGCAAAGTTAAATTGTTTTGCCTCTGCACACAATTTTTCGATTTGCTCTTTTGTAGCTTCAGCCTTTAATAATGTGTGATCAATCATACGTGCGAAATTTTGTTCCATTTTATTAGACTCTCCTTCTATCAACAAGTTGTACGTACCTCTCTGGAATCATAACATTTTTTAACGTTTCCGTCTAATTTTGAATGAAATTAGATGAATTCAAATTATTTTAGAAACAACTCCATCATCCCTAGGCATAATTACATCCGGAATCGTGTTTGTGCTTGCACATTTAACTCCATGGCTCCGCTTTCGCGGGTATTTACTCTCCTTCCGCGGGTATTCGCTCTCCTTCCGCGGGTATTTCCACGCTTCCGTGGGTATTCCCACACTTCCGCGGGTATTCCCACGCTTCCCCAGGTATCCCCTTCGCTTCCGCGGGTATTTAGACAGAAAGAAGTTAAAATATAGCAAAACACCGTTCAAAGTTTGAACGGTGTTTCTATTCATAGGTACTCTTTTGTTATTTTATAGTTTCTAATACACGAACAAATTGTCCTTTAGAATGAGGATATCCAGCTTGTGTAATTTTCACTTTTACAAGCTGACCGATTAGGCTTTCAGGACCTTCAAATACTACTTTTAAGTAATTATCAGTATAACCTGTTAAGAGCCCTGCCTCACCACTTTCATCATGCACGAATTCCTCAGGAATTACCTCTAGCACTTGATCTTCAAAGCGAGAAGAATATTCCTTCGCTAATTGATCATTTAAAGCGATTAATCGGTGAACACGTTCGTTTTTAATGTTTTCGTCAATTTGGTCCTCCATGCGCGCAGCTGGTGTACCTGTACGTGGAGAGAATGGGAATACGTGTAATTCAGAAAACTTATGGTCACGAATAAAGTTATATGTTTCCATGAACTCTTCCTCAGTTTCACCTGGGAAACCTACGATTACGTCAGAAGTGACAGCCAAGTCTGGTAAAGCTTCATGTAGTTTAGTTAAACGTTCACCGAAGAACTCCATTGTATACTTACGACGCATACGTTTTAAAACTGTATCTGAGCCAGATTGGATTGGAATGTGTAGGTGGTTAACAACGATTTTTGATTCACGTAAAACTTCAATCACTTCATCTGTTAATTGACTTGCCTCAATCGAAGAAATACGAAGACGTTTTAAGCCTTTTACATTTGCCTCTAAATCACGTAGAAGCTGGGCTAAATTGTAATCTTTTAAGTCTTGTCCATAGCCACCTGTATGAATACCAGTTAGTACAATTTCAAGATACCCTGCGTCCACTAGTTGTTGGGCTTGGCTCAATACTTCTTGAGGATCTCGAGAGCGCATTAACCCACGTGCCCACGGAATAATACAAAACGTACAGAAGTTATTACAGCCTTCTTGTATTTTTAAAGATGCGCGTGTACGGTCTGTAAATGCAGGCACGTCTAATTCCTCATACACACGATTTTTCATAATGTTACGCACAGCATTAATTGGTTGGCGTTCAGTAAGATATTGATCTATGTAGCCAAGTAATTTTGTACGATCCTGTGTTCCTACAACAATGTCAACACCAGGAATTGCCATAATTTCAGCTGGAGATGTTTGAGCGTAACAGCCTGTAACACAAATGACAGCGTCTGGGTTTTGACGAATAGCTCGACGAATAACTTGACGTGATTTTTTATCCCCTGTATTTGTTACTGTACATGTATTAATGACATAGACGTCTGCTTGACGATCAAACTCCGTACGATCATAGCCTTCTTCTTTAAACAACTGCCAAATTGCTTCTGTTTCATAATGATTTACTTTACAACCTAAAGTATTTAGAGATACGGTTTTCGTACGCTCGTAACTCATAATATATATCATCCTTTCAAGAGTACACTACAAAAATTTATTAACGTGTCTTATAATAGCACAAATAAATATAATGAGCCTAGTTTTTTAGCTAGGCTCATTTTGTTGAATAAAATCCAAAAGTATTCACGAAGTGGTCTTTTTATCGTATAGGCCTTATGATCCTATTCTACTTTTTCATTGCTTTAAAATTTGTTAATTTATAAGTAGCGAAGATTAAATATATAAATATCGAAAGTAAACAACTTCCAAAAAGTATTAATAAAAAAGTTTTTGTTTGTTCATTGTTATAAATATTGATATCGTACGGTAATAAAGTTGCTGGGTATAATATACCGAAGATTGATGAATAAATTAGCACTCCTATTCCTGACCAAACCCATTTTGTTTCTAATTGATCAGTTATTGCTCTCCATTGTTCTAACTCTTGTTTACGAAGAACTTCTATTTCATATATAAGTTGCTCTTTTTCTCGTTTCTTATCTTTATAATCTGTATTTGTTGGTGCAATTGTTCGTCTAATTATTGGTGAATATGGCATTGAAGATATGCCCAAAATAGTTTCAGAAGAGATAATAGCGTCTAACATAATTGAGTACCATTCGCTTCGTTCAATATGTTTGATTTTCTTTTGTTCGATAATTTCCTCAAAAAATTCCATTGAATAACTGTCAGAATGATAGATTTTATACACTTCTTCTTTAATTTCTAATAATATTATAAAATATGGCTCTAATTCTTCTTTTGAAAGGTAAGTGTAGTCATCTTCCCTAATTATTTCTTCTAATGAATAATCATCAATTAATAATTTCATATTACTTTTAGTAACAAAATCCTTTAAATCATCTTCAAACAGATATTTAGTAATACTTTTTACCAAGTCTGTTTTACTTTCAATAGTTATATTTATTTCCTCAATTTTTCTTCTTAAAAAGCTCTGGTCATTTGAAAGCGAAATTACTCGGCTAACTAAAAATCCTCCTATAATAGCCACTAAAGCTGCTGTTGCACTAATTATTGTGGTAATTAAACTAGTTAAATCCATGAATTCTCCTTTTGTAATATTTATTATTTTTAAAATGATTATATCATAGCGAAAGTCTTTAAATAGCTTTACCAATCGTTCTAAGTATATCCAAAAATAATGGTGACATCTGAATTAATACATAACCTAATCCCGCATTCATTATCATGGACCAAGCTTTTTCGTTATTTCCAAACATGAAGAAAAAACATGCACCAATCATTATCACACTTGCAATCGGAAATGATATTGAAACCATCACCTGAATTACAGGATCTAAAATTGTAGCTAACATTTCTAGTGACTTATCTGCGATTATACCTGTTGGTTGAGCTATAGCATTAAGAGGTACTGCGGACGGTATTTGTGCCATCGCTGGAGCTAATACATGTTGGACTGGAGCATCTACAGGAATGTTTAAGGAGGAAATTGCGCTATGAAATTTGTTAAACATAAATAACCCTGTACCAACAGCTGTGATTACCGGAACAGATGCAGCTATGGCTACATGTCTTAATGTGGCATATTTTTCATCACCCTCAAATCGATCAGAGAAATCCGTATATTCATTAACTGGCACTACCTCAGTTTTAAATCGTTTTTTAAACATTCTTATTCCCCCTTTATTTAACATCATTGATTGTATAAATCTTAAAATTAGGTATTTCAAAACACGCTTCAGCTATTTGTTTCTTTCTTAACTCTGTTGTGGTCATCCACAATAACACTGGGTAATGGCCCAATTGTAGTGCGATATTCGGCATCAGTTCTTTGTATCTCAATATCTTTGAACGATTCTCTTGCATCGTTTGTAGATGATCTACTTCAAGAAAATAAGAATATCCATTTTTATTGAACATCGCATCAGCTATAACGAAAGTCTTTTTATTATCTATCTTCATTTCATTTTTCCAATCGGATGGACACCCTTGAAACAACCACATATCATTCCGCATTACTGTATGTTCAACGTGACTACCCTTTTTGCGAACTTTATCGCAGCCAACATACAGCCTTCCTTCACGGTTTAAATAGTAAACACTTTGATACCCTTTTCTAACGCATTCTAGGTAGTTGGATAAATTATTAAGTACTCTGTTTGTATTACGGATAGTCCCTAAATTGAGGTATTTATTTAACTGATCACGAGTAAGGAAATCAAACTTCTGTAAAAGTAACAGTATCGACTCTTCTCGGTTCGATAAAGGTTTCTTTCTCATGAGTTACCTCCTCCCCTTTAATGTGTGGAAGGATAATAGATTGAATAGTATCTGAAGTAATTAGTGGAGTTTGTAGGATTTCACGTTTATCTGCAGTTTGGTAGATTGCTCTACCTTTGATTTGTGGAAGGAGTTCTGCACCTGTTTCATCTAATACAACCCTAGAAGCTGTTGCAGATTGTACTCTGAAGGATAATTTAGCATCTGAATTTTGTTTGCATTGACGAGGGATTACGTCACCTGTGGGATATTGTGTAGCGAGTATTTGTCTGAATCCTAATCCGGCACCTAGTCGCGCGATTTGACTCATTAGCGTTTGACATTCTTGCTTTAAAAATCTCTCTTCCCTTGTAACTGCTTCAGCGGGATTTAACTCACCTACTTCATCAACAATAATAAAGTAGCGATCTTTGATATTTCCTTCTTGAACATTCTTATTGCCTTTAAGCCTTAATTCACGTTGTATCTCTCTCATTTGTTCATAAGCTAATTGCAACGTATTTAAGGCTTCTTCTGGCTCGTAAGCTATTGATACAGTCTGCTTTATATTCTCGTAGTCACAAAGCTCAACTCCACCTTTTAAATCGATTAGAAATAATTCTACGTGGTTTGGCTTACTCTGTAGTAAACTGCAAATCATTGAATTGATGAAATTACTCTTTCCATACCGTGTCGCACCACCTAATACTAGATGCGGTATCAATTCAAAGTCGTGATATTTAAATTCATTCAAAGCCCTAGTGACACCGACAGGCACTCTCCAACCTTCTCCTGGTGTAAATGCTACTTCTCTTGTAAGCGGCATATCATACACCCTAATAATTAATAATCCATCATAGGATAGTTCGATTTCCTTTTGTTCAGTTAGCTTTGCCTTCCACAATTTCTGTAGCTGCAGAAGGATGTCTTTATCAAAATTTAACTGTCGTAAATCGTTAAAGGTAATATTCTTTCTACGATTATTCAGCCCATCCTCAAAGACCTTCAGCTTTGCTTCATAGTCACTGAATGACCTCCCTAAAGGAATACGGTACTTATATTCCCATCCCCATTCATACTGTTTTTTCTTCACTAATTGAGTCGTCAAAGTATCCTTACCATCACGGACATTAAGACCAGACAATGACATAATCCTTTGGATCTTCCCCGAATCATTTGAAGACAATCCCCTACTCTTTGTGAAAGCTTTCAATGCAATTCCACCCATTAAAGAAGTTGTTAATATTTCAAACAGCACACTTTCATCCTTTCTTCATTTTCATTAGCGTCACGGTTCTCTTATGTAATAAGAGTTGCTGACATCGAGAACAAAAAAGATAGGCAAAAACTCTATAGCAGCGCATAAGTACAAGTTACCTGATTGAATTCTAGGGTGGAAGGAAATCAGGTAGTGTATCGAGAATTAAATCAAGAAGCATTTGGTGTTATATTGATATGTCGATATCTCGGGAATAATCACTAAATGTCGATATTTAAATATTTTTTATTTGAGGTGACACAATTGGAAGTACGATTAAAATTAAAAAAGATACTAACAGATCGTGGAATAACTCAAAAAGAATTGTCACAAAAAACAGGATTAAGACAAAATGCAATAAGTGAAATGGTAAATAATCAACGTAGTACTATAAATCGTGAACAATTAGCTGTAATATGCAAAACACTTGAAATCACAGATATGAACGAAATATTTGAATTGTTATTAGACCGCTGATTTATTGCGGTCTTTTCCTTTCTCCGTACAATATTCCCTTTTGGTTTCTTCTTATCAACAGTTTTATTAACATCTGTGGAATTAACACCCACCTCCTCTGAATAGACTGGAGAAAAAGGAGGTATAAAATGCATGATGATAAATCTATGAATTGTGGTTGTTCGTCAGATAACAACCAATGCAAAATCGGACCTTTTGAAGCATTTGATGCTACATGTTCACCAGTACCTTCAGTTACCTCAGGAATCACAATCATTCCTTTCTCTTCCGGATCTACTGGGTCTAGTTTCAATACAACTGGTGGATTACCTAATCTTATATCTTTAATAGGATTCGGTACTGCTATTTCTGGAGTAGTGCTACCAGCCAATGGTGATATTGATTTAACTACTACTTTGTCAGAAGCTTTTTCTACCCCACAAGCAGGCAATATTACAGCCATTTCTGCATCCTATAATGCTCTTTCTTTTGTACCTGAAGTAGAAACTACAATTAGAGCGCAGATTTACCGTGCAGCTGCGGATAGCAATATTTTCTCTCCTACAAACGCATTTGTTGATTTAACACCAATATCTACTCCATCTTCCGTAGCTAGGGGTCTTAAGAACGTTTCACCACCTGTTTCTGTTGTAGCTGGTGATCTTTTATTAATGGTGTTTACAGCCACTTCATCAGTTGGAACTGTTTCCATTTTTGGAAATGCAATGGCTGGTATCACTATAGCTTTATAGATTTATATACATCACGCTCTGTTAACCAATTGTAGAAAGGTACTGGACGTTCTTTAACAGGAGTTTCTTCTATAGATAACGATTCATTCGACTGGCTACTTAATCGCTCTACAGCCTTACTATAAGCCCCTACAAATACAGCTCTTAATGTATTTGTAACCGTCAGTACACCTTCTTTAATATCCATTGCAATTTTGAATAACACGTTCTTAGCTTTTATGAAGTCAGGTGCACTTTGAACCTGAGTAGCTAATACAACCTTGTGTAATTCATCTTTTAGGTTATCTGTTAATGGTAGTGAGTGCATGAAATCAAATAGCATTCTCTGATACTCATTCATGTACTCTTTTTTCTTTTCAGCTTGCAAAGCCAATTCATTTTCTAAATCACATAAACTATTACTTGCTTGTTTAGAACTTAAAAGATTAAAAGAATTAAATGCTTGATTCTCAGATTGTGGAGGACAAACCGTGTCATTACTAACTTCATCGACTGTCTCTCGTTGGGACACGCTCGATGGGACATAAGGTAAAATGCGATAAATACTAGCTCCTTTTATGCCGTTTAATTTAGTGCTTGGTAACTTCTCAATGATGCCTAACTCAACCAATTTCTTTACGCTACGGTAAACTGTCTTAGTACTGATCTCTAATGATGCAGCAATAGTACTTGCTTTAAGGTGGCATACTCCTGGATGCTCTAAGCTATGTGATGCAAGTTTGAAAACGATAGCTCGTTCTGATTCTGTTAGTTCGTAGTAGTGAACCGCCATATGGTCCTCCACACTCTTATCCATATCTGTTACTGAATCGAATGTTATGTATTGTGCTAGGTATTCGAATGCCATTTGTTTTCCACCTCTTTTCTATACCGTTATTCGTATATACGATTATTTAGATATATCATATTATACGTATATTCGTATAGTCAATACCTTTACGGAAATTTTATTCGATATTGCGTATAAACGTATATTTTGATATATTTTGAATAAGAGATTAATTAACGAAGGGTGGTTTAATATGCGGATAAAACTAAAAGAAGTAATGGAAGAACGAGGACTCACACAATCAAAATTGGCTGAAATGACAGGGATTCGCCAAGCAGCTATCAGTGAAATAGTAAATAATCGCAGAGACACAATTAACAAAGCGCATTTAGAAACCATTTGTAAGACATTAGAAATAAAAAGCTTTGACGATATATTGGAATGGGATTAACAGATAACTAATTACTGTTGTCTGTTTTTTGTATTCAAAAAGACCAGGTACTCAGCATTTTTGAGCACCTGGTCTTTTCTTCACTGTTGATCTAAAATATTTTCCATTTCACTTAACCAATTTTTTCCGCCATAGACGACAAATGTTGTTTTATTATCTTCAGTATCAAAAATAATAATTCTTTGTGTAATAAGAAGATTCAGCCCAAGTTCAACTTGATCTACTTCATCCAAATATAGTTCCCAATATAAATTAGGATTAATATTAAAAGCGTGAGCGCAAAAAATCAGACGTTGATTTGTTAATAACAAACGGCCTCCATCAGACTTTGTAGCACTGTAATACATATTTGCTACACCTGAGCGTATTGGAAATTCATTTTTATTCATTTCAATCTCATGGAAGAAGATTTTTTTATTTGCTAGTTTAAATTCATTGGAATCAAAAGTGATTTGTTTTGCCTTTGCCGTAATAATATAACTACCACAGTACTCACAGACATTTTCTTTTGGATCAAATGTTGCAGCACAGTTTGGACAATTTAAAGCTTTCACCATAGCTTCATCGCTCCTATTATGTATTTCTTATAAAGTATACTTCTAATTTCCTAATATACCAATATTACTAAATAAAAAAACCAAGTACTCAATTAATTTTTGAGCGCCTGGCTATTTATTTTTTCCACCTTCGACTAGCTAATCAAGAGAAATAACATTATTATTTAACTGTATCCAAAATATTTTTTCTACATTTTTTTGCCATTACATAAAAAAAGTAATATGGTAGAATGTAAGACATGATAGAAAAACAAAAAAACACACAGTAAATTTCTGTGTGCGAAATAATGGAACGTTCTTCCTATCATGTGTTATATTAAATTAAAGTTTTTCTCCTATTATTCCAACATAATAGAATCGAAAAAACCTTTGCTAGATATAGCTTTCCAGTGTGATGGTAAAGCGATCTAGTTATAACGCTGTATTGTGTTGAATATAGCGTTACCCCAATAAAGTATATAGAAAGGAGGAGCTTTTTTGACATTTAGTCTCACTATTATTATCGCAATACCTATATTACTAGGACTGTTAGGGTGTGCAGTCGATAGATTAGTACTTACCGTTTTTCCAATCATGAATACCAGTGTACCGCACCAAATTATTGAAATTCTTTTAATCATTATTGTATTACTTCTTTTTATTATTCACTTCATAATAACGAAATAATTCACTTGTTTGATGAGTCGATGGGTTCGCGGCCTAATCGACTTGTCATTCAAAACGTCTTTTAAATTTTTTCAATACAAAAATGTATTGCTAATACTAATATGTAATATAACACTGATTTTTTAAGGTGTCAATCTAACCTACTTAATATTTTATACTGTCCCTCTGCAATCATTATATATACTTTTTGTAACTTTTTTAATTAAATTTATTCATTTTACAGTTAAAGGATGCCCAATCAAGAAAATTATTAAACCCAGGTTCAAAATTAATTGAGCGCCTGGTCTTTATTTTGGTGACTAATTAGTAAATTTTCAACTTGCGTTTTGATTGCTTGATTGGCATATCGAAGAACAACATCATTCCCTGCTGTCGCTACATGTACATCACTAAAGTATTCGTCTATCTTTTCCCATTTTACTATCTTAATTTTATCTTTGGCTAACAACCTCTTAGAGTTGTAATAATCTTGTGTTATGTCCTTTAAAAGCTTTTCGAGGATTGGTAGGTAGACCTTACTCATTTTAAGATTTTCTATCACTTTGAAATCACGCTGTAATGATTGAACTGCCATATCTAAAATCACAAACTTATGAAATAATTGACGCTGTTCAATATTCAACATAATACAATCCCACTCCTTATACAAGAACGTTTGTTTGTGTTATTTTAAAGCAAATGTTTGTAATTTGGCAAGAGAAAATAAAAAAGCCCATTACCAATTAAGGTAAAGGGCTTTTGCTGTTAAGCACTACGCTGTGCAATGATGAGTTTCAGTCCTTCATAGTCACCAGTTGTCATAGTTCCTGAATCAAACTTATCTAACCATGATTTATCAATTAAACCTTTATCTACTGCTTGTTTAAGGTGGTCACGTACCGCAGCTTTCGGTGCTTCATTTGAAAATTTCATAATATCATCATCCTTTTCAGTTGGTTTTGGTTTATCGCCTTCCACAATTAATTGAACTTTTGTGGCGCTACTAGTTGGAACAATTACTTGTCCTTCTAGCTTGTATCCTTTAGGCATAGACCAATTTGTAGGTATTTCAAAGTGTGGAGCATCATACTGTCCGGCAGGCCAATAACCACCCCAAGTGATGCCTAGCTTTTTAGCGATTGTACCAACCTTCGAAAGTGCGGAAATATCATATAGATTTCGTGGCGGAGCTACAGCAATGTCCCATGCTCTGCGTGATGTATGGTTACTTTTAAGCGTCCAGGTAACTACTTGCCCTGGTCTTGTTCGTCCTTGTTCATATAAATAATTTTGTCGAGCTTGGCTGCGGTATGTTTCAGTGATGAAAATATAATCAATACCTGCCTTGTAGCACTCTTGAAAGAGCAGTCTGCAGGCTGTTTGAGAAGATGCTGTTAATTCACTTAGATCACGACATGTAGTTGTTACACTCGTCATTACTGTTCACCTTCTTTTTTAGCCGCCTTTAGTAAATCAAATGTTCCTGAAGCTGTTAACCCTGCAATAAAGCCTGCCATCAGCATGACATACACTGGATAATCTGCTAGTGGCCAACAAATAACACCAACAAAAATACCAACCACTACAGATGTGATTGGCATGTATTGAGTATTAATTTTGAATGTATTTTTAAGTACCTCTGCTACTGCTAAAACAATAGCCACCATAACCATTGCAATCATAAAAATGTTTGTTAAATCCATTATTCATCATCCTTTTTTAAGTATTTTTGTCTCTCATTTATACGTTTTTGTGAACGTGCGATTTTATGTTCAATTTCATCCGCAACATAATTTAGTGCCCAAATTGGTATCCATACATCCCAACCACATCTAACCACATTTGCAGTCATGGATTTCCAAATGTGTAACCCAAATGAAAATAAAACAAAGGCAAATATAACATTTGGTAAATTCATCATTACATCGGCTCGATGTGCTAATGCTGGGACAATTAATAAAAAGGCTGTACGAAACCCACCATCGATACCATATTCACTTGCGTAACTTCCATCTCTTTTACTTGCGCGATACCCTGCTATCCAATCGAGGGAAATTGCACCTGCATAAATCAAAATTGCTCCTATTGCAAACTGTGTGCCACCATAAGCATAAGAAAAAATTGCTGTTAAAACAGCTCCAATTGCTCCTGCTATTGGGTGGCCAGTCATTAAAGATAAGTAGTTCTTTAATTGATCCATAAAGCACTTCCTTTTATACAAAATAAAGAGCCATGAGAGCAATCGAGAACAAGTAACATGTACTGTTGCCCATCTCGATTACTCTCACAGCACATAATAAAAGCACTATTTTAAGAGTGCTTAGAGTCGTTTAGCTACTTCGTATATAACAGGTACACTTACAGAGTTGCCAGCTTGTTTATACAACTGTGAGTCCGAATTGACGGCAGCTGCTTTCTCAAATGCTTCATCAGGAAAGCCTTGTAGTCTCCAACATTCCTTCGGTGTAAGCCTTCTAATACGAAATTCGTCTGTTAATACACCTTGTTGGCATCCAGTATCTAATGTGTTTGCAATCCCTTTCCCTACACGTCCTCTGCGTGTTGTTGAGTTAGGGACACTATAATTCACACTGTCACCTGGATAAGCCTCTTCATAACCTTTCGTGGTAGCTTCTTTAATTGCAACTCCGTGACGATCCTGTGCTGTAATTGTAAACATTGGCTCTTCTGGTCCTTTTACACGTCTACCATTTTGTCTTTTTTCTACCCTGTCTGGTGTAAGTACAGGTAAGCAAATTTTAGGTTCATTTCCTCCACCTTGCATCGTAGTTAATGTAGGACTCAATCCTTTTACGTGAAAAACTCGATTACTTTGATTGTGTTTACCTGGTAATTTTCCCACAGTACGAATAACAACTTGTTTAGGATTTTTAGCATCTGATGCTAACAAAGATCCCATAGCACCTTCTGAATCGTACACAATCTCACGTTGACTAAGCGTGGATTGTGACTTTGCTTGCGTACTACCAAAGATTTTTATTTTTGATTTTTTATTAAAGCCTTCGCCTTCTCGTTCGATAGGAAATACTTCTCTGGTACTTGTTCCTCTAAGATGTCCGACAATGAATATTCGTTCTCGGTTTTGTGGTGTTGGACGTTCTTTTGTGGAGAAGTCTTTAGTGTTAAGCACTTGCCATTCAACGTCATACCCAAGTTCATCCAACGAATTGAGGATAATTCCGAACGTTTTCCCTTTGTCGTGAGATAGTAGCCCTTTAACGTTTTCAAGGAATAAATACCGTGGTTGGATTTGTTTAACTGCCCTTGCAACTTCAAAGAACAACGTTCCTCTAGTATCTTCAAATCCTTGTCGCTTTCCAGCAACGCTGAAAGCTTGGCATGGGAATCCTCCGCAGATAATGTCAACTTTTCCTCTAAATTTGCTGAATTCTTCATCTGAGACTGTTGTAATATCATGTGCAGTCCACTCTCCTTCTGTGTTGTGTATAGCTTCATAAGACTTGCGTGCAAACTTATCCCATTCGACATAACCAGCACAGGTGTGTCCTGCTTGTTCCATGCCTAGCCTGAAACCACCTATTCCCGCAAAAAAATCTAAAAAATGCATAGCTTTTTCCCTCCCGATATGTAATAATGAATATCGGGTAGGAACGCTTGTTCTTATTTTGTGATCGGAGGCTCATTTTATGTGAGCCTCTTTTTTATGTTATTTAATACCCAAAACCCCAAACGTTCGGGATTTTAGGCATAAAAAATAACGCTAGCTTATGCTGCGTTTACTTGTTTTCGTTATTTTGTTCAGTGGCTTTAATTTTGATAGCCTCTTCCTCGGTTATTAACTCTTTTGTAACAGCTAAATCAATTTGTTCCTCTGTTGCTCTGCAATTACACCAGTTGCGTAAAAATAGATTGTATACAGCGTTCAAATTAATTACCTCCTAGTAATAAAAGCATAATGTTTTCATCTTGGTCTGCTTGAGAGATTTTAAACTTCTCGTTCTCTTCTTGTAAAAGTTCTAATTCTGTCTTAGGAATATCCTTGTACTCGTAAAACAGTTCTTTTGTTTCCTTGTCGTAGAATAACTCTGCCGACTTACCTGGTTTGTTTTCTGGTTGTGGCAAATTGCTCATATCATACTCGACAGCGATTTCGTCGAATGAAAATACTGCAGATACTTTGACTTTTGTATCTTCTGAATTTGGAATAATTATCATATTTGACTCCCCCTTACCATTTTATTGAAACTTTGCCGTTAAGTCCTGGGTTCGACGTATTACCACCGTTACCTATGTCCCCTGGGTTTTTACCGCCAAGACCGCTACTACTACCAACACCATCGGTACCACGTTGCCCGTTTCCTCCGTAGCCTCCACCGTTACCGCCGTTACCGCCGCCACCGTTACCATATTGCGTCCCTGCAAAGCCGCCTTGACCGCCGTATGCCAGTGACGTCTTGAATGAGGATTGCCCTCCAGTATTACCTATAGTTGCTACGGTATTAGGAGCCCACCCATTCGAACCACCTAAACCACCTGTCCCTACTTGTATATTAATAGATTCTCCAGGCGTTACGGCAATCATATCAACTAACGTACCACCAGACCCGCCGCCACCGCCTGCATTACCGCCACCGCTTGCGAATGTGTAGAATCCGCCACCACCGCCACCACCGCCAATGAGTACCACTAGCACGCTGTATATGCCTTTAGGAACTGTCCATGCGTACGACCCTGGTGTCGTAAACTCTTTACCGCCTCTTTCAATCACCCCGCTTCCGCTACCCTGCAAGAAAAAAGATATACCGTTGAAAGCTACCGTATATAAAACAGATGGGCTTAATGTATTAGCAGGAATTTCCCAAGTGTCACTGCCTTTAAGTGGGTAAACTGCCGTTAGTTTACCATTGATTTTAAATTGTATTGTCATGTTGCCAGTGTTAGTAGCACCTGCTTTTCTGAAACGTACAGCCACACCGTCTTTAGGCACCGGGGTTGCCGCATTTGGATCAACCACTGGAAGCGAGGTAACAGTTAACACTAGTGCATTGTCACCCGATGCAATACCGCAGTAATACGTGTGACCTAAATCTTCTGTGCTATGTTCAGCAAGTTTTTGATCTGTGTACCCTTTAGCATTTGTTTCAGCAGCGTTAGCTTTAGCTTGGGAACCTGCAGTTGTCTCCTTTGCATTCCATGTACCCTTTTCCGCATCCGTCACAAAACGGTTGTTAGCGTCTTGTGTAATAATCGATGGTGGATGGTTGGCAGGGTGTGAATAGTTATTTGCGCCTGCAGCAATGCCGTCTAATTTACTTTTGTCTGTTGTAGACATAAGCCCATTGGCGGAAGTAGTAGCCACTGTTGTTGGTGCTTTGCCATTCCAAGTTGCTTTTTCTGCATCTGTCACGAAACGATTATTCGCATCTTGTGTAATAATCGATGGTGGATGGTTGGCAGGGTGTGAATAGTTATTTGCGCCTGCAGCAATACCATCTAATTTCGATTTATCTGTTTTGCTCATGAATCCATCTTCTGTTGTTGTGACAATCGCATGTGCACTACCTCGGCTACCTATATGAGCATTTAACTCTGCTTGCGTCACAATATCCTCTTTAAGAGAAGAAATTGGAATCTTTGCACCATCCCCATCTACTCCGCTATGTGTATGTCCAGTAGCTGCCTTCATTAAACCTTCGATGAAACCTTTCAAGTATGCATCATTGTTAAGGAGCGCTTGGTAATTCGGATTCCATGTGTTTGGATGTGCTGGGTCTGTTGTTTCTAGTTGTCGTAATACATTTACATACGTTGGTGTTCCTGTTAAATTAGCCATCTAGTATTCTCCTCTCTTAACCCATCGCTATATACGTATAAGTTTGACCTGTCGTATTTGCTTTACTTGCTGTACTAGAGCCACAAGTAAAGCCTGTCGCGGTAATTGCACCGAAATTGACTGCATCGTTTAGCGAATAGTTTGTACCGTCCATCAACTGTGCTTGTGGTGTTAATTGTGATAACGTTGGATAGGCTTCGAATGTAACACCATTACCAATTACTTTTACATATTTCGGCTGAAAACCTACGTTGATCGCTCGGTTCGCTTTTGCGTCCCCTGTGTATGTGCCACTAACCATTTGGGCAGGTGCGAAACCAATATCACCCTGTTTCGCGGTCCAAGCTGCAATCTGAGCATCTGTTACAAAACGATTATTCGCATCTTGTGTAATAATCGATGGTGGATGGTTAGCCGGGTGTGTATAGTTGTTTGCACCAGTTGCAATACCTGCTAACTTTGTTTTCTCAACTGATGTGTAATCTTCTGTTGATAGCTGTTTACCTGACACCTTATCTACTTTTTTTGCCA
Source organism: Lysinibacillus zambalensis (assembly GCF_040183165.1). Classification (NCBI taxonomy): domain Bacteria; kingdom Bacillati; phylum Bacillota; class Bacilli; order Caryophanales; family Bacillaceae; genus Lysinibacillus; species Lysinibacillus zambalensis. The sequence goes on from NZ_JBEGDG010000010.1 coordinate 158,787, forward strand.
ACTCATTCGTGATTGTTGCGGCAAAATTCGGGTCATTATTTAATGCTGCTGCTAATTCATAGAGCGTATCTAAAGCAGCTGGAGCAGCTCCAATTAATGCTTTGATACGTGTATCGACTTCACTTGGTGTAATTTTTTTAGCGAGTTCTGTGTTTACATACGATAAATCAGCCTTTGTTAGTTTTAAAAATGCATCATTGTCAATTAATACTTTAAACAGCAGATTAAACGTATCTGCGTGTCCTGGATCAGTTGGTTCGATTAATCGAATATCCGGATAAAAAGTTGTTGTACTACCTGTTTGTACAGCCATCTTTATTGCCTACCTTTCCTAAAATTTCTCTGTCCATTCAAACATTATCTCGGTTTCGTTATCTTTATATTTTTTCCTGAAGGTCTTAATGGCGACAAGGCTCCCATTGCTATCTACTAATGCTACTTCACTTAATTCCGTATTATTTATTTCATCAGCTGTTAACACACAAACAAATGTGACCGATGCAGTTGCCGTAAAAGTATAGCTTTCAATGTCTTTACGATACAACTCTGTGTTTAAAGCAGCGACTGTAGCATCAGGTGGAATGGGATTGCCTTTTTCATCTACTCCGCCAGAGCCGAATGCCATTTTAACAATCGGACGTAGTGGCACAAATCCTGCATGCGCTTGCGCGAAATGACTACGTGCTTGCATCAGTGTCGTGCTGTTGCTCATCTGAAACCACCTCTTTTTCTATTTCTTTTCCCTTCTTTTTTAAGGAAATGGTTAATTCGCTTTCAATGTCAATTTGATGATGCATGTTAGATACCCCCTTTTCTATAACGTTTGCATTCGATTACCATCCATGAAATACTCACCGTCCATTAACCAGCTACCATTCATCATGCGCTGTACACCTACTGTCAGAGAACCATCCAAATACCATGTACCATCAATTCGACGTTCGTATGTTTTTCGTTCTAAAATCTTTACATCGTGCTGTATCGGACGCATTTTTACAAGCTTTGAAGAATTGTCAAGTGTATGCGTGCTGTCCAATGTCCAGTCGCCATTGATTACCAACGCTAGATTTTCTTCAAATTCGTGAAATACGTTTTCGATTTTAGCTGTTTCACGAACTTGGACGTGGTTGATAGGATCTTCAGCTCTATCAAAAGATGGGTTTAATGAGTAATTACTGTTAATACGCCATGAACCATCAATAAGTGCGCCTAAATCTGGGTTGTAACGACCGCCGAACCAGGTTGTTTCAGGAAATAGGCGTTTTTTGAGTAAAACATCGTGCTCAACTTCATTACTAGGACGATCTGTAATAGCCAATGTAATATTATCTAGCCAAGACCGCTTGTTTTTTGTAGCATTAATTAAATTTTTAAGCTGCTGAATCGAACCTGGTTGATTAATATTAATCTTGATTTTGAAAAAATAAGGTTTCCCTTTATATTCAAACCATTCGTTTACAACAGCATCTTCGAACACCATAGATGCTACATGCTCTACTGCCCATCTAGTTCCTTTTTTACGATGCCAACCAATAGATGACTTTATCAATTCTCTTTTTTGATCAATAGATAGCTCATTATCATAAAAATCAACATGCTTTTCGTATGCTAGAAGGTCTAATAGTTGTTCTGGCTTCTTATCAATGTCATAAAGGTTATAAATGTCCTCTGCTTCCTGATAAGCTTGTTTTAATTGAATCTCACCAGCTTCAGCGATGGCCACAAGTACAGGATCTTGGTGTAAACTTCGGGGCAATAATTTTAATAAATCACTAGCCATTTGATAATCCCTTAAAGGTAATTTTAGCTGATAATTCCTTGGCCACCTCTGTATCTCCAACCTCGATAAACATCGGTGAATTGACTGAAATTCGTGCTGCCCCTTTTTCTTTTAATCTTGCAATCAGTTCAGAAAAATCCACATCTCGACCCATTTTAGAACGTTGCCAAATAAGGTAGTCATTAAATGCTTGGCTAACCTGCTTTTCGATAATAGTAGAAACCGTAGCGTTTTGATTTGCGATCCAATATTCAACTTCCACTGTGTAATCAACAACCGTTGGTGCAGTACCACGAACTTTATCTGTGAGTGGCCGTGTGTGTTTACTCATCAAATTAGCTTCTACTAATGCTATATCTGCATCATTAGGTAACTCTCCATTTGCCATTAAAATGTATACATCCACTTCACCAGGATCCGGTGAATGTACTTTTACATCAGCAATGTTTTGACTAGAAGCCTTTGCCCAATAAATATAAGCACCTTCTGGACCAGCAACTGAAAAGCTTTCAGGTGCTAAACGAATTCTTTCTGCATAAGCATCATCACTTTCCTCGTCTGCTCCACCGTTAGTTATTGTTGTATTTTGTACTGATTTCACATACGGTAAAGGCTCCACCAAAGTAGATATTTCACCAACTAAAAAGCCGTTACCAATCTCGCCTATTTCTGTACAAGTTGCTTCAATAGCATACAAATGTGTGCCTTGTGGAATGACTTGCGGATCATTTGTGGCGAAATATATATCACCTACTTGGAATCTTGTCCCTGCAGGTATTGGCAATGCATCCACTCGATCTTCTTCTAACACAAAAGCCATTGTTGTTTTCGAATATTTAGCTGGCAGACGGTCTGTAGACATTTCCATCCCCATGTGATCAAGAATGTCATCTTCTGCATACGACAAGCGATTCTGACGTAAGCCGTGTTCTAACTTGTTGCGTTCGATTGAAACAAATGCAGCAAAGGCCTGAATAAATTTTAATCTTGGATCTGCACGTTGTAGGGTCAGTCCTGTTTTTTCTCTAACATGGAACAACATTTCAGCTTCAATTTGTTCTGGAGCCTTTTCTAGAAAATATAAATCAGGTAAGTTAAACCGACTCATTAATACTCACCTTCGCTTTCGGCTCTAATCTACCTATCAAGCCATCCCCTGTAACTTCAATGGCTTCAACTATCGCTCGTGGTTCAAATTTATGAATTGCTTCAGTAAGATTTGCTGTAATTCTTGCCTTCGCGATGTTAATTGGCGTATCAATAACAGTCATATCCGACCCAAACTCACGATCCAGTGGGCAACTCATTTTTTCTGAGGCCATAATAAAAGCGACATTTTGTAGTATTTCATCTACACCTGTCGCTCCGAAATTTATATTTTTCATTGGCTCTACATCATACATGCTATCACCCTTTCTTTAGCTTAGAGTATGAGCTACTTGCAGTTATATATTTACCCCCTCCAAGAGAGTACCAACCATTCTTCACACTATATACGGTCAATTTCTGACCATTCATGGCCTGACCTAGTATTTTATTATTTGTACTTGGTCCATTTCGAATATTCACTGACTTAACAGTAATTGTTATTGTACCAAGTGATTTTTTATTGCTAGAAGTAGCCGTCTTCTGCTTTGTATTTGCCGTTGTCTTTTTAACTGGTGATTTGCTTTCCACATATTCTTTTAAAGACACTGTGACTTCTGCAGAAAACACATTCCCTTTTTGGTCAATGTTTCGTAGCCCTGCAGATGTATCTATTATGACAAATTTGTTTGGTGCTATTGGTTTTTGTCCCAAGATGAAATGATGGGCTTCACCCTTATCCCTCATCCTTTCCAGTTTGGTAATTTCTTTCATGGGATTAATACCTTGTTCAGCACGTAATAAAAGAGTGTGATTCAATTCAATTAATCCTGGCCCGTCAAATTCAAGTTTTGCTTTGTTTCGGTGAATAGAATGTTCATCCCACTTTGGACTACTTTTCATTTCAAGATCATTAAAAGTAAGGGTTTTTTTCTGAGACACTTCGAAAATGACATCTCCGAAACTTCCTATTTTCACCATAAAAATCACCTTCTTCTATTCTGAATCAGTTTGTGGTGGTAATCCTTCTGAATTAAATGCCCCTAAAATAAAGCCTTCGCTTTGTTTTGTAAAAGCACAAAGTACAGACTCATCTATTCGCGGCATCCAGTCATCATCTCCTCGACGCAAAATACTTAATGGAGCTGATACTTTTCCGTCTTGTTCTTCAATCTTGACGCGTGCTGTCCCTTGTGTTGAATCAACTGAAGTTACCTCGCCCACCTGTAAACGCATTAATATCCCTCCAAACACCTACGTAAAGCTAGTGTGATTTTACTTTTATTATGTTGAGCTCTTGTCACAATATATTTACCATTTAAACGCCCGAAGCCATTTAAATTAAATGTCATTCCAGCATCTATATGAATCTCACTGATTACAACTAGATTAATTGTTGTTGCATCTTTGTTTGCTTCTCTTAATCGATTTTTAGCAAGTCTCTGAGCCTCTGCTACAGATTTAACCTCTTCTTTTACGACTAATGTACGTCCAACTTGTGGAGCTTTAGGAGGCGTAAAAGTAGCCTTTATAGTTTTCTTTTTCTTAGCATCGTGGGACTGTACACGACATGCTCGATAAGTGCCATTAAGTTTTGTATTGAAATCCCATTGTAGTACCTGTATTTTGCAGGTCTCTTTACTGACACGAAATATTGTATCGACTACTGGCTTAGCTTCATAATCTGCTTCATCTAAGACTACAATCGCGCTATTAGATAATTTAAGGCATAAGCCTTCTTCTTTACATAAACGATGCAAAAAGGCTAAATCTGTTTCAGATTCCTGTTCATAACGATCTTTTTTAGGATTTTCGTTTGCTTGCCAATAAAACTTTAAACGATTTTTTTGGGCAATATCTCCAATCACTTGTTTAAGAGTAGCTTTCTCCCACGCTTTGGATTTTTCCTCACCGCGTATAGATGACGTTTCAGGGACAGCTAGCGCCTTAATTGTCATCGTTGTAGGTGGACCCCCACCACTCAAATCATCTACTTCAAATTTCCCTAGCTTCGTTTTCACAAGTTCATTTGACCAATAGTACCGTTTAACTTCAACATCTAAAACTGAACCCTTTACAGGAAACCAATCGTTTATCCAATGGACATCTGCATCTTGTACAGTAAGCTGTAAGTCGTCTATTTCGCCACTCAGATTATCCGTGTACGTCCAATCAGTTAGATCCCCACTTAATTCATCAGTTAACGATTTGTTATTGTAGACTACATGAATTCCTGTTCTTCTAGCATAAGTCGTCATAAATCATCATGCTCCCCTAACCAAATAGGACGCTCTGTATAAATAGATGTATCAATACTTGGAACGTTTAAAACAACATCACCTGTAAAAAAAATAGTGTTGCGATGTTTCGGATTTGCCTCAAGTAAAAGAGGGAGCAAATACTCGCTCCCCCATAACTTGTATGCAATTAGGTCCCACGTATCGCCCTGGATAGTTGTATAACTATGCATATTCCGTCCTCCTTGATGTAGCACCACCACTTGGAATCTGTGTACTATCGATACGTGCTTTAAGACTGTTTAAAGCTGCAATAACATTTTGAGCAGCTGATTGAATACCTTGTATTGCAGAAACCCATCCAGAAGCCTGTCCTATGGTTGATGCTAAGCTAGACATGTTCGCGCTTGATAGATTAGTTGCTGCTTGTAGTGAGTTAAACGACGTGAAAAGCATCATACTTGCAGATCCAGTATACATCGTCAAATTACCCATATTAGCAGCTGTTGTACTGGCACTTGTTTGAAGTGCTGTAAATGATCCAGTCAACGTTGTACCAACTTGGCCAACGTTCGTTGCTAAGGTAGTCATATTTTGACCAACTAGTGGAGCGCTTGTAGCTATTGCTGTAAAAGCTGTATTAGTAGTATCTAGTGTAGTTGCAAGTTTATTGGCAGATTCATTTAACTTTGTGGTATCGATTGGTTTAACAGCTTCAGCGCTTGCTTGTTTTGTTGGCGTTGCAGCTAGTGTAGGTGCAGCTGTCTGTGCTAGTATTGGTGCAGGTTTAGCTGCCTCACCACTACCTCGTACAGTATCAACAGTTTTACCACCTAACCATTTTCCTCCGAAATATCCAGCTGCCCCACCAAGGACTCCTCCTATTGCTGTGCCAATACCAGGAGCGATAGCTGTACCCAATGCTGCACCTGCCTTAGCTCCACCCCATCCACCAATAGCACCTCCTGCAGTTTCTCCGGTTGTTTTAACTTTATCACTTGATCTAAAAATGTCGCTTATGCCCATTGCAACTCCCAGTGGAGCAACACCTTTACCAATCCATTTACCTGCAGATGATAAAGCCTTACCGCCACCTTTAACAGCATTTTTCCCTGTATCCCAGATTGATGAAAAGATAGACTTCTTGCCACCACTTCCACCTTTTGCTGCTCCTTTGTTAGTTCCTTGTTTCTTTCCTTTTTTCTTTTTAGATTCCGTCGGTTCAACAGAAGCACTTGAGGAGTCTTGATCATTTGATGAACCTTTATTGGATCTTTTCTTGCCACGTTTCTCCATTGCCCATCTGCCTGCACCAACAGCACCCTTAAGGAGTGTTCCACCGCCCATCATCCAAGCAGCTGCACCTAGTCCCAGTGCACCACTAAGATTACCTTCTAAGGCGCTAGAAACAGCACCGGTAGTTGCACCGGTCAGTCCTGCAATCCAAGCTTTACCTGCAATCGTGCCGAGTTGTGTAAAGATTCGACCCATCGCTTCGCCACCGGAACCACCTAACCAGGCTTCTGCTTTTTGAGTAGCTGTGTCTAACATATATTCAATTTTTTCGCCAAAGCCCATATCGTTAAACATTTCGTATTTTTGTAGGTCTTTGTTGTACTGAGTGATCATCTTTTGGGCATCGGTTGGATCCATGTTAGGTTCAATTTTTGGTTTAATTGGCTTTTTAGTGCTGAATGGTGCTGTAATGTCTCTTAAAACTTTTGCCGTAGCTTTTCCGGCATTCTCAATGCCACCCATGTTTTTTTCAATCATCGATGCCACGCCATCAAATGTATCTTTTAATACATCAAGTGCCGGAGTAGCAAAAGCAATTTGAGCTGATTCTAAAGCACCCAACATTTGCTCTTTTGACCCTGCGTAATTGTCTTTCATAATTGCGGCTGCTTTTGCTGCAGCACCACCACTATTTTCAAGTGCTGTCGTCATGTCATTAAGTTTTTTCGGTCCAGATTCAAATAAACTTAACATAGCTGTCGCTGCCTCTGTACCAAAGATAGTTGAAGCGTATTGGACCTTTTGAGTGTCAGAAAGCTTTGCAGTAGCTTTTTCCCAGTCTGCAGAGAGTTGAGCTAGACTTTTAAATTTACCATTAGAGTCTACTGCAGTAATATTTAATTTTTTAAGAGCTTTTTCTGCTTCTGCTGGAGGGCTTGAAAGTCTTACTAAAGACATTCGTAAAGCTGTACCGGCTTGCTCGCCTGCAAGGCCTTTATCAACTAACATACCTGTAGCTGCTGCTAATTCTTCAAGACTGATACCCAATGTATTTGCGACAGGTGCAGCATATTTAAAGGAATAGCCTAAATCCCCAACACCTGCAGCAGTCTTATTAGCACTCATGGCCATCACATCAGCAACCCTACTAGCCTCACTCGCTTCCATCCCATACGCATTGATTGCAGACGTAACGACGTTTGAAACAAGTGCTAAATCTTCCCCGGATGCTTCAGTGGCTGCAATTAACCCTGGCATGGCGGCTATGATTTTATTTGCGTCCATACCCTTGGCAGCAAGCTCATCCATAGCAATAGCAACTTGTGAAGATGATAAACTTGAACTTGCACCTAATCGCAATGCTTCATTGTTTAAAGCTTGCATTTCTGCCTTAGTAGCTTCTGTTTTAGCGCCTACTTTGGCCATTTGTGCTTGAAAATCTCCAGCTGTATTTAGTGAAGACATAGCAACACCAGCAGCTGTCGCTGCTGTACCAATTGCTCCAACACCTGCAGCTGTTTTTGCTGTGTTCATGCCTTTAGAAAAAGTCGATTTAAGAGCAGTAACACGACGTTGGCTACCTTCTAGCTGTTTTAATTCGCGAGAGAGCCTTGCTGTGCTTTCTGCATATTGAGACTGATGGATTTTGCCACTTCGGAAATCGCGACCTAATCTATCTAGCTCACGTTGTGCTTCACGGGCACGATTTTTTAAGTCACCTAAATTTGTTGTTGCCTTTGAAAAAACATTGTTAAAGGAGCTACCGACTTTACCATTTATCTCTAAAGTCATATCAAAGGTTTTAGCCATCGTCTTCAGCTCCTTTCTCAAACATTATGTCTTTCCATTCTTCTAACGATGAAAAAGATTGTTTTTCCCAATATTCGATAGAAGTAAAAGAATTAGATGCTAGGGATAGAAGAATTTTTTTAACTTCCTTCGTTCCGCCTTTACCTAGTATCCCATGAAAAAATTTCGAGCAGAAAATGTTACCTCTACTAACTCTCTAAATGATAGTCTCAGTAAATCGTCTGGTATAATACCTGATGCCTTAGAAGCAACTTTTAATAATACTTCTTGGTTGTAAACAGAGTTGAATCCTTCCATATGGCCTTCAGCTTTTAATTCAGCATCGATTTTAAATAAATCAGCACCTGTCATTTTCCCGAAATCTAGTTTAACTTCATTTAAAAGAGCCCCATCGATTTCGATAGGACTCTTTAATGTAATAATTTTTAAATCTGGATTCTCAGCAGTTGTTTCAGTTGCATTTACTACACTTGTGCTTGTTTCATTTTGGTTTTCTGTTTTTTGACTCATTTTAATTCGCTCCTTTTATGTTTTATAGTCCTAATGATTCTCTAAGTCTTGCACCATAATCAATACCATCAACTTTATAAATGTAGTTATGGCGATCATATTCAAAAAGAACTTTACCTTTATCTTCAAGCTTTAAATAATGAATCTCTATCTCTGAAGATCCATCGTAAGGAGAACCTTTTTCAACCTTACCTAGAGCGTTTTTTGTTACAGAACCTAGAACAAGAACTCTAGACGGTGTAAGCTCATGTTTACGTGTTTTTGTATTAAAGTGTTGGTTGGCCATTCGACAATCGACTTTAATACCATCAGGTTTATAAAAGTCGATTAATTCACTTGTAATAGCACGCCAATTTATCTTTAACTGCATGGATTCTAAATGGCCAAAGTTCGGGCTTTCGTATTCACCAAAAATACCACCACCATTTATTGTTTCTGTCATGGCATTTAATTCTGGCAATTCAATGTCTGATACGCCCAATAAATCAGGTTTATCATTAGCGAATATCCGGAATTCATTTAATTTTTCAGGAAAAAGCATTGTATCTTACCTCCTATTCAACAATAAATAATGATTTATAGTAACTTGCATCAAACTCTAAGATATTATCGATTTCTTGCGCTGGTGTTGGTTCTGCGACCATATAACGGAAACGTATTTTACCACTTAGTAAATCCGTTATTGGGTTATCTTCTTCTCGGAATTCTACACGACCTCCAATAAGTACACCTTCTGGTTGTAACCCATTCAGCCACATGTTCATCGTATCCAATACGTTGTCAATTAAACGTCGTCCAATTGGTCCATCTACCTTATCCCAAGTAGTAAGAATAATTGTATTACCTAGCCAATTGTGCGTAATACGAACAGGAATAAATATATCTTTAACATCCGTACTAGCCGGAAATGCTCCAGTGTAGTTACCCCAAGCGCGCCAACCGCCAATAAAGTTAATGGCCGTTGTAATCCCCTGGTTATTTAATAGTTCTGCTTGGTCCGGTGATAAATCAATATCCTCATGACCGTCCTTCGTTTCTACCAATAATTTAGTCATTGGTAATGGCTTATTGGACGGTGATTCATGAGGATAATCCCCATTGTCATATGCCGTTTTCATAATGCGACAAGCAATATGAGTGGACATGTGATATACCTTATCGCCTATGCCTGCTAATGGCCAACAAACAATTTCATTGCTACCTGTGTAACTATTTTTGTTTTTCCATTCGTTAACCTTTGTGTAAGTATTAGCTTCTAGCGTATTTACATCATCTAACGCTTGTGCCTTAAAGTAAGTATTAATAGATGATGCCTTTGCTTTCATCACAGCTGCCACTGTTGGATCTTTTGAATACTTTGGTGCAAGCACAAGACCTGGTACCATACTAAGTTTAGGGAACACCGCATTAAGTAATTCTAATCCTGTACTCTTTCCAGTATTAATGTCATATCCACCAATAATATGGTTGTTTTTAATTGAGTCAGGCGTTAAATGATCGTATTTAACATCTAATTTTGTTACATTATCAATTAACAGCACAATAACTACATGGCCATCTTCGTTAAATGATGCAATGTAATCTTGATCGCTTTTTAATTCTTTATCATTATTACGAACCTCTAAGGACTTTAATAAAATACCTTCAGTTTCAATAACACCTTTTTTATTTTCTACATCAATTGATTCTGGCTTGTTTGTTTTGTGTATGTCCGGATCTAAAACATTAACAAACACAACTGGACCTACATTAAATTGTCTAAATGCTAGATCAGCCATTTCGCAAAGAGTATAATTTTCCCAATCATCAGAGTACCCTAGAGATTTTGCAAACTCAGGGAACGAATACGCTAAAACAGGTTTATTTACGTTTTCTAGCGTTTCAGCTAGATTGATTGGTGCTGTACCGAAAACAACTGGTAGTGTTGCTGTAGCTACTACTGGTGCTGATAAAGAGGTAGGATTCTCTCTTACTCTTGAACCATGTCGTGCCATTTTATTTCACCTCGCTAAAATATTCTTCAGTCTTTTTAAACAACATAGATTCAACTGAATAAGCATCAAGCATGCTATTTTGAAATTCAGTTAACTTTTCTGGTTGAATAAACATTTTTTTAAATGCCGGTGATTGTTCCAGATGCTCATTAAAATGCTCTGGGTATCCACCCACAAAAGAGCTAAATCGTTGTAATCCTTTAACAGGTGGACCTACATAGAGAAGTATTTCATGCTTAACATTCTCTGTAATTGCATCGCCAACTTGTTTTGCTGATGCTTGTTGATTTTTAATGGTTGAAGCCATCGCCTAACACACTCCTATCTAATTGAACTGATGGCGTTGCAAAGTCTACTTCCATGACTCCATGCCACAACGGTTTCATTTGTTCTTCAAAAAGGGCTGATTCAATTTCTCCCGTCAAAAGACCAGGACCCACACTATCTACTTCTTTTAAAGCAAATTTAATGTGATTCATCACATCAAGAGTTTCACGCCACCCTTGACGTTCATCTTTGCTATAAGTAGCAATTAAAAGTCTAAATTTCATCACATTACTATCTTTTAGGTTATCTTTTTCATATAAAAAACGGACAATTACATATGGATAATAGTCCTGTTCGGTGTCCTCGTCACCACGCCTAGCATTCTTTTTGAGTGGTAAGTAGCCATCGTATACTGTTGGTGCTTTTAATATGTTTTCATACTTTGTTTGTAAGCGCATCTCTGCTAATTCATCTGTAAAAAAGGAGACTAGTTCGTCTGTCATATTCAAAGAGTCCATTACTTATCCTCCGTATATTAATCGTCTCATTTCATGCTCCATACGCTTGTCTAGCGTTTCCTGTGAACGTGTTGCGATATTTTTGATTATTGTACGCTCACCCATCATTTGAGCGATAGAAGGACCAAACGCACCTTTTATTGGGTATCGACTATCTCCTGTACGTGCGTACACATTGTTATACGCTGAAACAATAAAACCATTCTGAACGGGTTTCCTACTTCCGCCTTTTTTTACACGAGCACGTACAATTACATCACTCGACTTTTTAGGTGTTACATCAAACTTCATTAGAGGGATAACAGGTCCACTAGCACTAACTTGAGCCGAAAGCTTGCCCGATGTAGCTTTATTTATCTTGATAGCACTCTTTACATCTGATGCACGAATAATATACTTCGCTCTAATTTCTTGACTTGCTGTTGCCCGAGCAGTAACCGCTGATCTATTAATGGCACGAGCCATGATTATTGGTGCCTCTTTTGGTGTTTTAGCAAACAATTTTTCTAATTCTTCAACGTGATGCAATTTTAGTTCAATCATATAAACACCTAGCTTTCATTTGCGCTTACTAAGATTCGTATAATACCCATTTCTTCTCCAGCTTCTTCAACGTAAAATTCATCACCGTCTAAAATTAAGAGGCTATCAACTTTAGGAACGTAAAATTCACTACTTTTTACGTAGATTGTTTTAAAGACTTTAAACACCTCCTGTGAAGCATTTAACTGATCTCGTCCAAAACCTTGTAAATCTTCTAAAGTAGTATCTACGACCACTAAATCTAATGTGTCTCCTTCTAATTCATGCTGTGTTGCCATTTCATCGACATTAAAAAAAACGTCCAAATCCTCCATAATGAAGTCTCTAAACGTTTTATTCATTGGTATCATCCTCTAATAACTCATCAGCTTTTCCCTGGCGAATGATGGCTTCGATAATATCGCCTTTACGTGTTAACCCTGTTAAATCTACTCCTACCTCTCCAGCTTCACGTTTCAATTCCTCAGCATTGTATTCCTCATCAAGTGCTACTCGTAACTCTTCAAATACATCTGATGGAATCTCTTTAACATCATTGGCCACTTGTTGCTTTTTCATTTCCTCTTCAGGTGAAATGACATATTCAGCTGATTTTAAACGTACTAATCGTTCTGCTTCAGAATCTGTTAACCCTGCAATAATGGCACCTTTTTTATATGCGACATTGTTGTGCCTGATAACATGCTTTGCTCTAATCATTAACTATTCCTCCCTAAAGCACTTTCGCAACAAACCAACCATTAATTTCTTTTGGAATTGGTAATGGTTTTGAGCTTAATTGCAACATTTTACGATCTGGATTTTTCTCAACCCACGTATCAGGCACACGTTCAGTTTCGTATGTTGTAAAATCCTCATCTTTAATAATTGTAATTGCTGCATATGCCATCGAGAAATCCGTTTCTGATGAAAGTAAAGCAAGTGAACCCGCTGGCACTAATGGCTCTGCTTTCTTTTTATCCTCATTGAAATAATAAGCATTATAGGAATATAAGTGCCCTACCTCTGAAAGATAGCCAATGTATGTGGCACCAGAAGGTAATTCATTAATGGCAATTTGTCCAATAGTGACATTACGGATATTTAAAAGCTTTAAGATCTCCTCATCTTTTAATAGCTCATCTGCTACATCACCAGCCATAATTACATGATCTGTATTTACAAATCCTGTTTCTTGTACTGATTTGCGCCAACGTTTTAAATCAGCTAGTTTAGTAGAGGTTTCAGCAGACCATAAATTCGCACCAGAAAGCGTTTCACGATTCGTATGGCCAAATGAAATCAAGTAATCGATACCGTCACCCTTTACTTCAATTTCTCCATTAAAAATCGCTTGGGCGCACATTAATTCTTCTCGACGTGTCACCATTTGATCTAAATCCTCTAAATCATCCATCAACTTTCTAGCAGCTCGTTGATCTGGAGTTTGTGAAGAATAAAGATTTTCTCCCATAGAACGCTTTTGTATATCTGCAGCTGTTGTCACTTTCAGAGGTGCTACGAGTGGTGGAGCAAATGTTTCTGTTCGATACCCACTATTTTCAACAACTTTACCACCGATTTTTTCACTCACATAAGGTGCGACTTTCAAGCCTCCGCTTTTAATATCTACATCTACCTTTGCAGTAGTAGAAAATTCTTTATGTGCGAAAAATTTATCGCGTAAAAACGTTGTTGCTTTCGGCATACGATTAACAAACTTTAACATTGTGCGTGGTTCAAATAAATTTACTGCCATTGATTATTCCTCACCTTTCGTTTGTGGAATTGCTGCGATTGTGTCGCGTAATGTAATCCCAATATTACTTAATGCTTTTTTATACTCAACAGCATTTGAATCAGTTGGTAAGATGATTTTACGTGAATTAAATTCGCCACGTTTGTAGCAAACAGCTGCTTTTGTTTCACTCGCAGCAGTAGCAACTGCATCGGCCATAATCCCGTATACTTCTGTAGCTACACTTTCTTTGGTCATTGCAACGGCTTCACCTTTTGCATTCAGCGCAAATACTTGTCCTACTGATAACTCTTGTTCTGCTGCAACTTTAATCGCCTCTGTGACTACTTTATCTTGAAAGCCTGCTAATAGGTTCTCATGTTCAAGTACATACATTTTTTGATTCCCCCTTTATAAAATGCCGTCAATAAGATTGTCTACTTCAGCATCTGCATTTTGTAAAGGTGCCTCGGTAGCTTCAATTTTATTTAACGGCTGTGCGTCTGTCATACGATTCTGCAACTGATTTTGCGCTTGTTCTTTTTGAGCTTTCAAAATTTCCATTGCTGTATTTTCTGCTGATGCCCCTGTTTCAAATTTAGCTTTGTTTACAATACTATCCATACCAGGTTGAGCAATATTTTCAATGTCCTTAATACGCTGACGCTCATTATTTACAGCTTCCTCAACAATTTGATTAACCAGTTCTGGATGTTCGTTTTTTAATGTTTTCAAATCCATCTTTTTACTTCCTCCCTCATTTTGAGTAACTGAATTCATTGTTGTATTAATAGGGTCTTGTTTTAACTGTTGACGTAATTTATCCAACACATTTTTTGGAATTGCTCCCTCTACTAACGATGGATGTTCGATACTAGCTACAGCATCAATCTCATCTTCAAACATGATGGTATCTATAAAACCATTCTCTTTTGCCTCACTAGCAGTCATCCAAGTTGTTTTGTTCATCATTTGCAATAATTCAGCTTCTGTCTTAGAAGTCTTAGAGCGATAGGCATTTGTAATTGTCTGATTGACCTTTTGCAAAAAATCACTTGTAGCATCCATTTCGTTGTAATCACCCCAAGCACCTGTTGTCGCGTTATGAATCATTAACTGTGCTACTGGAGACATTTCAACATGTTGTCCGGCCATCGAAATTACACTTGCTGCGCTTGCCGCCATACCTACAATTTGAACCTTTACTTTTCCGCTAAATGCTTTAAGAGCTGTGTAAATCTCTGCTGCAGAGAAAACAGACCCACCACCTGAATTCACAACAATAAGCAACTCTCCATCTTTATTTTGTATTGCGCTATCTACTGCCTTGTTTACCTTTGCTGGGCTAGTTGCAGGGATTTCAAACCAATCGTAAATCCATTGGTCACTATCATTGATAATTGGTCCTTTAATTTCAATCTTCATTTTTATTCACCTCCTCCTGAAGTTGCGCTTCATTGTAAGTAACATCAAGACCTCCCTCGCGTCGAGCTTTTTCCTCACGTATTCGTTGTGGAAGGTTACGCCAGTAATCTCCACCATTTAGCTCAACTGTTTCTTTGGCACGAGTACTAAATTCATTTTCTACACGCTTAATAGCTGCATTTACCTCTTTCAATGGATCTAGTTGCCCTTGTGACGGTCCATTCCATTCTGCAGCGCAATATGATTTGCGAATAAGAGGGCTATCTAGAAAGCCTGGTGCTTTAATGCGGCCTTTTAATACCGCTTCTGTTAACCATTCCTCATATATAGGTTGGCAGAAACGATTTGCTAAAAAATGACGTCGCATTTTAAACATTTTCCAAGCCTCTAATAATGCAGCACGAGACGCTGAGTAACTTGATGTAAAATGTTTAACTAGCACCTCATAAGGCAACTCAAGTGCTGCACCTACTTGCCGAAGAATCGCGACAACAAAAGGGTCAAATGATGCATTATTACGTGCAGGATTAGACGTATTTGCCTTTTCACCTGGATTTAATGCAATAACCGACCCTGGCGCAAGCTCAACGCTCGTTTCATCTGCACTGTCAACTAAATCCTCTTCTGCTATACTGTCTGGTAACGGTGTCCCTTCCCCATCATCTTCTTCTGATGTTTCAATAAATACTGTCATTAAGGCAGATACTAAAGCAGCTGTTAATTCTGCCTCACTGTATCGATCTAATTGCTTTAAGCTCTCGATAACTGGTGAAAGCAACGGAACGCCTCTCCTTTGTTCTGGTCGTTCTGATTCCAATAAGTGCAAAATGTTTTGTCGTCCTGATTTTTTCCCAAACTTATCAACTCGCGTCCATTTTTTCGTACCGCCCCCAGTAGATAATGGATGCACATTGCAAATGTGGTAGGCAGTGACCTCACCAAAACGTCCAAGTTCAACACCACTAAAAACATTTTTATCAGCCCCTGTTGGACTAGATACACGATCAGCTTCAAGCAGCTGTACACGTAATTCGTACCAATGCTCGTTGTGACTGTGATAGGGCAGTAATACAAACGTTTCGCCACTTGCTAGAAATGATAAAAAAGCGAGTTGCTGCAGCTCATAAAAGTTGTGCATTTGCATTGCATCAGCCATTAATGAATCAGCCCATAAAGAAAATTCACGTTCTACTGTTGTTTCCCATACATCTTTTTCTTCTTCTGATAACCCTAGATATTCATTGTCAATTTGGCTGTTAAGCACTAAACCATAACCAACAACATTTGTACGAATGGTTTTGAGCGCGCCTGTTGCAATTGGTGTATTCATCATGAGATCACGAGAACGCTGTACAAGTGTTTCTCGATTGTCCTCAATATCTTCTTTCACAGATCCACCTTTAAATAACCACCCACGCATTGACTTTTTCTGTCTACTTGCTCCTCCACCTGAATAACCAGTGTTTAAAACATCTATCGCTTTTCGAGCATTTACCCTTTTTAATGCACGTTCTGGCGAAACAACTGCAATGGCTTTATCTAGCATGTTCATCTTTTATCACCTCGCTTATAAGTCCCTTGGAACAATACGTACTGCCCTGCGTCTACTTTTACCGTTTGCTCCTGCTTGTGCAGCTGCAAGCTCTCTTTTCCAAAACTTAATCTGTTCGCGCACTTGTGCTAAATTTGCACGTTCTAGACGCCTGTTATCAATTACATAGCTTTGACCAGTTGCTATAGCTACCTCAGCATTTAGCCATATTTGCAGTCGTTCTTTACACTCTGCTACTGTAAATGCCATCTATTACACTCCTTTCGATAGTACACCTCTCCTACGTCGTTTCTTTTTTCGCGCTGTCTGAACATACGCATTTCCCGTTAAGTTATGTTCAGCTAAATAGTCTAAATCTGGGCTGAAAATTCGTAGTGCTGCTAAGTTATATACTCGCAAGTCAAATGGCTCGTTTCGGATATTTGATGAGCGCTTCACCCATTGATGGGTAACTGCGCCGTTGATTGTTCGAATCTTTTTATATTCCGATGTCAAACCAACAAAAAACGCCTCGTCATATCCCAATTCCTTGTTTAGTGGGAATCGGCAATAACCAGGCTTGCTTTTATCTTCAATTTTAAGACGTCCAGATATTGTATCCTTTGCTTCGTTTACACCAAGGACATATAACAATGTATCTTTTGCTTTACCGACCTTTGAAGGCCTCGAAATAAACGGAACACCATTACCACCCTTACCTTTAATGGCATAAATACGGCGATGCTCTCGCGCCTTACAGAACTTATATACCTCACTTGTATAATGTCCACCACTATCGATACAAATAGCAGATATGATAATGGACACACCATCTGACCGCTCATATTCCTTCGCCAAAAACAAGTCAAGTTGATCCCAAATAGCTTGTTGCCCTGGATCACCAGTGAATATTTTATACTCGATGCCCCAGCACTGCTCCCCGACACCCCAACCGACTATCTCTATTTCTAAGCGATCATCTTGCACGTCTACACTACCTGTCAATACAAGAACATCATCTGGCACACTATGCGGATAATCCTTTCTACGGTCCATGAGTTTTAAATGATCATGCTCCTGAAGCTTTTCTTCCCAAACCTCGCCAAGCGTGGTATTTTTCCACGTTTTCAGCATTTCTGTGCCTTTTTCTTTAGCTTCTTTAAATTTTTCAATGATAGTAGCCCAACGTTCCCAAGGTGATGCAAGTGCATTTAGATGGAATCCTAGCTTTTTTGCCGTTGGATTGCGATGGATCCATTTCGCTGGTCGTACCTTCCACTCGGTTTCCTTATGTTGCGTTTTACAAGATACACATTCCATCGTCACGTTTTCAAATCTGATTTGAGTCCACTCGTATGGCTGGAATACACCGCATGATGGACAGGATACGCACCATTGACCTTTTGTTGATGAGTTGTACTCTTTTTCAATACGTGATGTTTCTGCATCAGTAGGCGTTGATACTGATATTTTTTTTCGGTTCCAGAATGTTGTTGTACGTTTATGGCCAAGACTTAAAGGATCACCCTCTTTTCCTGCAGATACAGGAAATCGGTCTACCTCGTCTGCAAGTACAACTCGAATTGGTCTTGATGCTAGTCCTGACGGTGCATTAGCTCCCACTAATGTTAAATGACCACCTGGGAACTTTTTATGTAGCAATGTATTATTGCCATCCCTTGATTTAGGGTCGCCTACTTTTTTTGAAAGAGCAGGTGTATCACGTATCATTGGTGCAATCCGGTCTTTCGAATATGCTTCTGCAGTTTTATCTGTTGGCATTATTAGTAGCAACGGTGCTGGATCGTAATCAATAAAGTAGCCAATAATGTTATTAATGATCTCTGATTTTCCAACCTGAGCAGATGCCTTTATAATAATGTCTTCATATTGCGGATTACTGACGGAATCCAAGATTTCACGTTGGTACGGGGCACGATCAGTATTCCATTTCCCTGGCTCTGCTGATGCCTCTTGTGATAACACTCGCTCTTTATCCGCCCATTCTGATACCGTCAGTTTAGGTGGTGGTGCAACCAATTTCGCAATCTTTGCAAACAGATTAAGAGTTTGCTTTTTCACCATCTTCCTCACCCACCTCTACAACTTCCTCCTCCGATACCACAAATTGTGACGGATCATAATTTGATAGCTCAATCAAAGCTTCATGAATCGAAGCCTCAATAATTGATTCTACATATTTCGGGTCATCTTGATTAATTAATTGAAGTGCACATTTCGTTGGGATTGATAATATACGCTGCCGAAAGTTCATAATCATATTATTCATGACTTCCTCAATCTCACCAGATGAGTGCATTTCTTTTTTAAGATGTGACAGTTCTATCTCTGCCTTCTCTCGTTTTGCTTTTTCGTGAAGCCACTTTTCATAGTCTAGCGATTCAGTAATGTCGTCTTGGTTCATACTAGCCGACAATTTTAAAAAGGTAATGTATTTGCTGACTGTATCAACCAAATTAAAACGACCATAACCCACACGCTCAATCACACCTTCTTCGACAAATTGGCGTACACGTCTAGAGGTGACATTGAACATTTTCGCTATTGCTTCTGTACTTACAATGACTGTCTCATCCACTTTTGCTTTAGACAAAAAATCACCTCACTTATAGGATGGAAGGAACACCTTTTTTTGCGCTGTATCTAGAACGTTTTTGGGGCTCGCGAGACCCGCAGGCTTCATATATATGGCTAGGAGAACCTAAAAAAATAAAAAAGCGATACAGAACATGTCTGCATCACTCTTGTTGGAATGGTTTAATTGGTTCACTAATCATTGATACAAGCGAAGGTGCACCATTCACAGCTTTTACTAACTCTGCAAGTGTTGATAGCTCATCATGTGTTGCCATCACTGGATCTAATACCTTAACTCTTTTAGTGATGAGGTTTGCAACAGCCTCGTTCATTTTATCTACTTTGCTTTGTTTTAACATGTATATGCCCCTCTCATATTTGTATTGTTATCGTTCTTATTCACGTATTGCATACTAACATACTAGCACAGTTAAAATTAGAATCTCTGCCAATAGTCTGCCAAAATCCTGCCATGTTTGTGACATCCAACATTCTTTCTTAAAGGCAACACAAGCCTTTTACAGCATTTTTATTGTATCCCTCACCTTAACATATCTTATATTCTGTTAACGTCCTGTAGCCCCTTTAAACGCGCTCATATCATAGCTTCATCATCTCTTTACTAATTGACATTTACACTACTAAATTGAAGCAATGTCTTTACTGTTCTAAAGTATTAAATTAATTGAAATCCTTTCGTTCTTCCATAAATGAGCAAAATAAAAAAGCAATCGATTTTATAGATTGCTTTCACCTTTTGAATCTTAATTTACTGTACGCCTTGTCAATTGCATCTTGATTAACACCAATGTATTTCAATGTGATGTAAGGAGCGCTATGTCCGAAAATATCTTGTAGTAATGCCACGTCTTTTGTATCCATGTAGATATGATACCCAAATGTCTTTCTTAATGTGTGTGTACCTATTTCACTTAATCCACAAGCAAAAGCTGCCTCTCTTAGTATGTCATATGCTCTTACTCGTGTGATAGGTTGGTTTCTTCCTTGCCTTGATTTGAATAAGTACTCTTCATCCCTTAACTCTTTGCCATATGCATTAATCATTCTTTTTAGTTCAGGAACAATTGGGATACGTCTTTTACTTGTAACCTTGCGACTCTTCTTCCTAGACTTTTTAGTTTTTATCTCTGTGACATAAAAGACGTCCTTATTATAAACATCACCTTTCTTAACTCGTAGAATGTCACTTATTCGTAATCCTGTATAAATTCCAAAGCAGAATAATAACTCATCACGTTTATTCTTACTTGCTAAAAATTCTTGAACGTCAATTATTTTATCCATATCTCGAATAGGCTGAACGAAATTCATTGGACCACCGCCTCGTCCTCTTGATAAACTTCTTTCCCTAATGCTAACGCTAATTTATACAATGCCTTTGTACGCATTCTATAAAACGTTCTTTCCGAAACGTTCAACTCCATACAGATTTCATAGTTGTGCATAGGTTCCATTTCTAAATAAGCCAACGTGATCATCCTACGCTCAATTACTGTTAATTTACATAAACCACGATTAAACCAGTTGAAGAAACGTTCACACTCGTTAAAGTGATCCACACTTTTAATTGTTGCCATCTCTACACTTGATTGCTTAACGTTAGAAAATGTGGGCATTTCTAATGTATATTTTGCTGTTATTGATGGAATAAATTCGTCTGGTGTAGTTATCATGAATGTGCGGTACTGTCTAAGCGTGGCTTCGATTGCTTGTTGTGTTGCTTTTCCATCGATGTTTTTTAAAAGATCTATCATATACTGTTGCCACCCTTTCTTTTGTTCAAATAAAAAAGCACAAACAATCCCTGTTATAAGGGTGTCTGTGCTCTCGGTTTTTCCGACAAAGCTTATTATTTTCTTTTGATCGTCTGTCGATATTGTAGATTGTGAATTTTATAGTTTTGACATGCTATTTCTAATGTTCCAAAGGGTGGCAATGGTATTGCTTCCACTTCACCATTGTCAACGATATATATTACTTTCCCGTTAGTTGCATCAATTGACGCTTTATTAGTTACACTGTTTACATTAATCTTTTGTGCTGCTATTTCCATATGATCACTTCCTATCTTGAATAGTTATTCAAACAATGGTGTTTTTGTAAGTGTTCATTTACAATCTGTTTTACTTCTTCAGGTGTTAGGTTAACTTTCATTTTCATTTTTTATCACCTTTTTTTGATTGTTTTTTTGATACGTATTTTGGAAACCCATATTTCTTTCGCACCTCTTCACGTGTCATATCATGTACTAAGCGGCAATGAGCTTTTGTGATAACAATACCGATATGATTGCATTCTTTAACGGGACACTGGATAAGAGCGCCCTGTTTTGCACTCCAAAATGGCTCTGTCATTTTCGTTCACCTCGTTTGCTAGTGTTTTTTCTACTCAAATCTTTCTATCTTTTGGCAAATAGCAAAACAACCACTAATCTTTAACAATCGATAATTTGGATACCTGGTCATGTATTGAAGTACCAGGCGCTTAATTTCATCTTTATCACCATTTGCTTGCTCAAATATCCAATGAGGAAGAAGCACTCTGTTTGGTACGTCATTTAACATTCTTTATCCTCATTTTTCTTCTTTCGTTTACCTATTTCGTTATAAATACTCGCGATAACAATCCCTGTTTTTGTAAATTCAGGATTGTCGAATATTAGTCTATTTTGATTTAAACGTACTAATTGCGCCTGAGTGATAAGCTGTAAGTTATCAAGAGAAATATTCTGCTTGTCACTATCTAGGAATAGCAGACAATGCCCTTTAGGAATAGGACCATTCTCTTTTTCCCAGATAACTTTGTGTTTATGTCGCCATCGTTCATGCCAAGATCCTGTATCTGAAACTTTAATCAGTACATAGCCATCACAATCTACACGTTCAGTACCGACAGGCTTATAGTTTTTTGACCTGTCGCCTTTTTTAAATGAAGTTTTATTTATTTGACCAGGGAACTTTTTACCCTTATTAACAGGTGTGCTGCCCTTCTCATAATGTCCAGACCGACCACTACGAATGCTATTACGAGTTAAAGCACCTTTAAGTTGATTCGGTGTAATTGCTAAATTAAAATGGTCGTTAAACATTTCCAATAATTCTTGTCGATTATGCGAAACATAGTGCTCTCTGAGATATTCAATTTCTTCTTTTGACCACCAATGCACGTTTTAACCCTCCAACATTCTAGGTTTTCGAAGGTCTTTTGACTTGTATTCTGTATGAAATCGTTGTGCTTGCAAAACTAGTGAACCATTAGAAATAATTTGATTTGCTACAGTTGTTACAGCTTTAGCTCGTTCAATTTCTTCTGATAATTGTTCGCCCTTTAAATCCTCGTCGCTCAAACGCTCCAACTGTGCAAATAAATGATTGTTTAAATCCCCTAATGTATTTTGCATGTATAAATCTCCTTTTTAAATTTATTGTTCTAATTTAAACACCGAATAAGTTCATCTGTTGCCATTCACTGCGAGGTAACTCCATAATCATGGCTGCTTTTTCATCATGTTCCTGAATATTTTTAAACCAATGTAATGGGAATCGACCCTTTGGTTTCGTTAATGCTGCGTCTAAATAAAAATAGCAATCTGTTGCACATGCATAGCAATTATCAATGGCTGCTAAGAAGTACGTCCCTAGTGGCATGCTATCTGCGTATCCTTGCTTTCTCCAAACCAATTCAGCCTTATATACTGTGCCTGATTGCAAGATTGGTAGATTACTTGGCTTAATTGGCTCCGATGGCCATTCTTCTTGTTCCTCTATAATTTTGAATCGCTCTTTTTGGTATGTGCCAAAATGAGAGCCTTCACGTTGGAATCGACTTGCGTGAAATGCTTGACTACCATGAGGAAATAAATAATATTTATTGCCATTCTGTAAGTTTGTTGAGTTTCCTGTATCAATACATATTCCTTGTAGACCCAATACGCTCACCTAGTTTCATCAATTTTAATTTGATATTTTTCATACTTTTGTTATACTGAAGTTAATTATTTTGTTAAGTGTTTGAATCGAGAGCTTACTGCGTGCCTGCGGTAAGCTCTATTTTTTTCTCTCAATTTCGAAACCATTTAAGATTTGATTAGTCCCAGCAAAATTTACTAAATACTGATTATTTGCTCGAACTTCAATAATCTCCCCTGATTTTTTAAGCACCTCTGGATAATATTCTTTAAAGTAGTTGTAAGACTCATCATCACTATTTGGCGTAATTTTAGTTTTAACATTGTCTCCGACTGAAAACACCGGTTGTTTGCTATCTAACACATCAAATATTGTTATTTGTCCTAACTCCTCCATCGCTGTGAAATGATCCATTGAAAAACTCATGCTGCGCAACCGTCCACGGTAAGAATCATTTCTGTTCGATTCGTTAGTGCTTGTACAACTGCATCTAATGGTATTTCTCGGGCTTCTTTTGTTCGAGATCTGCTATATACTACAGATGCATACTCAACTGGTACTTCTTTCATTTCAAGCATTTCATCCAGTGTTAACTGCTGTACACCTTCTACAATTTTCGTATAAATTTGTCTTGCGCTTTCGGGGTTCTTCGCTTTTAATAGCGCATAGTATGGCTGCGTAACTTCGAAAAATCTCATATAGTCACCTCCGTTTGTGGTTCGATAGTAATTTTGAATGTGTTGCCGTCATTGTCATTAGCAACAACAACTCCTTTATCAGGGTTGATGTCCCAATGAATAAAATCTAAATTCTTACCTTGCATACGATTAAATAAAATCCCTATTTTTTCGATTATTTGTCTTTCTGACATACTCTTAATCTCCGATACTGTTAATTTTCAAAACGTCTATTGCATAACGCGTATGCCATTTTTATTAAAAACAACTAGCTTTGGTGCTTGTCTTGTCTTTTTTCGTTTAGGCAAGTGTTGCTTTAAGTACACCACCGATTCCACTTTCCAACCTTCATATCTCATTTGTTCGATTTCAGCTGAATTAAAGTGGCCAAATGCTATTCTCCAACCTTTAGCCAGCGTATATGGCTCCATGTCACCATCCCCTTGTGCGAGTTATAGTTTTTCTTGCACTGTAGTTTCTATCTTTCCTAATGACGCCAAAATTTTTTGACGTTCGGCTTCGAAATCTATATTGGTGTTTGGTTGTTCTGTTGGCTCTTGTTGCTTATTTTCATTACGGTTATGGAACCATTCTGGCACAACTTCGGTACGACCACTTTGTTTATATGCTCGTTGAGGTCTGGATTGCTGTTGCGCTTTTATTTGTTGATTCTTCCAACGCAAGTCCTCAGCTTCTACAGCCTCTAATGTTAAAAGCTTTTTGTTACTCCAATCTTTTAAAATCGTTTCAACATATCCCCAGTTTGTTTTTCCGTTCATTACGGCTTTCTCCATAGCTTTTATAACTAATGGTTCTGACAAATCATTAATCCATCCATCAATCTTGTTAGCAATAAGAGCACCTAATGCTCCAAAATGATTCTGCTCATAAAATTCAAATGCATTGGGCTCCTTTTTTCCTGGTACGTTAGAGGGGACCGTCTTATCATCATCATTATTTATATCTGTAGTAATCTCTGTAGTAATCTCTGTATACGTCTGACGTTGAGACGTCATAGGTGTGACGTTAGGATGCGATACCTCTGACGTTGAAATGTCAGACCCTATGACGTTTGGATGCGATACCCTCTGACGTTTGAACGTCACACCCCCTAAATGACTTACACTCAATTCAATGAATAAAACATTAGATAAAGGTGTACCGTGTGGATTAATTGTGCGGAAATGACGTTTAATTATTTTCATGTTTTCAAGTCGCATAATGGCATCTTTTGCTTGGCGTTTAGAAATACCAAACTGAATAGAAAAACTCTCATAAGATCGCTGTAAAAGATCCGCATTAAATCGTTTTCTCACCTCGATAATTTGTCCTGTTAATTCTTCTCTAACGTATGTCGGGCGATACCAATACACTATTTCAGCGAGAATGATAATGGCGTTTAGATCCGGTTTGTCATTCTCAAAGCAAATATTTTCATACCATAAATGCGGTATTGTATTTCCTTCAAAGTGCATTTTCCCTACCGTATCTACCGTTGTATTTCCTGTTGAAAACATTTGTTGTACCTCCTACTCCTTATACGGCTTTTACTGCTACGCGCCTAACCTTTCCAGTTATCTATAAATCTAAGTGCTCCATGAAAGTCTTTTGGATTAATAGACTTATAAGAATCCACGTTATAGCGCTCGTTAATAGCCGAATAAATAGCTTTAAATAAAGCTGTTGTTGCCCCTTTTTCAGTGGTTAACGTATAGACACGTTCACCGACTGCTTTTCGCAATCGGCAGCATTGGCCATTTTGTAATACACTCAAAATAGACACTCCTTCCAGAATCAAGAAACTTCGGTATATTCATGGTTGTATCTCCAGCAGTGCTAGAATATTTCCATGAGTACTTCAAATAATATTTTTAATATTCGTTGTGTTTGACGGAACAATTGAAACCATACATCCGATATTTAACAGCTTCATATTTTTAATCTCTTCATTTAACTGTTCCTCATTGTAAATGCCATATTTGGCTAATGCTCTTTTGATTTTTTCTAGCTTTAAACTGTCAGACTGATGATTATTTGCAGCAGACATATTATCACTCCCTTTGAAAAAAATTGACGTTGCTATCGCCATATCAGCTAAAATACCTATATACCGTCATGGGCTCGGTATCACAGCGCTCCAATTGATTTCGACATTCCCTTTATGCATCCTATGCAATTTCGCCTGCCACAACTTTCGTTTCGCGTAAGTTACTTGCAAAAAAAATTGCTGTACCCTCTTCAGGTGTCAATTCTAATTCCTGATATATCGCGTTCATTAATTCATAGGAAGGCTTATATACACCATTTAGTAAATTACCTATAGTATGAGGTGTTGTGCCAATTACTTTTGCAAACTCTTTTCTAGTTTTATAACCTTTTAAAACCATTTTTGATTCTAGTAAGTGAGTGTTTATATTAGATTTCTCCATATTATCACCACCTTTCAATATAAAAGAACTTTCCTTTTACGTAAGTTGATATTACCACTCATTCTATTAATTGGCAAGCGTGCCACGAAAGTTTTTTGAATTAATATGTAAATAAACTTTCATTTTACGTAAGTATACTATATAATATATTTATAGATTAGGAGGTGAAATTAAGTTGAATATTGGAGATAGAATAAAGAAAGCTAGATTGCAAAGAGGAATGACTTTAATAGAGGTAGCTGAAAAATTAGGTAAAACAGAAGCAACTATTCAAAGGTATGAAAGTGGTAACATTAAGAATTTAAAAAATGATACTATCGAGGAATTAGCTAATGTATTCAATGTATCACCTGCTCATTTAATGGGATGGGATACAATATCCAAACCTAACAACATAATCGCTTTATCTCCAGCTACAGTTAAAATTCCTGTTTTGGGTAAAATAGCTTGTGGTGATCCAATTACCGCGGAGGAAAATTTAACTGGTTATAGGTATGAGTCCCCTGACAGTCTACCAAGTGGTAAACTCATTTATTTACAAGCAAAAGGGGATAGCATGGAACCAACCATCCCAAACGGTTCCTACGTTTTAATTCGACAACAACCAGAAGTTGAAAATGGGGAAATAGCTGCAGTTCTTGTTAATGGGGACACAGAGGCCACACTGAAACGAGTAAAAAGACAAGGTGATACAGTTATTTTAATGCCTGATAACCCTAAGCATGAGCCTTATGTAATTACAGCTGATAATCCAGCACGTATTATCGGTAAAGCAATACGCTACACACAAGATCTTTAATACTTAACGTTAAGCATTAATCAGAAAGAGCAGGCTCATTTGTCTAGCTCTTTTCTTTATAAAGAAAGGAGTTATGGTTTTGAAAAAAGCAGCATTATATGTACGCGTGAGCACATTGCACCAGATTGATAAAGATTCGTTGCCATTCCAGCGTCAGGAGTTAGAAAATTACGCAAAGTACGCATTAAATATTGATAATGTCGAGATTTTTGAGGATGCTGGATATTCGGCCAAGAATACTGATCGTCCAAAATACCAACAAATGATGCAGCGTATACGAAACGGTGAATTTACACATTTACTTGTATGGAAGATTGATAGAATTTCACGAAATCTTAAAGATTTCTCTGAGATGTATGATGAACTGAAGAATTATAAAGTAACTTTTGTTTCGAAAAATGAGCAGTTTGATACATCAACTGCTATGGGTGAAGCGATGTTAAAAATCATTCTTGTGTTTGCAGAATTGGAACGCAAATTAACGGCTGAACGTGTATTTTCAATTATGTTATCCCGTGCCGAAAAAGGATTATGGAATGGTGCAACTGTCCCTATTGGCTATGTATGGTCTGATAAAGAAGAGTTTCCAGTCGTTGATCCAGAAGAGTCAAAGATTGTTCAAGACATTTATAATTTGTATGAATCCACACGCTCCACTTTAAAAGTGGCATATCGTTTACAAGAAGAAAATATCGCTACAAAACGAAATGGGCAGTGGACAGCTAAAACTGTACGTGATATTTTACGTAACTCTTTTTATGTCGGCACTTACAGCTACAACAAGCGTGAAAGTGGTGGCAGTAGACGACTAAAAAATAAAGATGAATGGGTTGTCGTTGAAAATAATCATCCCGGCATCATTAAAAAGGAGCAATTCGAGCGTGTTAATCAACTATTATCCGACAATTATAGAGGTCTGACTGATGTCCAACGTGCCGATATTCATAAACACATCTTCTCTAAAATGCTTTATTGTGGAAAGTGTAATGCTTTACTTACTGCTGGCTTAGATTCTGCACGTAAAGATGGTTATCGTCCATCACGTTATACTTGTGTTACATCAGGTAAAGCTAGACGATGCTCTAACTATGTAAGCGATATTATAGTCGGCCCATTTATCTTTAACTACGTATCCAATTTAATTAGGCTTCAAGAAAGGATAACACCTAAACATTCAATTCGTGACATGGAGCGAGCGTTACTTCGTGGTAATGCCTTTATCGATGTAGTTGGTGTCGATAACGAGTCATTAAAAGAAACATATTTTGCTCTCACTAATGGTATGCAAGGACAAGTATATTCATTGGCCACAAAAAATGAAAACATTATTCCCGACATAGAGATCGTTCGTTTAGAGAAAGAAAGAGTTAAATTTGAGAAGGCATTAACGCGTCTAGAGGATTTGTATTTATTTGATGAGGATGGCATTAGCCAGAAGGATTATATTTTTAAAAAGCGTGACCTACAAGAACGACTTGAAGAGATAGTACTCGGTATTAATTCGTTGCAACAAAAAAGCGAAAATAAAACAAGCGATGCGTTTATTAACAATGCACAACACTTTTTAATAACTAAAGAAATTCAGCAAGCACGTAATGTAGACTACCGCGATTTATCTGATACAGTTGGAAGAGAAGCTTTATCCGATTTTATGCATACGATAATCGATAATGTAGTCGTTTTAGATAAGCGTGTTCAATCCATTACCTTTAAAAATGGTATTACACATACTTTTGCATATAACTCTCTTTTACAAAGTAAATCAGCTGCACCTACTCGGATGCAATACAAGAATTATGAAGGGGCTGTATTGGAATATCTGAAAGAAAACGGCCCTGCTTCTCGTGCAGACTTACAAAAAGCTACAAACATTTCTCGCGACGGAATCTTCACTTTATTAGGTGAATTAATTGAACGTGGATTTGTTTTAAAAACAGGTAAATCTACAGCTACACGTTATCATTTCAACGAAAAAATCACTTGAAACACGCCATTTTAAGTGATTTTCCCAAGCTTTTGAACCCTTGATATTACTGTATTCCTACGCAATCATATCTCTATATACTACCCCACAACCTAGAGTATGGAAACTCACGATTTTTGATCGCTCGTTACTCATAATATATATCATCCTTTCAAGAGTACACTACAATAAATTAAATTATCAACGTGTCTTATAATAGCACAAATAAATATAATGAGCCTAGCTTTTTGGCTAGGCTTCAAAAAATATATAAATGAAAAGTAATTACTAATAAGAGTTACTCTACTAAAAATACAAATAATATAAAAGAAAAAAAGCCCAATCTCAAAATAAATTGCAAAAAGGCAGTTAAAAATTTAGATTCACTCTAATTTTCAACTGCCAACTCAAATAGTAAATTTTTATCAGTGCCTTTAAATAGTCTTGGGCAGTTTTTTCAATTACATTTTCTCATTGAACAGCCCTTTAATTTGTACTGTTGTTCTGCACCTCTAAAAACTAAATTATGGGCTAACAGGAGGAGTAAGTCCTAAAAGAACAGGAGTTACTACAGTACTACCCGTTCCAAGGCGAACTTGTTGAACTTGCAGTACTTTTACTGTAAGATCCAGAACAATTTTTTCGCGTAATGTGCTGAAAGTACCTTCTGGTGCTGCCATAACTGGTGAAAAATCAAGTTCAAAGAAGTTTGCAGCAACTAACTCGCCAAATGGTTGTTCATTGTACTTCACGAGATTTTGGAAGAATGCCTTATCCAACCGAGCATCCATTTGTGTTCTTTCATTCAGGAAGTTCGCTTCGGCAAACTCAGAAATTCCTATGATTGGAGTAGTGCCACCAGGTGTTTGTGGAAAAATTAGTTCAGTAAAACCAGAAAACGGAACGTCTGCAATTCTATCGCGAAGTGCGCCATTACATGCTGATGAAGCATATTCTATATTTTTACGAATATGTCCTGCTACAAATAATTTAGCTCTTGTTACTCTGAAAAAGTCCGTGTTATCAATACGTGCAAATCTAACCGGCACTAATTTAACTTGATTTAGGAATACATTTTTTTTCACTCTTTTGATTTCAGTTGCTGCAGGAGTAAGCGTAATATCTGACTCCACAACTATTTGAAGTGTTGGCTCTGCAAGTACAACTGGAACTTTAATAGTTGGAGCTGTAACTGGTGTAGCGATTAGTGGAGTAGCCTCACTATTTAAAGGTATTTGTTCAGTTGATGCTACAGGACAAGGTAGCATTTGATTTTCTATTTGATCACTCAAAAAATTCCCTCTTTTCATTTTTTGTCATTAGAGAGCGCTCTCTATATTGCTAGAATATGTAGCTCTTAACTCTATACATGGACGTATATACTAGTTTTTTTCTGATATTAAAAAAGGGATTTTTGAGCTGAGAGATAAGTTTTAATTACTGACTGTCATAACGGATTCGAATTTTCTGTACTTGTAGCATATGAATGATTAATTCTAATACTATATTTTGGCACAATTGGTTTGAATGAATTAATGATTCATCTTGTGCAGATACTGCATTTGTAGTCTGAAATGTAGTATATTCAATATTTTGATTTATAAAGCCTTCAATAAATAATTTTCCCTTTAACGCTGTACATGTCCCATTATTCAATGATCGGGAAAACTGACTAGGTACGAATCTACAATTGGTAAGTACTACCTCATTCGAGATATCTTTTATCCCCACAATTCCTTTGTCAAATTGAATAAATTCTTCAAGACATATTTCAATTTTATATTCCCCTACGACAACCGGAACTCTAATATGCATAACATCATCGGAAGCGTAAGAGTGATTATTTGTTTCTCCCTTTTTAATTGATTGTGTGTTATGTAAAGGAACTACAACTGATTTAGACGGATTATTCGTCTGTTTATTTTTTTCATAAGTATCATTTTTCTTTAAAAATATTATTTCATTAATTTTTGAGTGAACTAGACGACAATCGGGCTGTTCAGGATAATCCGTTGACGTATTAAATAATTTGGTTTCAAGTTGAGGGGTAAGTTGATTGTTTAAATCAAGAAAATCAAATGTATTTTTAACAACCTCACCACAAATAGGAGCATGAAGAAAATCATCAATTTCTATATGAGTAGAAATTAGACTTTTTTTGGTTATAGAATTTATTTGTCCTTGCGCTGAACTAGTAGATACACTAATATCACCTGTAGAATTGTTTTTCTCCATCTCTTCTGCATCATTCTCTACATCAACATTAGATGCGATGTGTAGCTCGCTATTAGGATCTAAGTGCGCTGCTAAATCCTCTTCTTCCATAGGACTGGTTTCATACGCCTCTTCCTTATTAAGGAGATCATTCATTTCATTCTCTACATCAACATTAGATGTGATGTGTAGCTCGCTATTAGGATCTAAATGCGCTGCTAGATCCTCTTCTTCCATAGGACTGGTTTCATACGCCTCTTCTTTATTAAGGAGATCATTCATTTCATTCTCTACATCAACATTAGATGTGATGTGTAGCTCGCCATTAGAATCTAAATGCGCTGCTAGATCCTCTTCTACAGAACTGGTATCATCAGCTTCTTCTTTATTAAGGGGATCGTTCATTTCATTTTCAACATCAATTTCAGGAGGAATGAGTAGCTCACTATCGGGATTTAGATGCGTTGCAAGGCTGGTTTCATCTTTTTCTATAGCAAGGTCATTATTTATAAAATCGGCATTTAAAGAATATAAAATGTCACATGTAGTATCTAGTTGAGGTGTATGATCTATCTTTTTCTTGGGTTTAATTTGATAATTACAATTGATGAAAACTTTTTGTTTGGAACTTATTTCTTTCATTTTTGTATAATTAATCCATGGAGTTTTCATTAGTTCACTCCTAAATAATGTATTGACAAATAACGTGCAACAGCCTGATCCGTAAAAAACTCCTACGCATTTTTCCAGCCAAGACAGCTTTTTGATCAAATGTTCACTTTATGCGTTATTCTTGAGAGACATGTTCAAAATCCGTTTCTTCAAGAAAAACTCACACTAACCCTTTTTCGTTTTTATTATTTCCACGTTGCCTTAATGAATATTGATCGGTTAAAGACAGCGATTATCATTTTCTCTTTCTAATGTCTGATAACAGCTAAACTCTTTTTCTTTTATTTTGATCTAAGTGTTGCATTTATAATTACAATCCATTTTATGCATTACTTTTACTTTTGCCACTCGGTACTTTCCAAATCTCAGTAGAAAATTCGATATTCATGCGTTTAAGACGATTACTTAAATAGAAAATATCTATCTTTACATTATTTCGTTTTCAACCCGATCATATATAGCAAAAAGGCAGTTAACAGTTCTATTCAATCAAACTGTCAACTGCCAAAACTCAAATATTGGATTTTCAGTACCCCTAGAAATACCAGTTTTTATCTACTTGCTCCTCTAAAAACTAATGATTTAACAAGGATTAGAAGGAGGCTCAGGTCTAACTGGTGGATCAGCAGGACTAACCGGTGGAGTCAATCCTGGTAAAACAGGAGTTATTACAGCACTACCAGCCCCAAGGCGGACTTGTTGAACTTGCAGTACTTTTACTGTAAGATCCAGAACAATTTTTTCACGCAATGTGCTAAAAGT
>NZ_JBEGDG010000090.1:0-531 GCF_040183165.1 Lysinibacillus zambalensis
ACTTAACACTTCTCTTGCTTCCGCTTCGCTTTCGCACAGTTAAAACATTTGTTGCTTACGCTTCGCTTTCGCACAGTTAAAACATTTGCCGCTGACGCTTCGCTATCGCGCAGTTAAAACATTTGTTGCTGACGCTACGCTTTCGCACAGTTAAAACAATTGTTGCTGACGCTTCGCTTTCGCACAGTTAAAACATATGTTGCTGACGCTTCGCTTTGGCACAGTTAAAACATTTGCCGCTGACGCTTCGCTTTCGCGCTGTTAAATTAATTCACTTTTTTAGTTTTTTTTTTTTAGGCTTATCACCATAAGTTATGGATGACATTTGTTAAATCATATGCCATGTATATAAGTAGATTGGAGTGGAGTCTGGGCGACTCCTTGGGGATCAGCGATAGAGGAACGAAGGCTAAAAGCAACACATCCTGTGATAACGCCTTCGTGACCAACAACGTGCTGTTGCTGTCGCTGCGCATTCGCACAAACAGAACCAAAACCCTCTGCAGCCGCTTCGCATTCGCGCAAAAAACA
>NZ_JBEGDG010000092.1:0-528 GCF_040183165.1 Lysinibacillus zambalensis
CGCAATGCGAGCTGCGTAAACACGAGCTTGATCACACCGAATATCTGTGGGTTTAATCGCTGGGTAACTATTTTCAGCTGCTACTAATAATGTAATAGCTTTAGCCTTCGCACGCATTAGCGATAGGTTTTTTCGCGTATTGACCTATAAACGATTTTTAATAATCGTTTTAGAATGGGCCTGTAAAAGTGCGGGATGCGGATATAGTTGTACATTATTTAAAAATAGTGCTGAACTCGGAGTAATCAGCTTTTCTAATTCTGGCACGATTTTTTCAAATAAAGAGGGTCGAGATTCTTTCTCTCTGCAATTCGATATACTTGATAATCATACATTTGAAAGTTCTTCATTTGATATCAATATGCCAGACCAAATAAGATATGACTGGATCTATGAGAGTGATGTCTATGTAGAAAATGGAAAAATAAATATATTAGCAACAAGCAATCTCAATAATGAGGATGAGCTGCACTTATATACAGTTGATGAAAACATAAAGGAATTAGAACAAGACTCATTTATTGCTAA
>NZ_JBEGDG010000093.1:0-524 GCF_040183165.1 Lysinibacillus zambalensis
TCGCTTCGGCTCTTCTTTCCGTCGCTTCGTTTTCTTTCCGTCACTTCGGCTCTTTTATCCGTCGGTCCGGCTTTTCTTTTCGTCGCTTCGGTTCTACTTTCCATCGCATGACTTCCTTTCCGTCACTTTGACCCTTTTATCCGTCATTCTGGATCCTCATTCCGTCGTATCGATTGCTTTATCCGTCGCTTCGGCTCTTCTTTCCGTCGCTTCGTTTTCTTTCCGTCACTTCGGCTCTTTTATCCGTCGGTCCGGCTTTTCTGAGTCGCTTCGCTTCGCTGCAGGGTCTCGGGCCATCAGGATGTTGGGCACGAAGGCGTTATCACAGGACGTGATGCTCTTAGCCTTCGTTCCTCTATCTCGCTGATCCCCAAGGAGTCGCCCAGCCTCCACTCCAATCAACCAATTCATATAGCGTGTGTTTCTTGCTTATTTATCCGATTTATGTAATAAAACCAAGCTTTAGCAACCGGTGTTTTTTCGTGCGAAAGCGAAGTGTTATCGTAGCTGAATCAACAACATAT
>NZ_JBEGDG010000011.1:0-164264 GCF_040183165.1 Lysinibacillus zambalensis
TTTTCTTCACTTCTACTATAAAAAAATAGTAGCACAAACCATGGCCTTGGTTTGTACTACTAATGTTAGTATGTTTTCAAAGTTATTTATTCAAATCTATACATTCACAAACTATTGTTTACTCTTTTTTTAGATGGAACAAATAAAGTTAAAATAAATGCGAGTATCGCTAAGATGGTCATGAAATAATAAGCATCACTTGAACCTAAAATGGAAGCAAGCGTACGTATACCTTCAGCCGTCGCATTCGGTGTTTCTACTAGCAATGTTTTTGCATGGTTTGTTGTTTGTGCTGTGAAAATTGTAATGACAACAGCAGAACCGATTGCACCTGCAATTTGTCGTAATGTATTATTCACTGCTGTACCATGTGTGACAAGTGTTTTAGGTAATGCATTCAAACCAGCTGTGTTCAATGGCATTGTGATAAAACTCAACCCTATACGTAGAAAAATGGTACGTATCATTAAAAAGCTAAATGTTGTTGTTTCTGTTAAATCTGTTACAACCCACATGGAAGGAATGACGAAAATCAAACCGATAATAAATAACGGCTTTGCACCAAAGCGGTCATACATTTTTCCGGTCACTGGAGACATAAAGGCATTTACAAGAGCACCCGGTAATAATAATAAACCAGCGTCTAATGCCGTAAACCCTCTTCCATTTTGTAAATACATCGGTAATAAAATCATATCCGCATACATCATCATTGTGACAATAATGTTGATGATGGACGTTAGCGTAAATAGTTTATTTTTAAAAACGGATAAGTTAAGAAGTGGATCAGAAGATTTCATTTGGCGAAGACAGAATAATGCAGTAGTCATTATCCCCACAATTATAGTAACTATTACAATGTTATCATTCCAGCCATGGCTACCTGCATTACTAAAACCATACAAAATAAAACCAAAGCCAATTGTCGATAAAATAACACTCACTACATCTAACTTCGTGTTTGCTGTTTCTGAAACATTAATTAAATATTTCATTGCCATGAATATAACGATCACGACAAATGGAATTATTCCGATAAATAACCAACGCCATGAATAATAATCGATAATGAAACCTGCTAA
The DNA here is from genome assembly GCF_040183165.1 of Lysinibacillus zambalensis. Classification (NCBI taxonomy): domain Bacteria; kingdom Bacillati; phylum Bacillota; class Bacilli; order Caryophanales; family Bacillaceae; genus Lysinibacillus; species Lysinibacillus zambalensis. The sequence continues at coordinate 1,083 of NZ_JBEGDG010000011.1, forward strand.
AGTTGGTGCAATGGCTGGAGCGAAAATCATTGCAAGCCCAATTAACCCCATCATACTACCTCTTTTTTCAGGAGGGAAAATAAACATTACGATGCTCATTAGCAATGGCATAATAATTCCTGCTCCAACCGCTTGAATCATACGACCTATTAGTAAAGTTGTGAAGTTCGGAGCTATTGCACAAAAAATAGAGCCTACTAATAAAAACAGCATTGAACTTATAAATAATTGTCGTGTTGAAAAACGTTTCATTGAGTATGCTGTAATAGGGACTAGCACCCCATTTACTAACATAAATCCAGTAGCTAACCACTGGACTGTTGTAGCAGAAACGGAAAATACGTCCATTAAATTACTCAATGCAACGTTTAACAGCGTTTGATTAAGAGTAGATAAAAAACACCCGAAAATTAATACTGTTAATAATACTTTTTTATTTATTGATTCCGACATTTCATTCTGCCTCTTTCTACTTGTTTTATTAACAACATGTCAATAAAATAGATAATAACACGTTTATTTTTTGATTCCTATTTACAATTTTTCAAGAAGTGTCAATTAAACAACAAAAATAAAAATACTATTAATTAAATTTGTATTTAATAGATAAAGGAGAATGAAATTGCCCACACAAAAAAAGCAAGACCCACGAGCTATTCGCTCTAAACGGGTCTTTAAAGAAGCTGTCGTAGATATATTAATCGAAAACCCAGATATTTCGAAACTTACAGTACAAAAAATAGCCCAACGTGCAGAGCTAAATCGAGCAACTTTTTATTTACATTTTGTCGATATAAATGATTTATTAAAACAAGTAGTTTACGATATTTTCGACGACCTGTTGTCGAAAATGTCTCCAACTTTACAAATTGATAATTTAAATAATCAAGAACAACTAATTACGTTTTTAGATTATATTTATAAGCACAGGAAAATTTTAGCTGTGCTATTTGAGCACCCTGGTTTCAATAAAAAAATGCATATGACATTAAAGGACTTGATTGTCATACAACGTAAAAGTGAAGGTGCTGATAGTACACTATCAATGGATATTCTCGCCTCTTCAATACTGGGGATCCTTATGTGGTGGCTCAGAAATGGGGTACATTTTAGCTCCGAGTATATAGCAAATCAAATCGTTGAATTATATCGATAAAAAGGTCTTCCGTCCATGCTTTTGATGCAGAGACAAATTAATTGTTGTTGCTTTCGCACAGAAAACACTTTGCTAAATAAAGATAAAAGTAGCTTTTAAATGAAATGTCATTTAAAAGCTACTTTACGTTTTTGGCTGAAAGAAGTTAAATTAACTTATTGTTATTCCATGTAAATACTGATTGATCGGATGTAAGGAAGGTTTGTGGGAAAATCTCCTGTGCATCTGCTAAAAATTCCGGTAAATCTTGTGGTAAAAAGCGGGCACTTAAATGGTTCAGAAGCAAATAGTTTGCACCTGCTTGTTGTGCTACATTAGCCGCTTCGACATTTGTAGCGTGTCCATAGCTCGCTGCTAAATCTGTCGTAGTGCCATCAAAGGTCGCTTCATGAATAACGATATCTGCTCCATTAGCTAATGAAACAGCCTCTGGACAGTATTTTGTATCGCCTAATATTGTGAGTGTAAAGCCTTTTTTCGGCGGAGCAACGACATCTTTTGCATAAACAATAGTGCCATCTGCAAGCTCAATATCTTTCCCAGCTTTTAGTTGTCCTAATATCGGGCCTTTAGGAACACCTAGAGCCTGTGCTTTTTCCATTAACAATTCACCAGGTAAATCTTTTTGTTCTATACGGTAGCCAAAGCATGGAACTACATGTCGCAATTCACTTGCACTTACTGTGAAGTGTTCGTCCTCATAAATAACACCTTCATGGACTTCAACAAATTGTAATGGATATGTTAAATGTGTCTTTGATAAGGCTAAGGTTTGCTCAATCCATTGCTGTAAACCTTGAGGGCCAAATATTGTTAATGGCTCATCTCCACCTTGAAATGAACGAGAGCTTAAAAAGCCAGGTAGGCCAAAAATATGGTCACCATGTAAATGTGTAATGAATATTTTCGTTACTTTACGTGGCTTTAACGATGTGTGCAAAATTTGATGTTGAGTCGCCTCCCCACAATCAAACAGCCACATTTCCCCCACTTCATCTAAAAGCTTCACCATTAAGGCACTTGTATTTCGTTCCTTTGAAGGCATTCCTGCGCCTGTTCCTAAAAAATGTAGTTGCACATATGCCACCTCACTTCTATTTCTATCGCTTTATTGTACCTTATCGTGCACAATAAGAAAAACCTTTGGTCATTAAGTGCAGTCCAAAGGTTTCGTAATTATTTCGGCTCCCATGATACGAGCGCAGCGTGGAAATCATGACGATAATAATAACGCCCATTCTTTTCTTCAATAAATGGCAAAAGCGACTCTTCAACATGTGCTCTATTAAAAGAATCATTCAATATTTTTTTACTTTGTGTTGTTACAAGCTGCTCATAGCTGTCATATTCATATACTCGTTCTAATGGGATAATTTTGCATTCGGCATAAATATCCATTTCATACAGCAAGTTTAAAAATTCTATATAATCTCTTCGTGGAAATTTAATATCGTAGCCATACTTTTCGTATAAAATTTCATAATGGGGTTGAATCGGCCCTGTCGTCATGCCAATAATTGCACGCTTTTTAGCTAGACGATTCATATGGTAAAGTGCTGATTTGATGTCATACATACGATAGAAGCAATTGACACCGATGACGATATCGTGCGCTTCTACTTCATCCTCAGCAAGGTTTTCCCATTTTGCGTGAAGATAAGAAACATGTTGCCTAGCTTCCATGCAATTTTCTAAATAGGTAAGAATACTTGCTGAGCTATCTACACAAGTTAGCTTTCGCACATGCTCAGCAAGCGGAAATGTATAATTGCCCCAACCTGGACCAATTTCCAATACCGATTGCTCGGGCTGAATACTTTTTTTAATTTCTTGAAAAATTTTTGCAGCATAAGGATCTGTTTGTCCAGCCTTTTTACGGGCGATGGACTGCGCCCAAAACTGCTCCTCTAATTGATCATTGATCATTCTTTCAGGCATTTGGCCATGCCAGTCTTTCATACCTTCCTGCCATAACGCCTCATAATCAATGGCTAACGGACCTTTTCTTGTCATACAGGTACCTCTAAATTCATAATTTCGTATACTTTTTTCATATCAAGATTCGCACGCACATGCTTTGCCAGCATATTGTATGCATCTTCTCTACGTTCTGCGTCACTTTTTACATCACTTGGTAAAGCAGAGAGGCCCTTTTTCAGGCGAATGTCGTTGATGAGCTGTCGTGTAAAGGTGCGATTATGGAATAAACCGTGGAAATATGTTCCGATTACTAATTCATCTGCACTTACTGCCCCATCTAAGCGCCCATCTGCAAGCTGTAAAAATGGCGATACTTCATCACGCAAAATTTTTGTACGTCCTAGATGAATTTCATAACCAGTAAACGTATCCTGCCCTCTTGTTCCTGTCATTTGAACTGTCTTTTTATCGCCAACAAATACAGTTTCCATTGGCAATAATGCTAAGCCTTGCGCTGACTCGCCATTTCCTTCTACTGCATCAGGATCTAGCAACGTTTCACCTAGCATTTGGAAGCCACCACAAATGCCAATAATTTTTGTCCCTCGTGCACGTAAATTAGCAATCTCTTGATCGAATCCCTGTGCCTTTAACCAAGCTAAATCATCTATTGTACTTTTGGTTCCAGGTAATATAAGTAAATCGGGCGTACCAAGCTCATTGACATTGCCGATTAAACGTACACCAACCTCTGGCTCATCAAAAAATGGATCAACATCTGTAAAGTTTGAAATGCGCGGCAAGCGAATCATGGCCACATCCACCGCAAACTCTCCAGGCTTAGGCTTTTTAAAGCGTAATGAAGATAATGCTAGTGAGTCTTCAGCCTCTATATTGACCTCTACATACGGTACAACTCCAAGGACAGGAATCCCCGTTTCACGTTCTACCCATTCAATGCCATCATCAAGTAACTCACGCATTCCTCTGAATTTATTAATAATCAGCCCTTTTACACGTGCCCGTTCTGCATCGTCAAGTAATGCGAGCGTTCCAACAATCGATGCAAACACGCCTCCTCGATCGATATCTGCAACTAGCACAACCGCAGCATCCGCTAGATGAGCCATGCGCATATTAGCTATATCACGGTCTTTCAAATTAATTTCTGCCGGGCTTCCCGCACCTTCAAGGACAATGACATCATATGTATTTTGTAAAGTCCGCACTGACTTTTCAACGATTGGCATCGCTTCTTGGACGAATTGATTGCGATAGCTTTTAGCGTCCATATTTAAAAAATGCTTACCATGAACAATCACTTCCGATACCATATCCTGCTTAGGTTTTAGCAATATCGGATTCATATCCGTAGTAGCGACAACACGTGCCGCCTCTGCTTGTACACCCTGTGCACGACCAATTTCCCCGCCATCTTGAGTAACAAACGAATTCAGGGCCATATTTTGCGATTTAAACGGTACTACCTTTAACCCATCGTCAGATAAAATACGGCACAGCGCAGTACATATCATACTTTTCCCTACATCAGAAGCCGTTCCTTGAATCATGATAGATTTTGCTGGCATAGTCTTTCCCCTCCCTTATTTTTTGTTGAAGCGCGGATGTTCTGCTTCCTTCCGCGGGTATTTCACTCCATATCGCGGGTATTCCGCCTCGTTCCGCGGGTATTGCTCCATAACGCGGGTATTCTTCCTCGTTCCGCGGGTATTTCACTTCAAATCGCGGGTATTCCGCTTCCTTCCGCGGGTATTTCACCACAAAGCGCGGGTACCCTTTCCGATTCACTGTGCATCAATTAAAATTCTAAACCTTTAACTGCTGGTATGCCTTCCTCATAATAGTGCTTAGTCGCATCAATTGTTGATACTAAATCGGCCATTTCCACAAGTGCTGGGTTAGCGCTACGTCCGGTTACTACTAAATGCATGGTAGGTGGGCGTTGCTGAATGGCTTCGATAACTTCGGATAATGGGAGCACATCATCGATTGGGAATTTTGTTATTGCAAGTGCGTTGTTGAGTTCGTCTAATACGAGTAGATCAATGCTGTCGTCTTGCAGGGCGGCCTTTGTTTTTTCCCATGCCTTTGCTAAAGCGGCACGATGTTCCTCGGGTGTTTTTGTCCAAGTGAAGCCAATGCCCATTTGCTCCATTTCTACGCCAAGCTTTCGAAGAGCAATTTGCTCTCCGTATGTGCGCTCGGGTGATTTTATAAATTGCATATATCGGACATTTAGGCCTCGACCAACTGCGCGTAATGTGACACCTAGGGAAGCTGTTGTTTTGCCCTTTCCTTCACCTGTATAAACTAAAAACAAACCTTTTCTAGCCATTGTTTAAGCCTCCCTTAAAGCCATGTTGTTTTTTCTTCGATTGGACTTCTTTTCTTGTCTTTAAGCTCTTGCTCTTCTGGATAGCCGATAAAGATTGTTCCTACTACTTTTTGTGATTCATTTGCGCCTATAAATGCATGCATACGTGGGTCATGAACTAGCCCTACACCGCGTGTACGCCATACAAAGCCAAGCCCTAGCTCCTCTGCGGCAAGCCACATAGACATGATGGCACTGCATACGGCAAAGACATTATCTGCTGTTGCATCAGCATCATTTTCAACAATATCTGCTGTAACAACAATGGCAACAGGCGTTGTTTGAACAACCTTTAGCGAGCTTTCTACTAAATTGGGCTTTGTAGGGAATCGCTCCTGTAAATAAGCATTTGCCATTTCCTCATAGCGTTTCATCGCATCGTCTTGAATAACATAAAAATGCCAAGGCTCACGCATACGGTCATTTGGAGCATATGTGGCAGCTTGTAAAATTTGCTCGATTTTCTCTTTTTCAACAGGCTGTTTCGTGTAATTGCGAATCGCCCGACGATTTTTTAAAGCCTCCATAACTGTCATGATGTGTTTCCTCCTTATGCTCAAATAACTTTTTATGAAAGGGCAAGTCCTTGCTCTTCAAACCATTGAATTTTCTCTCGTACATTGACAACCTCGCCAACGACAATCATGGACGGGTTATGGTAGCCTTCTCGTTCAATAATAGTAGCTATTTCATCAAGCTGACCTGTAATGGTACGCTGTTGATCTGTTGTTCCCCACTCAATTACAGCGACTGGGGTTGTTGCCTTACGACCATTTTCGATGAGTTTTCGAGAAATATAAGCAATATTACCAACACTCATGTAAAAGGCAACTGTATCAATACCTGTTGCAAGTGCAGGCCAATTTAAAAAGTCCTGTCCTTTTTCCTCACGACCGTGCCCTGTTACAAGAGCAAAGCTTGTTGCAAAATCACGGTGTGTTACAGGAATACCAGCATACGCCGGTGCAGCAATTCCTGCTGTAATACCAGGTACAATTTCATAAGCAATACCATGATTTTTTAAGATTTCCGCTTCCTCTGCACCGCGACCAAAAACGAATGGATCGCCACCCTTTAAACGTGTGACAATCTTGCCTTCCTGCGCTTTTTCGACGAGTAATGTATGAATCTCATCTTGAATTAAGTGATGCTTTCCAGGTAATTTACCACAGTACACAAGCTCAGCATCTTTTTTTGCAAACTCTAGTAATTTCGGGTTCACAAGGCGGTCATAAGCAATGACATCTGCCTTTTGAATACATTCGAGCCCGTACACTGTAATGAGCTTCGGATCTCCTGGTCCAGCTCCAACTAAATACACTTTTCCGTCTTTCATCGCGCTACTCCCATCAGTATTTGTTGTAAAAATGCTTCACGTCTATCAATCTCTCCATTGCGTGTCCATTCTAGTAAGCTCGGTTCCAGTAATGCTTGTAGAGCGTTGCGTCTTTCTGGACCTTTTTCAAAGTTCGCAGCAATCATTAAACGTGCTTGCTGTAAGAAGCATACATAGTCATCATAGACTTCATCAAATTGCTCTTCGAGGTCATCTTTAATTTTACGCGCTAGCGCTGGACTGGCACCTGACGTTGAAACAGTTAACACTAAAGGACCACGGCGCACTGTTGCAGGCGTTATAAAGTCGCTTTCAGCCTGTGCATCAGCACGATTGATGAGCTGCCAATGCTGGGCTGCTTCTTGTACAGCCTCATTTACGGACGTATCATTTGTTGCCGCAATAATGAGTGATGCATCATCTAAATCACGCGGTTCAAATTCTTTTTCATGCCACGTAATTTGACCGGATTCCGCAAGTGGCAACAATGAGTTATCTAGAGTAGGGCTTACAACGACAATATTCGCTTTAGCCGGTAGTAGTGATGCAACCTTTTGTGTTGCAACGTGCCCCCCACCAACAATTACTACGGTTTTATATTCAATGTTCATGTGAATAGGAAAATAATTAGTCATGATTTTTCACCTTCTTACAAGCTGTTAACCAATTGTCAACTAGCTTTGGGTTCGATACAAAATGAAAATGAGTGTAGCCAGCTACTAAATTTCCTGCTTGGTAGCCCTCTTGTTTGTTACCCAAGCGCCCCTTCGTTTCATAGGCAGGCGTATTGTGTGAGCCGCTATATTTAGAATAGTGGAATTCATGTCCTTTAGCTTCTTCATCCGTACCAATTAAAAAATTATGCTGTGTGCCAAAAATTTCACGGTAACCTAGAGCTGCTAGCTTTGTTTGCATCGCTACTTCTCCAGGAATAACACCAACCATGTCATAACGGTCACCATTACTATTCGTAATAGCCTCCGTCAAATACATGAAGCCTCCGCATTCAGCTAATGTCGGTAGACCTTTGGCAACCGCTTCACGAATAGACTTTTTGACATCCGAATTTTCCGCTAAAATATCTGCAAATTCCTCTGGGAATCCCCCACCTATATACAAACCGTCTGCTTCTGCGGGAACAGGCTCATTCGCAAGTGGTGAGAAAAATTGCAGCTCTGCTCCTTTTGCACGTAGCAGCGCCAAATTTTCTTCATAATAGAAGTTAAACGCGGCATCCTTTGCTACGGCAATGCAAATATTTTGTGATGGTTGTTCTGCAAATAGTTGCCCTGATTCTTGTAGAACAGGAGCCTTTGTTAATTCAAGCAATAGCTCTAAATCAATCGTTTCCGCCATTAAAGAGCCTAGCTTATCAAAAAATGTATCGAGTTCTCCTCGTTCAATCGCTGGCACTAACCCTAAATGGCGACTAGGAATATCAATCCCTTGCTCACGCTTCAAATAGCCGATCACAGGAATACCGCACTCCTGCTCAATAGCAGCTTTCGCAATTTCATAATGGCCGACACTTCCTACTTGATTGGTAATAACACCAACGATATTCGGTTGATCGGACAACAATTGGAAGCCTTTCACAACTGCCGCTACACTTCGTGCCATACTCGCACAATTGACAATTAAAATAACAGGACTCTCTGTTACAACACTAATGTCTGCTGCAGAGCCAGCATCCGATAGTGGACTTTTGCCATCATAAAAGCCCATTACTCCTTCAATAATGGAAACATCAGCATCTTCACTTGCGCGCGCAACTATATCACGCACTGCTTCATGTGAAAACATCCAGCTATCGATATTACGTGATACCCGTTCTGTAACAGCAGTATGATAAGTAGGATCAATATAATCTGGACCACATTTAAAGCCCTGCACAATTTTGCCCTTTTCTTGTAATGCTTTCATGAGTCCAATAGTAAAGGTTGTTTTACCAACTCCACTGCCAGTACCTGCAAGTACAAAGCGATTTGTTTGCATAGGCTTCCTCCTTAAAATGTTAATCTAGCAACAGAAATAGTAGCATTTCCTGATTTTTTCTTTTCTAGCACAAGCGACTTCACTTGCGTATAACGCATTGCGGCAGGCTCACTCACTCCGTATGCTCCGGTATATTTAAAAACGGTTTCCGAAGGTGATGGGAAATCAATTTCATTTAATTCCGCCGGTGAATATGTAACAAATTCCCAATCGCATTTCTTCGTTATTTCAAGGAAGCATTGCTCGTCTTTCTTTAAATCAATCGTACATAACGCTTTGACACTTTTTTTCGAAAGCTTCAGCTCAGCAAGAGTTTCATCAATAACTTGCTCAATTTCTTCCACAGATGTCCCGCGATTACAGCCCATACCAAGCACGACGGATTTCGGTCGATAAATAACACCATTTTCAAGAAGCACTTCTTCCTCTTGTTCAATGATGCGATCAGTAATGAGCAATGTCGCATGTGGTTTCGCTGTAATCGCCGCATATGTTGACGGATAAATTTTAATTTCCTCTGGCATCGGTGTGTCACGCATCCACCAGTCACGTTCCCCCGTTTCCTGAACGATTGCGACGTGCTCCTCGTTTACAACAGAGGCACTTACAGGTGTCAGTTTATCAGCACTATCCCATACCCAACCAAAACGTGCCCCAAATAAATCAACCGGAATCGTTTTTTGCACATCTGAAGCTGTCGTAATAATTGGATTTGCTCCAAGCGCCGCAGCAACTTCATGCGTCAGCTCATTGGCGCCACCAAGATGTCCCGATAAAACACTAATTACATTTTCACCACGATCATCAATAACAACTACGCCTGGATCTGTCTTTTTATCCTTTAAAATCGGTGCTATCATGCGAACAACTGCACCGAGTGAGATGATTAAAATTAAGCCTTTATATTGCTTAAAAAGAGTAGGAAGCAGTAAACGCACAGTACCTGTAAACATTTGAATATGCTTTTCTGCTTCATCCCCCTGCTCAAATTTGCTCATGTAATATAAGTCGCTCGCAGCAAAAGTATGCTGCAAGCGACGTCCAATTTGAACACCATGCTTTGTAATGGCGACAACTGCATATGGATTTCGTTGGTCAACCTCTGGTAAGACGCCCTCTTGTAACTCAATCACTTGTCTTCACACCTTTTCTAAAGCCATGTGTGAAAGTAGCATCATATAATTTCGAACGATATTGATCTTTATCATGAATAGTCGGATCTAATGCCCAGCCAGCTAAAATCATCGCATGCTTACGAATACCGTTCACACGCATTGCTTCATCCAGTTCAATTAATGTTGTACGTACGATTTTTTGATCTGGCCAAGAAGCTCGTTGAATAACAGCGACTGGTGTATCATCAGCCCAGCCAGCACTTTGTAATTCTTTTACTATTTTCTTCGTTAGCGTTGCGCTTAGGAATAATGCGATCGTACAGTGATGACTCGCTAAATCGCGTAGCTTTTCGAATTCTGGTACAGGGGTACGTCCTTCGGCACGCGTTAAAATAAGTGTTTGTGTTAAGTCAGGAATTGTTAATTCAGCCCCGATTGCCGCTGCAGAAGCGAAGACAGAGCTTACACCAGGAATAACCTCATAACCAATGCCTTCTTTTTTTAATAGGGCCACCTGCTCCATGATCGCACCATACATAGCAGGGTCTCCCGTATGCATACGAGCTACTACTTTACCTGCATTAACACGATCTACCATGACCGCTACCATTTCCTCTAAATGCATACCTGCTGTACGAATAACTTCAGCATCTGGTCTTGCCTTTGCGATCAGGTCTTCATTCACTAAAGAATCTGTATACATAACAACGTCTGCTGTTTGTAGCATATGTAAGCCTTTAACTGTAATTAAATCTGGATCACCAGGACCAGCGCCGACAATATATATTTTCTTCATTATTTACGCACCACCATTAACGTTAAATATTCTAAATCGACACCGTCTAGTTCGCGTACATCCCAAATGATTTCCTCATCAGATGTTACCTTCGTTACGACTGATGCCTTATCAAGTAAGTCTAAATCACGTAGTACCTCAAGCATTAAATCAATAACCTTCGCTACTTTTATGAACACTACTGCGTCGTGACTTTCAATCGCTTCACGCATAGCCTCATAATCATCATGAGCAGGTACAATGGCAACACGGTCATCGCCATCTGCCAGCGCAATTCCAAGTCGTGATGCTGAACCGTTGAACGAAGAAATACCAGGAACTGTTCGAATTTCCACTTCAGGGTGCATGTCCTGCATAAGCTTCATCATATGGATGAACGTACTATATAATAATGGGTCTCCTTCTGTTACGAATGCAACGTCCTTACCTTCTTGTAATTTTTCATAGACAAGTTGAACTGATTTCGTCCATTCACGTTCTAATACTGCTTCATCCTTTGTCATTGGAAATACTAAACCAAGCATATCCTTTTCTTCTGGGTTAATGTAGACATCGACGATACGATGTGCGTAGCTTTTACTGCCCTTTAGTTTTTTCGGATACGCGATAACAGGGGATTCCTGAATGACACGAAATGCCTTAACTGTTATTAACTCTGGATCGCCAGGACCTACGCCCAAGCCATATAAAATACCAAGATTACTCATGATTTTCTTCCTTTCTATATGCAGAAATAATGTAAATCGGATTTAATGGAACAAAACGTGTCATATCTAATATTGGTTTGCTGCGTGCAAGTTGCGCCTGCAATATATCAACAGCAAAGCCACAAGATTTAAACGCTTCGACAGCCTTATATAAATTTTCAATAGTTGCAGCATTCAATACAATACGACCGTTTGCCTTTAAACGTGAACAGCATAATTGTAAGAGCTCCACCATTTCTCCTCCTGTACCACCGATAAATATCGCATCCGGGTCAGGGAAGTTTTCAAGTCCCACTGGTGCTTTACTATGAATAGCTGTAATATCTACACGAAACTTTTGCTGATTTTGCAAGCAATTGTCTAAATCAGGTGCGTTTTTTTCTACGGCAAATATTTGGCCTTCTGGTGCAAGCTTACCGGCCTCAATAGCCATGGAACCAGTACATGTACCAACGTCCCAAACGATGCTATCCTTTTGTAGCTGCATTGCTTGTAAACTTAAGACACGAATTTCTTTTTTTGTAATTAGACCTTTATCGGGCTTACGCTGCGAAAATTCTTCATCATCAATACCGAGTGCATAACGTTTCGGCACTGTAGTTTGCTGAAGAATGACTACATTTAAAGGAGAAAAATCAGCCATTTCTAATTCATCAAGCGAATACCAGCCGAATTTTTCATTTGCGCCCTGTAAATTTTCTGCGACAAATGCACGGTATTCTGTCATGCCAAAATGCTTTAAATAACGTGCCAACTCATTTGGATTATTCTCTGCATCTGTTAGCAGTGCCACTTTCTTTTTACCATCAATACGTTGTGCTAAACCTTTCATCGAGCGCCCATGAATACTTGTGACATACGCATCCTGCCAGCTTTCTCCCATCTTAGAAAAAGCAAGCTGCACTGAGCTCATATATGGATAAACCTCAATGTCTAGCTTTTTCGCTAAATACCCACCGATTCCGTAAAATAATGGATCTCCTGACGCTAAAATAACTGTATTTCTCGTTTCCGCAGACAATCTTTCAACTAGCGCTGAAAGACCACCTTTTATCAACATTTTTTCACCGGTAAAGTTCGGGAAAAATTCTAGAACACGCTCTCCACCAACAAGCACCTCACAGTCTTCAATCCACTGCTCGTATTGTGGTAGTAAGCTTTCTTGTCCGTTATCCCCGATCCCAATCAATTTCATCGATCGATGCAATGTCATCAGCCCTTCCTAATAATTGTCCCTGCATCGAATAGATCGATGTGGAAAGCGTTAAACCGCCCTTAATGTGATGTATGGATGAATAGCAGCACGCCTCACATAAACGGTTGAAAAATGAATCATAACCTTTTTCCGCCATAATTTCACCGACTTGTGAAGCAGTGTTAGCCTCTCGTACCTCGGCTACGGTTTCTTCATCAGCCCCTATATCTACTGCTAATTGAGCTAAAAAATTAAAATCGATAGGAGCACTTTTGGAGTGCACCATCATGACACCTTGTGCCACTTTCGAGAATTTCCCCATCATCCCAACAAGCGATACTTTCTTCATACCAAGTCGCTTACAATGCTTTAATGTAAAGCCAACAAAATCGCCCATCTCAATGAACGCTTCCTCTGGCAAATCAGGGTATTGTGCCATTGCATACTTTTCACTGCGTCCACCTGTAGTGACAACTAAATGCTCACAACCAGCCTCTTTTGCAACACTAATCGCTTGGACGATACTGGCCATATACGCGGAACTCGAAAAAGGCACGACGGTTCCCCTTGTGCCTAAAATGGAGATGCCTCCAATAATACCAAGGCGCCCATTTAACGTTTTTTTAGCAATTTCCTCACCTTCAGGGACGGAAATAACTACGTTAACGCCTCGTTTAATTTGAAATTCATCGAGTACGCCTTGTACAGTACTATGAATCATCTTTCGTGGCACAGGATTGATGGCTGCTTCTCCAACAGGTACTGGTAAGCCGGGCTTTGTTACACGCCCGACACCAATTCCACCGTCCAGATGAATGCCTGGTATATCTGACCAGCTTACTGTGCCAACAATGAGTGCTTTATGGGTTGCATCTGGGTCATCACCAGCATCCTTAATCGTTTCACAGCTAACAGCATCGCTCTGAAATGTACATTTTTCTATCGTAAAGGTCGCATCTCGCCCAATCGGTAAATGAATGGTACTAGTTTCTTGCTCTTCATTTGTAATTAAGGCAAGTAATGCAGCCTTCGTTACTGCAGTCGCACAGGATCCCGTTGTATAACCGTGACGCATGTCTTTAGGATCTTTTTTAGGCTTCCGCTCCATTATTTTTTCGCCTGTTCATCCGCTAAAAGTGAGACAGCATTCAATGCGGCAACCGTCACTGTACTACCGCCTTTTCGACCAACATTTGTAATGTACGGAATACCTTCTATTTTTAATAGCTCTTCCTTCGATTCTGCAGCAGAAACGAAGCCGACTGGCATTCCGATAATTAAATCTGGTTTCACTAAACCTTCTTTAATTAAACGAATTAATTCAAGCAATGCTGTCGGCGCATTACCAATTGCGTAAATACCACCTTCATGTAATTTAGCAGCCTTTTGCATAGAGATAATCGCACGTGTTGTGTTTTGTTTTTTCGCTTCAATTGAAACGTCTTCATCTGCAATATAGCAGTGTAGATCGCCACCATGCTTTTGGAAGCGTTTTTTCCCTGAACCACTTTCAATCATTTGCACATCTGCAATGACATGACGACCTGCAAGAATTGATTTAATACCTGCTTCAATCGCTCCTGGTGTAATAATAACGCTACGTCCTAGTTCAAAGTCAGCAGAAGCGTGAATGATGCGGCGTACAATTTTCCACTCGTCTTCTGAGAAGTTATGCTCGCCCATTTCCTCTGCAATAATTGAGAAACTGTAATCGTAAATTTTATCTGGGTCTACTGTTAATGGTTTGAAATCTGTTTTAAAGTCCATCTGAATTGCCTCCTAAAGTGTGTTTTGTACAGCTTGTAATACATCTTCAAATGTAGAATATTGCTGTCCGTATTTGATATTTGGTCTTGCAATTAAAATCGTTTCAATGCCACATGCAAGGGCAGCGTCCAGCTTTTCATCCACCGAGCCAACCTTGCCGCTTTCTTTCGTAATCATCAATGTCACACCATATTGACGAAAAAGAGCTTCGTTTAATTCCTTTGAAAAAGGGCCTTGTATAGCAATAATATCTCTTTGTGCCACACCAAGTGCTTCACATTTTTCCATATTATCGAGTCGAGGAAGCATACGCGCAATCACTCGTGTATTTTCTAAGCCATGTAACACCTTTGTAAAAGTCGCTAGTGTTTTACTGCCCGTCGTTAGCATAATGACTCCACGTTTTTCCGCTGCTACATGGGCAGCTTCCTCATAATCCTTCACAACCGTAATTAGTGGATGGGCATAATGCTCATGAGCACGTTCATAGCGAATATACGGAACATTTGCTTTTTCAGCTGCTGCCATCGCATTCTTTGAAGCTTCTTCAGCAAATGGATGAGAGGCATCTACAACTAAACGGTATCCTTGCTCCGTAATAATCGTCGCCATTTCCTCAGCCGTTAATCGACCGATTAAATATGATAGGCCCACTTCTGCAAGGCTTGAGGCTGCTGAATCAGTAACGACGGTTGCTGTCACAGCGTAACCTGCTGACTGTAATTCAAGTGCTAGATTCCTTGCATCGCTCGTCCCCGCTAACATGAATATCATTGCACTGGCTCCTCTTCATGATGACGATGTTCATGGTCGTGATCATGGTCATGATCGTGGTCATGATGGTGATGATGATGCGCATGTCCATGAACCGCCGCATAAGCACGATAATTTTCTAAATCTTGCATACCTGTTGATGTACCATTCACAGCTTGTTCAATTCGCTCTAATAACACATTTTGTAAACGATCATGATAGCCAAAATAATTGGCAATTTGAATATCACAGTCAGCATATTTTTCGTTAAATTGCTTACACATACCATTCATTCGTTCCATTAAGATACCAGTGAATAAAAAGTACGGTAGCATTATGATTTTTTTAGCACCAAGCTTCACACAGCGCTCAATTCCTTCTTCAACACGAGGATCTGTAACCCCCATAAATGCGCTTTCTACATATTGAACCGGGAGTTTCTCCCATAACAGGCGTGTAATTTTATAAAAATCACCATTTGCATATGGGTCGCTGCCGCCTCGTGCAATTAATAAAACCGCAGTATCCTTATGTTCTTCTTCAGCATTAATTCCAATTTCTGCTAAACGATCTTCTAAAATCGCAAATATTTCTTCATGGATACCGATTGTTTGACCATATGTGAACGTAATATTTGGATAATGCTCACGCGCATGTTCGATTTCTGCTGGAATATGCATTTTTGAATGTCCAGCATGAAGAAGAATAATCGGAATAACATGCACCTCTGTAGCGCCCTTCTTCACACAATTCGTAATACCTTCTTCGATGTTCGGCGAGGCAAACTCTAAAAAACATGTTTCTACTAAAAAACGCTCATCAATACGAGGTTTCATTTGCTCGATAAACGTGCGTACCTCTTCATTTCCTGCTTCTAAACGGCTCCCGTGGCCGACAAATAAAATTGCTTTCATCTCATTACCCCTCACTAGTCGCCGCATGGAGCTGGCTCAACTTTTATTTTTGAAGACATATCCTGATACGTAAAATGTAGGATCTTTTTCACACGTTTGAAGTATTTAAACAAACGTTCATTTGGATGTGCATTTGCTTTATATTCTTCGATAATGTCGGTAATAAGCGGTATTAGCTGTTCAGGTTCTAATCCCTCAACTACAGGCTGAGCCGCATGTGCTGTCCGACCAACTGGCTTGGCACCAATGAAAACATCGAATTTACTTTTACGATAAACAATGCCAATATCATCAAATACGGCTCGATAACACGCCATACCACAGCCATTAAAACCAATATTCAATGTTTTCGGTAACGACATGCCACCAAGCTTTTCTTGAATCTCTTCCGCATATGGGATCGAATCGGTTTTTTCTCCGTAACAGAAATCACAAGCCTTTAACGAAAGCACGTCACCAATTGGTGTTAGTAAAAAGCCTACTTCGCGAAGCTTTGCTGTAATCTCTCCTGGCTCAGACGTAGGAATTTTTAAATGAATTTGGTGGTCTGGTGTATACTCCATCGTTCCTTCCTCACCAACTACTTCAGCTAAGGTCATCATTTGTTGAGGAGTAAAAAACTTATTGGCTACCCCAGGACTAACAGCTAATTCAAAAACCGATTCGATTTTTTGTTGAACGAGCTTAGATGTTACTTTCACAGCGCTAGTTCCCTTCACCTTTGCCAGAGCTGCTGTTGCCATTTCAAGGGATGACTTTTTAGGCTTTGGTTGTGGTGTTATAGCTAAACTGGGCTTTATACGATTGGCATTCGGATCTGTTGCAAAATCATTTCGCGCTGCCCCAGTTTCTTGATTCATTGCCCATGGTTCATTTTCTTCCTTTAGTCGTTGATGTGGTCGTAACGGCTGTTTTTCTTCTCCAAGTGTATATTTACGCTGATAACCACGTGGTGTAATCATTTTATTGTCATAGAAAAATGTTGTTGAATTCCCGATAATAACGGTTGTTAACATGCCGATATCATGTTCAAGCATTTCTGCTAAAGTCGTCATCGTAATTTCTTGACGGTCACGATACGCGCTTTTCACAAGTCCAACCGGTGTATCTGGCGAACGATATTCTAATAAAATTCGTTGAGCCTCTACAATTTGTCTCGTACGACGTCCACTTTTTGGGTTATAAAGCGCAATAACAAAATCCGCCATCGCCGCTGCTTCTACTCGCTTAGCAATTAAATTCCAAGGTGTTAAGTGGTCACTCAAACTAATTGTACAAGCGTCGTGCATAATAGGAGCACCTAGTAAACTTGCACACGAATTAATAGCAGAAATACCTGGAACAATTTCTACTTCGATACCAGTAGCTTCAGTCCATCCTAGCTCGATTAATACTTCATACACTAATCCAGCCATCCCATAAACACCGGCATCACCGCTGGAAATAACCGATACGATACTTCCAGCCTCTGCTTGACGTACCGCTTCCTGTGCACGTGAAACTTCCTCTGTCATACCAGTACTAATAATCGACTTTGCACTAACTAAATCTTGAATAAGCTCAACATAGGTTTTATAACCAATAATCATATGACTTTGTTGTAGTGCCTCTACAGCACGAGTCGTAATATGTTTAAAGTCTCCAGGGCCAAAGCCAACTACGAAAATCTTACCTTTTTGCGCCATTTTGTTACCCCTCTTTCACCTTTTCAATACCTTTAATGGCTGTTGTTTGTGCTGTACGCTGTAAAGATCCTTCACGTAAAGTAAAGACATGCTCATTATGTAAAGATTCATGATTTAAATCTTGTACGAGTGCCTTCGCATGCGATGTTGTCGGCACGCGGTACCAATTCCCTTGAGGATAAGCAATGACAACACAAGCATCTTTACACCTACCATTACAGCGAGTCCTTGTCGTATGTATTTCCTTATCAAGTTCCAGTACCTGTATTTCATCACGAATTGCCTGAGTAATGTCCTCAGCATCTTTTTTCATACAGCTACTACCATTGCATATAAAAAGATGTGTTTTCATCCCCTCTAAATTCCAAGTTGTCATAGTTTTTCTCCCCTCATTTGCTTTTAGGAAAAAGAAAAACCTTTACTCTAGACGAAGAGTAAAGGTTTAGTAGAAGCCAAATAAAAACGAATATATACAGGTACTCGCTCTCGCTTCAACTTCTCCCTCCGAAAAGTTTGCATGTATCATCACATAAGCAGGTTTCCTGACTTAAGCTTCCTTTTACTTTCGCGCCTTCCTAGTTTTCACTAGTGGCATCCGCGATTTCATCAGCTATTACAGTAGCGGGGGCTGTATCGGATTCTCACCGATTTCCCTATTATCTTGAAAATATTCAAGCACTTATGGATGTTTTATATGAAATTATTATTTTTTAAAAATTAAAAACTGTTTCTATCATAGCTTATTTTTTTAAAATTTCAATATTTCTTTCTAAATTTGTGACATTTCCAGTAATTTTTAAAAGAAAAATATGACATTCCTTTTCTATTTATCTAAATTTTCGACATAGACACTCAATTAAAAATTTTTTCTTAAAAAGTATAGCATATATATGGAAAATCATGTTACACTTTGTCGTGAAATCACAACTTCATCTTTTTTCGGTGCGAATTGTTCATCATTTCGCTTAAAAGGGAAGCCGGTTTAAGTCCGGCGCGGTCCCGCCACTGTACTAGGGAGTTTTATAGATAATGTCACTGTCCAAAGGATGGGAAGACCTATAAAACGTTGAACTAAAGCCAGGAGACCTGCCGAAAAATATGTGATCGTTTAAACCTACGAGGATAGGTGTGCGGCTGAGCAAATTAGAATTTTATTTGCATTTTTAGCTATGCACTTTTCCACAATTGGAGAAGTGCTTTTTTGATTTCATCGCATACTAATTCTAACTATTTTAATGTGAGGAGGAGAGGTTTTGAAATTCTCAGGTTGGAAGCTTAGTTATTTCTTATTGGCATTTTTATTCGTGCCAGATCGTGCATTTGCAATGCACATTATGGAGGGCTTTTTGCCAATTGAATGGGCAATTTTTTGGTGGGTCTTATCCATTCCATTTATTATTTTAGGATTACGTTCTATTCGTAAAACTATTGATGAAAATCCTGAAACAAAAATGATTTTAGGATTATCTGGTGCCTTTGCCTTTGTACTATCAGCTTTAAAAATCCCTTCTGTAACAGGTAGTTGTTCACATCCGACAGGGGTCGGACTTGGGACAGTTCTTTTTGGACCATTAGCGATGAGTGTTATCGGGACAATCGTATTATTATTCCAATCTTTACTTTTAGCACATGGTGGGTTGACAACTTTAGGTGCTAATGCCTTTTCTATGGCAATTGCTGGTCCTATTATTGCTTATTATGTTTTTAAGGGCTCTCAGAAAATGGGATTATCATTTTCAGTAGCTGTCTTTTTAGCAGCAATGCTTGGTGACTTAGGTACATATATTGTCACTTCTGTACAATTAGCTCTCGCCTTCCCTTCTGAGGTCGGAGGCTTTATAGCTTCATTTACAAAGTTTGCTAGTATTTTTGCGTTCACTCAAATTCCTCTTGCTGTTAGCGAGGGCATTTTAACAGTGATCGTTATGAACTTCTTAAAAAAATACAATGTGAGCGAATTAAAAGCTTTACGCGTTTTCTCGGCAAAGGAGGCTCACTAACATGAAAAAAAATTTACTGCTCTTAGCAATTGTTGTGTTGTTAGCAATCATCCCCCTCTTCATTCAAAAAGGCGCAGATTTTGAAGGTGCTGATGGCGAAGCGGAGGCAGCAATTGGTGAAATAGATGCTAACTACGAGCCTTGGTTTGAAAGCTTATGGGAGCCACCAAGTGGTGAAATAGAAAGCTTATTATTCGCACTCCAAGCTGCTATTGGAGCCGGATTTATTGGCTATTTCATCGGCTTAATGCGTGGTAAACATAAAGAGGGTTAAGCGATGTTACTCATTGATAAGTATGCTTATATGAATAAACTAGCGTCTGTTCATCCGCTAGAAAAAATGACGTTTTCCTTTGGACTGCTTTTATTGTCGCTTATCATGAGAGATGAACGAATCTCACTCATTACATTTATTGTGATGAGTGCTTTTATCATTGTAGGTGCAAAAATCCCAGCTAAATATTACGCAAAATTACTATTGCTACCCGGATTTTTTTTACTTTCGAGTTTAGCATCCATTTTAATTTCTATAGCGCCAGCAACAAGCACGTTACCTCCAACTATTTGGTCAATTTCTATTCATCATTGGACAATATTTGTTGGCAGTGTGAGCTTAGTGACAGCGCAACAGCTTTTTTTCATCGTACTTGGCAGTATAAGCTGTTTGTATTTTTTAATTCTTACGACATCAGTCCAATCTATTTGTTATGTCCTACGACAATGGCGACTGCCTACTCTATTCGTAGAGCTAGTAGAACTAACGTATCGTTTTATTTTTATCTTTTTAGATAGTATGCAAAAAATTCATCTTGCTCAGCAGGCTCGTCTAGGATATAGCTCCCCTATGCATTGGCTTCGCTCGGTCTCCATGCTGATTGCAGCTTTATTTGTTGAGATGTTCCAACGTAGTCGTGAACTAAACAATGCGATGGAAGCACGGGGTGGCGAGACGGTCTATTGGCAGGAGGAGATTACCTATAACATGAAAAATTGGCTAGGTATTGTAGCAATTTTTATACTCCTCATCATTTATGGAGGTTTTTTCTCATGACAGATTTGTACTTTGAATTAACACGATTATCTTACGCTTATGCAGATGGAACTCATGCTTTAACAGACATTACACTTCAAATTCCAAAAGGGAAAAAAATTGCTTTACTTGGTCATAATGGTGCTGGAAAATCAACATTATTTCAGCATTTAAATGGAATTTTGAAGCCTACAGCTGGAAGTATATCCTTTCAAGGGAAAGCACTCAACTATAGTAGAAAAGCATTAAAAGAATTACGTCAACAGGTTGGTATTGTTTTTCAGGATGCAGACAACCAGCTTTTTTCTGGCACTGTTAAACAAGATATTGCGTTTGGACCTCTGAATCTTGGCTGGACAACTGAAATAATTGAAGAAAAAATTGCTTGGGCTATCTCTCAAACCGAGGTTGAAGCATTGCTCGATAAACCGATACATTTTTTAAGTGTTGGACAAAAAAAACGTGTCGCAATGGCAGGAGTACTTGCAATGGAACCTTCTGTTTTTTTATTAGATGAACCGACCGCTGGACTAGATAATTATTATAGTGCACAAGTTTTACAATATTTAGCTACGTTAGAAAACGGCGAACGAACTATTTTACTGGCAACACATGATATCCCGTTAGCCTATGAATGGGCAGATCAAATAGTCGTTATGGAAGATGGGAGAATTATTTATAATGGTGATCCCGTTGAACTGTTCTTTCAAGATGATTTACTTGAAAGAGCCCATCTTGAACGCCCATGGGTCTTCGAAATGGCCACTGCTTTACAAAACAAAAAACTATTTGAGAAAAGCATCAAAATGCCTCGTTCTAAGGAAGATTTACACAAACTTATAGAGCAACTTTAAGACAATTTGTCCATAATTGAAATTTATTGTGGCTAATACATTCTACTACTCTTTCACAATTCGAGTAGGAATGGCAGCTGCTATCTGGAAGGATGTGAATTTTACTTTAGTGATCCTATGGGGATTCCATCTACTTTCTACCAATCTTTACGATGGGCAGAACATAATGGTAAAATATAGATTGGAAACTGAGAAAAATATATCCTCATTTATGAAACTTTTCTATTACTTATTCGTAATAGTAGAGATTGCCCAAATATTTAATACACCCAAGGAGGGAAAACAGTTGAAAAACTGGAAGAAAAAATCAGTCGCTCTAGTAGCATCTGCTGCACTAATGGTTCCTGCTGCTTCTGCCTTTGCTGAAGCTCCACAAAAAACAACAAAGAGCCAAGATTTAGTGAAAGTAGCTAGCAATAAGGACCAAGCATTCAAAAATCAAAAAGAATGGATTAGTCAGGATACGATTATTGTCAAACATTCTGGTCTTGATAAAAGTGTGCATAACAAAATTGGAACAAAAGTGATCCGCTCTATTCCTTCATTAGGTTACGATGTTATCCAACTGAACAAAGGAACAAATTTAGAAAAAGCAGTTTCATATTACGCTCAGCAAAAAGGGGTTAAAAGTGTATCCCCAAGCTATGTGTACCATTCATTTGGTACGAAAACAGATCCAAAGAAACAGGAAATGTATCATTTAAATCTACTTCAAATTGATAAAGCATTACAATTAGCAGGTAAAAATGATGTAAAAGTGGCAGTTATCGATTCTGGTGTGGATTTTAAACATCCAGATTTAAAATCTCAAGTGCTACCTCCATATAATGCTGCAGCACCTGCCAATACTTCTTATCCTGGTGACCACGGAACACATGTAGCAGGAATTATTGGCGCTGCAAAAGATAATGGTGTTGGAGGACACGGGATCAATCCAAAGGCCAAGCTTCTTCCGATCGATGTATTCAACGGAAAAGATGGTGCTAATGATTTCGTCATAGCACAAGGCATCCTTTATGCTATCGAGCAAGGCGCTGATGTTATCAATATGAGTCTTGGCGGCTATGGTGAATCTCCATTAATGGAGGAAGCCGTTCAGAAAGCGATTGAAAAAGGAGTTACCATTGTAGCTGCTGCCGGAAATGAATCGACAGATAATTACTCCTTCCCCGCTTCCTTTGAAGGCGTTATTAGTGTAGGTTCTACGAATGATCGAAACAAATTATCAAGCTATTCAAACTATGGTCCATCGGTTGATCTAGTAGCTCCAGGTGAAGATGTTTATAGTACTGTTCATGATGAGAAAAAAGGATCATCCTTTGTAAAATTTAGTGGAACTTCGATGGCATCTCCTGTTGTTGCCGGTGTAGCTTCACTTTTAAAATCAAAATATCCAGATTTAAAGCCTTATGAAATAGAAGCTATTCTCGAACAGACTGCAAAGGATTTAGGTGAGACGGGCTATGATCTTACATTTGGACATGGTCTAGTAGATCCTGTGAAAGCATTACAGTTTAATATAAAAGATTTACCAAAACAGTATTCAGAAACAAAAGAAGAGCGCTTGAAAAACGCTAAAGTCCTGAAAAAGGATACATTAAATACTGAAAAAGGTTCATTCAACCAACCGGACGAAAAGAAATGGTACAAGGTTGATCTAGATGAAAATGAATATGCTCAACTGACATTAAATGGTGCAGACAAATATGATTATGCATTTGATTTGTACTTCTACCCTGAAGGTTCTAATAAAAAAGTAGAACCAATTAACGTCAATGATGTTCGCGTAGGCAAGCAAGAAGGATACTTATATAATGCAGATCAAAAAGGAACCCTTCTTATTGGAGTTAAAGACCATAATGGCAACTATAGCTCAAAAGGTGCTTCTAACTATGTCTTCACAGCTCAAACGACTAAAGAATTACCAGTTGATTCATTAGATATGGAGCATATGGAGAACATTGAAAAATTCCCATTCAGTACAGAAGGGAAAAACTATACACTACTTTCTGAAGATCATCTAGGTGACAAAGATTATTTTACATTTTCAGTAAATGAACCAACTACACTGAAATTTGATTTAACTGGAATTCCAGGTGTTACAGCATCCATGGAGCTTTATCTAAAAGATGATTTTGATCTGCTACAGTCAGAGGAAGTCGATGCAGAAGAATTTGGTGAGGCATACCCAATCCGAGCATCTTACGGCACGGATACAGGCGATGGAGTAAGCTTAGTTGTCGATGCTGAGCCTAATGAAAAATATGTAATCGGCGTCTCTAATGAAAACAGTTTCAATTCTACACTTGAAATGTTCTATAGCGGCGGTATTGATACTGAAGCAACTGTTAGTGAATCCATCATTCCTTACACATTAAAAGGTGAAGTCGTTACCCTTCCAGAAGATGAAGACGGCCTTTCATTAGAAGGAATGCTAGAAAGCAGCATAGAAAACGATGACGATCTTTTATCTTTTAATGAATATACAGCAAAAAAACGTAATCAAAAGAATGATTTTATGAATATGTTCATGAATCCAGATGCTATGGAACAACCAGAAAACGTTGAGCAAATTATGGAACAAGCGATTCCTTTTGATATTGGTCAAGATCAAAAAGCATACTTCCAAACTGAAGATGATGAAGATTACTTCAAATTTACAGCTAAAGATAATGCCGTTTATGGGTTCAACATTCAAAAAGGTATTAACCAATCACCAGCTGGTAATATATTCGAATACGATGAGGAAACAAAAGAATTAATCCCAGTTTCTTCATTAACTAACGATATGGGGATACTTAGTCTACTTCTTGGATCATCAATTGATGAAAACGAAGCGAAGACAATTGCATTGAAAAAGGATAAAACCTATGTTGTAAAAGTAATGAATCTAGGTGACCGTTCTTCTGAACCGTATACACTTAAAACAAGTAAAATGGCAACTATTCCAAAAGAGGATAATACAAATAATAATACACCAAAAACTGCTATTAAAATTCAACCTGGTACAACTTACAAAGATCATATCATTTATCAAGATGATACAGATTTCTACTATTATAAACAATATGGCAAAGACGAAATCATGAGTCTTCTTATTTCTTCTGTACCATATACAAAAGAGCAGCTAGATAAGTTACCTAAAGAACTTCAAAATGACTTGAAGTTTTCAGGCTCCATTATTGAAGATACAAATGGCAATAGAAAAATTGATCCAAAAGAAATGGCAACAGAAATTCAATTTGGACAAGGTGAAGATCTTATCGAAATGCTACTCGGTCTTGGCGGGACAACAGATGTAAATACTTCTTTTAAAGCAAAACAGGCTCACGGGTATTTTATTGTTATTAACGGAAGCAATAATGGTCAATTATCAATCCAACCGTATAATTTAACTTTGTTTGATCATAAAAAAGCTGATGAAGATGCAGATTCCAAGTTAGTTAACGGTGTACCGACAAAACCGACTGTACTTACGAAAAAAGACGGTAAATGGGTGGCTAATCAATATTTAAATGCTGGTGTTCAATTTGGTGATAAAGACTATTTCGAATTTAAAAACGACAGCAAACGCGATGTGTCCTTCTCTCTTAAAACAGAAAAAGCACTAGATGGCGTCATCCGTATTATTGATGCAAAAGGAAAAACAGTAGAAACTTTTGATTATTACGGAGCTGGAGATGCTGAGGTAGGTACAATCACACTTGATAAAGGAACTTACTTTATTGAAGTAAGTGAATATTACGGCAAAGCTAGTTCTCAACCATATACACTTGAAATAAAATAAAATATTTACCTCCTTTGATTGAAAAATGATGTAATAGAAAGATAGAATTTTCGGTTGAAGATAGTGTAGAAGATAAAGTTGGAACAAAGCAGGTCAAAACTTTAAAAAGCGCAAGAAATCAATTTTAGAAACGTTGATTTCTCGCGCTTTTTTGATATTCATCGAAAAGTATTGCTCACTCCTCTTGTTCGTTGAGGAATACATATGGAAAATAATTATTATGATCACTTTATTTCTGGAAATCTACAGAAAAACCTGATGTATATAAATTAACCTTTAATGGTTATCATTTAATTTCTGTTACAAAAATAAGTTTTTAAATTCTAACGTATCTTTCTTAAATAAAAGTTGGATTTTATGAGCGTGTCTTTTTTTACTAACAATACATACTTTAACAGATACGTCCTGTTTGAAAAACCAGGCAACGACACTTTTTTCACTACTGTCTTAAAGGCCCGATATGTTAGTACCATAAGCGGTAACGTTCTGATTTGGTCATGAAAAAACCACCTAATGATTATTGTGATTGTCTCACGATTATTAATATTCATTAGGTGGTTTGTAGTATTTGGCGCTTACTTTTTTATGAAGTATTCGTGTTTTATTCACGATAACGAGAGAGTTATTTCCGCTCCAACTATGCACTCTTTTCAGGGGTTCTTATTTATAGGGTATTGGTCAAGAAGAAGCATGCTTTATTCCCCTTCTAGCGACGCTAATATAAATATGGTCGCCCTGTTTTCACTCCATTCTCGGAATATACTCCTCTTATCCGATTGGCTTTTCCTCTAAATATTCGGCTACTTTTTGCACAATATGTTTCCAATTTAATTCCGCTCTTGCGAAAGTTTGGAGGTGTTCACATGCATCAGCCAATAAAGCTTCCTGTTTCGTTACTTGCTGCAATGTCCGCCCAACACTTTGCCATTCATGTGTCGGATGAATTGTCCCAAAGCGCTGATTATGGGTAATATCTGCTGCCCCATCGACATCAGTCGTAACGATATAACAACCATTCTTTGCGGCCTCAGCAAATACATGAGCGTAGCATTCTACTACAGAGGTAAGGCAAAAAATTTTAGCCTTTCTATACTCCTCTTCCAGTCGCACCTTATCATAAATCGGTCCCAACATTATGACCTGTGCTGCAAATGGATTTCCATTCAGCACGTTCAACAGCTCCTGTCTAAACGCCTCTGACATTGGACCTATTAATCGAAACTCCCAATCTGCAAGCTGTGCTTCTAAAAATGCTTTTACCGCTAGAAGAATTTGTTTTTCAGGAGCATCTAAACGACCTACCGTTACTATTCTATTTTCTTTCTCTTTATATGGAACAGGCTCTGTTTGAAACAGCTCATAAAAGCCATTAGGAATACGTTTAATATCCAAATTGGTAAATTCATGAATAGAGCTTTGAATAGATTCACATTCGGACGAAAGTACATCACAAAGCTGGAGTAACTCTGTAAAATACGGATAAGTTTTTAATCGACTTAACCAAAACCGATTAACATCTAATTTCATATAAATTTTTCCGTTTGGATTAAACTTTTTATATGTTTTTAAGATCGATAAATACGATGGATAAGGCCCTATCGCAAATGCAATATCGATGTCCTTCGCATGCTCTATTAAATAACTATTCATATTAGCAACATAGTCATCCTCAAACGGAATATGTTGAAAAGTGACAGAAGGAAAGGTTTGTTTCAATAATGCTTCATTCATTTCAGTCGTTACAATAGTAACATCATAGCCTAAGTATTCACCTAACAAAATAGGAACTAGGCATAAATCTTTGAAAATATGTGCATCGGAGAGCTTATACGATTCCACACTACATATGAAGGCTATCTTTTTTGACATAACATCCCCCTTTTTTAAATGAAGCGTTTCATTAAATTATGATTTCTTGTTCAATAATGTGAAAAGATTAGTATAAGTACCATTATCACACTAGTAAAATCACCTTATTTTAAAATGCTTTTCTCTCTTTTAAATAACTAACGAATGTAAGCCATTGCCTACAGAACCACTCTTACAACGCATATTGTAATAAAGAATCCGTTATGTCAATCAAAGTAAAAAGTATAGACTTTCTAAAACTCTACTTACGCCTATTGAACACTTCTACTAACAAAAAAAGAATCGAGGTTTTATATGAAAATTAGTTTTTTATCACCAGCCTACAATAGTGAAGAGTGGATATTGACATTGTTAGAAAGTATTCCTAAAGAATACGCCTATGAAATTATCGTATGCGATGACGGCTCAACCGACAATACTTTAGCCCTATTAGAGGACTATCAAAAAAACTGTCCAGCCTTAAAAATAATTACTCATCCAACTAATTTGGGTGCAAGTGTAGCCTATAATCGATGTATCGCAGAAGCAACTGGTGATTATGTAGCTATCATAGATAGTGATGATCACTACTTACCTGCTATTCGAAACGTCTTAGGCCAAGTAGATGGTCAGTTTGATATTTATTATTACAACATGCTTACAAAGGAAGGCTATGCATTTATAAAAGATGAATCAAATCGATACACATTACCTGGACAATTTAAAATTATTCGAAGAAGTTTTATAGGTGATGCAACCTTTACCATAAGAAAAGATATTGCAGGGGATTGGGATTTTAATTGTGCTTTAATGGATAAAAACCCGACAAGTAAATATACAAATGAATTAGCATACTGGTATAACTTCCCGAGAGAAAATTCTGAATATGATTTACATCGAAGAGGATTAAAATAACGCCCTTATTTCCATGCATGCAGGAGGTGTAATTAACAATACAATGTTTAAAG
This sequence comes from Lysinibacillus zambalensis, assembly GCF_040183165.1. Lineage (NCBI taxonomy): Bacteria > Bacillati > Bacillota > Bacilli > Caryophanales > Bacillaceae > Lysinibacillus > Lysinibacillus zambalensis. The sequence continues at coordinate 29,304 of NZ_JBEGDG010000011.1, forward strand.
ATAAAGTTCTTCTCATTACTGGCGGCACCGGCTCTTTTGGTAATGCAGTATTAAAGAGGTTTTTAAATACCAACATTAAGGAAATACGCATCTTTTCAAGAGATGAGAAAAAACAAGATGATATGCGTAAACTCTATCAACATCCGAAAATTAAATTTTTTATAGGCGATGTACGTGACATCCAAAGCATTCATAATGCGATGTATGATGTCGATTTTGTTTTCCATGCAGCCGCTCTTAAGCAGGTCCCCTCTTGCGAATTTTTTCCACTAGAAGCAGTCAAGACGAACATCCTAGGCACTGATAATGTTTTAACTGCGGCTATTCAAGCTGGTGTTAAAAAAATTATTTGCCTGTCAACAGATAAGGCTGCTTATCCAGTAAATGCAATGGGAATTTCGAAGGCTATGATGGAAAAAACGTTTATTGCTAAGTCTAGAATGGTTCATCCGGAGAAAACATTAATTTGCGGAACACGATACGGAAATGTCATGGCTTCAAGGGGCTCTGTTATTCCTTTATTTATCGAACAAATTAAAGCCGGCAAGCCTTTAACGATTACTGATCCTAAAATGACACGCTTTATGATGAGCCTTGATGAGGCAGTAGAATTAGTTTTATACGCCTTCTCACACGCTGACAACGGGGACATTATGGTGCAAAAATCACCAGCTGCTTATATAGAGGATTTAGCACAGGCATTACTAGAAATTTTTCAAGCTCAAAATAAAATACAAACTATTGGAACACGGCATGGCGAAAAAATTTACGAAGTGTTATTAACAAAGGAAGAAGCTGCAAAGGCCATTGATATGGGGAATTTTTATAGAATCCCTGCAGATAACCGTGATTTAAATTATGGAAAATATCTTGATGAGGGCTCTCCTAAAATTACATTGACCGACGAATATAACTCTACTAATACGAAAATACTATCCGTCGCTGAAATAAAAGAAAAATTATTAAAGCTTCCTCTCATTCAAGAAGAATTACAAAATTGGATGGGAGGAAAACCTTGAAATTTTTAGTACTTGGAGCTACTGGAATGGCTGGTCACACAATTTCACTCTATTTGTACGCCCAAGGGCATGATGTAACAACCTATTCGCGATCCGCCTTTTCTTGCGGAAATAATATTACGGGAGATATTACAGATACAAATTTTTTAAAATCACTAATTTTAGATCACGACTATGATGTTGTGGTGAATTGTATCGGTGTATTAAATGACGCCTGTGAAACAGACCGCGAGAAAAGTGTATATCTCAATAGTTATTTGCCTCATGCCATTGAGTCTTTATTAAAAAACAGTAACACTAAGCTTATTCATTTAAGTACAGATTGTGTATTCTCAGGAAAAGCCGCTCCCTATCATGAAAAAAGCCTTCGCGATGGGGAAACCTTTTACGATCGTACGAAGGGACTAGGAGAAATCGAAAGTACTCAACATCTAACGTTTCGTAATTCTATCATCGGTCCTGATCTGAAGGAGGATGGCATTGGCCTTTTTAATTGGTTTATGAAACAACAAAATACTATTCGCGGCTATACTGGTGCAATTTGGACTGGAGTTACGACCCTAACATTAGCAAAAGCAATTGAACGTGCAACACTTGAAGGTACAACAGGCCTCTACCACCTCGTCAACAATAGCAGTATTTCAAAGTATGATCTCCTGCAATTATTCAATACGCATTTCAAGGAAAATAAAAGTACAATCCAGCCATATCCCCTCGTTAACATTGATAAAACATTAGTCAACACAAGAAAAGATTTTTCATTTACCGTACCGAGCTATGAAGAAATGATCCTTGAGACGAAAAACTGGATATGGCAGCATAAAGATTTGTATCCTCATTATTTTAAATGAGTTTGGAGGTTCAGTATGCTAAAGAGAAAGTTCGGAGACCGTTCGGAATGGTCACGAGTTATCGAAAGAAAGTATAATCAGTCGTACCTTGACACTAGAGACTTCAAGGGTTTTATAACTTTATTGAAAACAGTCCTAGTTACTGAACCTTTATTCATGAATTATGGAGAGAAAAAACTATGTATTGTTGATAACGGCTATATATGGTTACAACAATTTCCCCTTGAAAAAAACCATTCTGTAACAACTATGTTTAATGCTAACGGAGAAATAATTCAATGGTATATCGATATATGCCATAAAAACGCAATAGAAAATAATGTTCCTTATATGGATGATCTATTTTTAGATCTTATTTTGTTACCATCAGGAGAGTTGATTGAAAAAGATGCTGATGAATTAGAAGAAGCTTATTTAAAAGGCATCATTGATAAATCCCTGTATGATTTGGCTTGGAACGAGCTAAACAACATCAAGGGAGATATAAGCGAAGGTGAATTTAAGTTGGTTAACCTTGCTATACAACATAAAAATATTTTAATAAATGAATAAGGTTCATAAATCAACTTTTTCTAGAGGGACTAATCCTAATCATACACGAACAAAATGTTTAAGTAAGTACAACATTCTGGAACGACCACATTTCAACATTCGACTAAGCTGACATCGATGATATCCCTCCCCTCACCTTACAGTTGGAAGTCGGGGATTATGATGCATAAAAAAGACACCTGCTACGGTGTCTTTTGATCATGAAACTAGTATTTGATTTTAAGAGTATCCCCATCAACATAAACTGCCTCGGAACGGGAAATCGGCAGCTTTTGCTCTGCTGAGAAGCCGATCGTCTCTCCATCCCTTAAAGTGACATTCTCTTCTACAATATATCCGGAAATCGTAATCAAAAAATCACGCAGTTCGGCAGGAGTTGCTTGACTGTCCAGAATTTCAATTTCATCCTTGCCAAAGGCTTTTAACCCATAAGTATATCCATCTACCCCTTTTTCCGTTCCGACCAGGCCGAAATAAACAAGATTCAGTAAAGGAAACATGTCGTCATTCTTCATGACTTCAGCCATATCTTGAAAAAGTTCAGGCTGGAATACGGTGCCAGATGTATAGATCCCTATTGCGTTAGGAAGCTTTAAACAACTTGCCGCCAGCTTAGTGTATAGCCTGCCACTGTCCAGCGGGGAACCGGAGCGAGTAAATGCAGCTAGGATGATTTGAGCTACATGCTTTTGAGTAACCTCCACAGCTTCCTTCCACATGTAATTTCCCTGTGCATAATACTCAGCCTCACCATCTGGTACGGGTGCTTCGACAAAACTAACCGCTAACATGCAGTCGTCCACTTCAAAGACCAAGGTTCCTTCCTCTGTTTCTTCGTCGTTTTCCTCATCCTCTACTGACGAGCAGCTGATGTCCCAATCATTCAAAAGGTTTGCCTTTATCTGATCAATATCACATTCTGCAGAGTTAAGCAGAACGAAACCGTTAAAAATACCAGAACCATTACCTTGCGTTTCTGTCTCGTCCTCCATAGATTGAGCAGCTTCATATGCTGCAGCCTGCTGCATCCAGTATTCTCGGATTAATTCTACCATCTTTACAGCTTCTTGCTCTGCAGTCGCAGGGTCATAAGGTTGCATCTCACTGAATACATGGCCGCAATGCTCAGTGTCAGACGGATCCTCATAGCCTCCACATACGCCAAGGAGCCATTTTCCTAGCAATGATTTTTTATACTTGAATATATAGTAGTGCATATCATGTAAATCAAATTCTGCTGCAATTTCTATTTTCTTGGGTTCTTGCCCAAGTTCGTGTTCATCTGCTAGCCAGTCGATCATGGATTGCATTGCTGCTTGTTGTTGAGCTGTCATCAATTTCTCTCCTTTATGAATGTATGATTCTACCATTATTATACCAGCTATTATGGAATAAAATAGTGAAGCAAGAATTATTCCTCTTATGGTAGATTACTCCTATTTCTATTAAAGGAAGTCGTTCATCAAGTATTGAGTGCTAGGATGAGTAGCAATAATCCCAACTTTTTGGTCATAATAAAATCACAATCCTCCATTCAATTGAATTGGAAGATAATTTCGCTACTATATTCACGTAATTTTTCAGGGTATTAAAAAGGGATTCTAGGTCAGTGACCGAATCCCTAATTTATTCAATGGTTTGCATTTGTAGTTAAAGCTGCGAAATTTTGTAGATGTTCAGAACTAATACTATATGAAACAACCTTCTCCTTGTACTTCTTGACTACATCAACGTGATTGTCATAACTAAAAACAAAGAAATTAACATCTTTTTTGCCTCTTTTTACGTTCATGATAATTGGAGTAACATTAGTCTCTGGCTGTAAAAATAATTTTTCATTACCTGGAAATATATAATGTTTTTTCAAAAAGGAAGCTTTATTAAAATAGTCTGTAAATCTATTTTTTTCTTCCTCATTTAAATTCTTTCCATTGAATGTTACCGTCACATCTTTTGAATCAAGTTTTTTATGAAGTTCAAATTTACTTACCCCCCATCCTACAGCTATACTGGGAGGGCTCATTATCAATTTAAGAATAGATCCAATCACTAGCGTAATAATCATACCTGTTGTCATATCATATCAACTCTTTCAATAAGTTAAGCATTTTAGTAGCAATTACTATATTATTATCTTCATTGCCCATTGTTTCATAAAGAATAATTAGTAATTAAACTATATCGATGTTTTAACATCTTCCTCTCCATGATAAGGGATTTATATTTTTTATAACCATCCAATTTGATGCTTTTTTGACCATCCATTTACCCTAGGGATAAAATATCTGGTGTGTTGATTGGCCATTTTTATACACTCGAAGAGGCTGATTTCCGCTACGGGCTACTCGCTTAGTCGCTGACGCTTCGCTTTCGCGCAGAGCAAAGGCTTCCTGCGGGCGAGCGTCGAGTAGCCCTACGCTACAATCAGTTAAAATGAAAATATATTAGCAAATTGGTAACAAAAAATCCTTTCATCGCTCAAAAAACCTATTTTTTCCAAATAAATACACCTGTAAATATTTTAGCCATCCTATCTAACACATTTTTAGTCATCCAATTGTCTATATACTATTAAGGGCTTCTGCAAACCTTTTGATTCCTTCGTCGATTGAGTCTTCATCTTCCTTTGCGAAAGTAAAACGAACAAAACCATCTTTGGATCCCAGTGTAGAACCAGGAACATAAATGACGCCTCTTTTAATGGATTCTTCAAGCAATTGGGTTTCATTATAATCTTTAAGTATTTTACACCATATATGAATACCGCCTTGAGGAATAGAATATTCCACCTGATCTTTTAAATACGTATCAAGGCTTTTTATAATTTTATCTCTTCTTTTTTCTAATTCCTTCATTAAACTTTTTATATGAATATGAAAATTTTCAGATTCTAAAAAATCATTCGCCACCCATTGTGTATAGCTAGAATGACCGAAGTCGATTTGTTGTTTCGCATCGGATAATCTTTCAATCACCGATGTTGGACCAATAATCCACCCTATTCTTAATCCTGAGGCAACAATTTTGGACAAAGAACTAATGTATAATACGTTGCCATTTCTATCCATTGATTTAAGGGTAGAGATTTTATCTCCTGAAAATGCTGTTAAACTATAAGGATCATCTTCTACTACTGGAATTCCAAGCTTTGAGGATATGTCTAAAATCACTTCTTTTTTCTTTTTATTCAATAAAGAGCCCGTTGGATTTTGAAAACATGGATTTAAAAAAACCATTTTTATTCGGTGCTTTTTATATAATGACTTTAAATCTTCTGGGTTTATTCCATCTTTATCGACAGGTAGATAATGTATTTGTATACCTACCGATTTGAAAATTGGAAGATTATAATTATAAGAAGGATCTTCTATTGCTATTGCATCTCCAGGCTTTAACAAACATTGTACAATTAAATGTAATGCTTGTTGCGCTCCTGATGTTATAAGTATTGAAGAAGGATTAGTGTCGATTCCCCGACTTTTTTTCACGTGTTTTGCAATGGTAGTTCTAAGGATTCCATTCCCCTGTGGATGATCGTACCCTAAGCTTCCAATAAAAGAACGTGTTGACGTTATCTCGCTTAAAAACCTTTTTGGGAATAGTTCTTCTGACAATTCACCGGAAGCTAAATTTATTAATTTATGTTCAATAGCCTCTTTTCGTATTTTTTTCGTGACAGGTTGACTCGGTAAAAAAGAACCCGCCTCAATATACCTATTCCAACTAGGAATCCGCTTTTTTGTTATACCCCATATATCTTTACTAATGGTAGTACCGCTTCCTCTAGTCCTTTCAATTAGCCCCATCGATTCTAATTCGTCATATGCATGAACGACAGTACTTCTGTTTAAATGTAGAGCACTTGCTAAATATCTCTCTGATGGCAATGGTTTATCAGGTGGAAATGTACCATTTGCAATTCCCTTTTCAATATATTCTGCGAGTTGTTTATAGATAGCTTTTTTCGCTTTTCTATCAGGTTTCCAATCCAACTATACTCACCTCATTATTTCCTTCAAACTTACGCTTTCTTCTTTTAGCTGTGTTATTCCTGGTAAAAAATTATATATTAATATTATTTCAATTGTAATATACCATCCACTTTATTGTTATTTTAGCCATCCACTAATAAAATCAATCTTCGTTTTCTATTTTATAACCAATGTTTCAATGCGCGTGAAAAAACTCCTATTTAAAGAACCTTCCTCTACTATTCTATCGAAGTATCATCATCAAGGAATCCTTAATGTAAGAATAGATATAAAAAGACAAGGTGCTCACTGTAAGGATTAAGGGTTTTCATAAATGTGCTTGATCTGATGTACATGGTGGATTGGTATAGCCAGATCAATATATGGAAAAGAATCCATGGTAGAGGGTTTCCGTGCGAAGTTTGATAAGGTTGTATCAATATTAAAACGGAATATTAAAGTTGTATTTCAAATTCCCCCTTCTTTGCCAAAGAAAAAAGCACCTCCACATCAAATAGAAAAGAAAGTGAAAGCTTGGTAGATTACATTCCCTACCAATTTTCACCTTCTTTTCATTTCAAAAAACATTATTTCTCTTATTCTATTTAACTGCTAACGCCGAAGTTGAATCTGCTGCTAATTCTACTTGTAGATCCGTATAAGGTAATCCATGTGCATCAGCTACCGCTTTATATACTATTTTTCCATTTACTACGTTTATCCCCTTCGCTAAAATAGGATTATCTAAAGCAGCTTGGCGATAGCCTTTATTAGCTATTTGCAAACCGTATGGAACAGTTACATTTGACAAGCCCATTGTTGAGGTACGCGCGCAAGCACCTGGCATATTCGCAACTGCGTAATGCACAACACCGTATACTTCATAAGTAGGATTACTATGAGTAGTAATTCGATCAATTGTTTCAATAGAACCCCCTTGATCTACCGCTACATCCACTACAACAGACCCCTTTTGCATTGTTTGAATCATTTCTTTTGAAACTAATTGTGGTGCACGTGAACCTGGAATTAGCACAGCACCAATTAACAAATCTGCTGTTTTCACTGTTTCAGCGATATTGTAGGTATTTGATGCAAGTGTACGAACACGTCCTTGGAACATATCATCTATTTGACTTAAGCGTGTAATATTAACGTCTAAAATTGTTACGTTTGCACCTAATCCTACTGCCATTTTCGCAGCATTCGTCCCGACAACTCCAGCACCTACAATCACTACATTTCCAGGTGCAACACCAGGAATACCACCTAAGAGAACTCCTTTTCCTCCTTTTGAATTTTCTAAAAAATGTGCACCAATTTGTACAGACATTCTGCCTGCAACTTCACTCATTGGTGTTAACAACGGTAAGGCACCTGAATCTAATTGAATTGTTTCATAAGCAATTCCAGTAACTTTACTTTCAAGCAAAGCTTTCGTTAATTCTGGCTCAGGAGCTAAATGTAGGTATGTGTAGAGAATTAGATTCTCTTTAAAATATTTGTACTCCTCCCGAATTGGCTCCTTCACTTTAATCACCATATCAACATCCCAAGCTTCCTTAGTCGATTTAGTAATTTGAGCGCCTACATCTAAATAATCTTGGTCTGTAAATCCACTACCTAGCCCTGCACTCGATTCAATTATTACTTCATGACCACCTTTTTTGTAAGCTACAACACCTGCTGGAGTAATTCCTACTCGATTTTCATTATTTTTTATTTCTTTAGGTACACCAATTATCATTATATTTTTCCTCCTACCTATTTTTTATTTGTTTTGGTTTATAACTACAAGTTTCATTTCTGTCATTTCCTCAATTGCATACTTCAGTCCTTCTCTTCCCATACCACTTTCCTTTACGCCACCATATGGTAGATGATCTAAACGGAATGTAGGAATATCATTTATAATGACACCACCTACATGGAGTTTTTGCGTTGCCTGTAAAGCAACATGGATATTATCTGTATAAATACCAGCTTGCAAACCATATTTGGAGTCATTTACTTGATCAAATGCCTCTTGAATAGATGTAAACTTCATAATAGATACGATTGGTGCGAATACCTCCTGACAGGAAACCTTCTGCTCCGGTTTTACATTTAATAGTACTGTAGGTTGTAAGATATTTCCTTCAGATTCTCCACCAGTTGCAATAATTGCCCCTTGCTCCTTTGCTTCTGCAATCCAACTTAATGTTCGCTTTACATCTTGTGGACTAATTAAGGCTGAAACATCCGTTGTAGGATCTAGGGGATCACCAAGTTTCAACTCTTTTGTAGCTGTTACAAATTTATCTACAAACAAATCATACATTTTTTCGTGAACATAAATTCGTTGAACTGAAATACATACCTGCCCTTGGAATGTAAATGCACCGGAAACGACACGTGAAATTAATTTATCAATATTTACATTTTCATCGATAATAACAGCCGCATTAGAACCCAATTCAAGCGTTACTTTCTTAAGACCTGCTTGATTGCGTATGCCAATACCTACAGCGGGGCTACCTGTAAAAGAAATCTTTTTCACGCGATTATCCGTGACTAATTTGTTACCAATTAAAGAACCTGCACCAGTAACGATGTTTAGCGCACCCTTCGGTAATCCTGCTTCTACTATTAATTCACCAATAAAATAGGAAGTTAATGGTGTTTGACTTGCAGGTTTTAATACAACCGTGTTTCCTGATACTATTGCTGGCCCTACTTTATGAGCTACTAGATTCATTGGGAAATTAAAAGGTGTAATAGCTGCCACGATGCCTAATGGTTCACGAACCGTATAGGCAATGCGCCCGTCTCCACCGGGGGCAGCATCCACAGGAATTGTTTCTCCGTGTATTCGCTTTGCTTCTTCAGCAGCAAATTTATACGTTTGAATTGTACGCTGAACTTCAGCTTTGGCGGTTGTAATAGGCTTGGCAGCTTCTAGTGCTATTAGCTCTGCTGCTTCTTCAGCACGTGCTTCTAATAAAGAAGCTAATTTTTCAAGAATAATCGCACGCTTATACAAAGGCATATTCGCCATCGTTTTACGTGCAGCATCGGCAGCTACTAAAGCCGCTTCTACTTCCTCGACATTTGCCTTCGGTATTTCTGCAATGACCTCGCTACTATATGGAGAGCATAATTGTGTATACTCTGCTGCTTCCACCCAATCCCCATTGATAAATAAATTTTTCCTCATTATAATTACCTCACCTTTCGTATTACAACTTATTTGCCAATACCTGATTCTCTACTTCTTGAATCGCTTGTTCTAGAATATCTAATAAATCTCTTAACTCCTTTTGGCTTATTGATAATGGTGGTGAAAATACAACAATATCTTGAGCTTCTAGTACAACAGAGCGACATATTAATCCCAACTTTGCTGCCTCTGTCACTATTTGCGGAGCGAGGAGTCTTCCATCATAAGAGATTTCTATACCTGCCATTAAACCTAAACCTCTTGCATCTACAATAAATGGGTACTTCGCTTGTAATACTTTTAACCCTGCTAATAGCTCTTGACCACGAATTTCTGAATTTGCTACTAAATTATCTTTCTCTATAATTTCAATGTTTTTCAACCCAACTGCACAGGCCATTGGATGACCACTATAAGTGTATCCATGCAATATAGTTCCTTCTGATAACTCAGAAAATTCTTGGCGTATTTTCTCTGAGATCATTACACCACCTAATTGTGCATATCCACTAGTAACACCTTTTGCAAAGCACATCATATCCGGTACCACATTAAAATGTTCCATTGCAAAGAACTTACCCGTCCTACCAAATCCTGTGATAACTTCATCTGTTATCATCAAAATACCGTACTCATTGCAAATTTCACGAATTTCTTTGAAATAATTATCCGGTGCAACATGCACCCCCCCTGCACCTTGTACTGGCTCGGTGATGAAAGCAGCTATTGTTTCTGGACCTTCAGTTTCAATCAAATCACGTAAAGCCCGTATGGAGAAATGATCTACGAATAGAAAATCCGGTGCATTTGAATTTGTAAAATCACGAAATCCTTTTAAACCCGTCGCACTTGTAGCACCGATTGCCACCCCGTGATAAGATTTCGATCTTGAGATAATTTTTTTTCGAGAAATTTCCCCTTTTAATATCCAATAATGACGAGCTAATTTATAGGCGCTATCATTGGATTCGGAACCACCGGACGTAAAAAATGTAGTATTTAAATCACCAGGTGCTAATTCTGCTAACTTTTTTGCTAATAGAATAGCAGGCTCATTACTAAACGTTGCAAAACAAGAACTGAAGGCTAATTTATCCATTTGTTCCTTCGCTACTTCACCAAGTTCTGTTCTACCATGTCCGATATTCACATTCCAAAGTGAAGACATACCATCAATAACTTTTTTACCTGTAATATCATACAGATAAACACCTTTTCCTTCTGTAAAAATAAATGCCGGTCCATTTTCAGTCTTTACTGGTGAAGTAGGGTGTAGAAAATGCTTTTGGTCTAACACTTTAAGTTCTTCAACAGAATAATCTCTTTTCATAAAAATACATCCTCCCTTTTACATGTTTTTAAACAATACACTCACAATTAATAAACAATAAGCTTGCCAACTACTAAAATGTGATTTACTTACATCTCGGAAATTAATTGTTCTAATTTTCAATTAACTTTGAACATAGGAATTGTTTCATCAGTTTAATTGTTAAGAGAGATTTGTTTTATCAAATGGTTTTCCACACTAAGAATTTCCTGATTAAAAGATTTTTTAGTGTACAAAAAATCCTCACTTATTCGTTTGGTTGTACTAGCAGTGCTAGGCTGATTATTCATAAGTGCCTCTTCTCAATATTTATTAAATGGTTTTCGATCGCCTTGTACGATCAATTACGCCTTGGAGTAATTGCGTCCGGATTTTGAATTGTTCCAGCACAATTCATACCTTTGAAAATCCGTGACTTCCGCTGGAGGCTTTAGGCCAACACGATGTTGGTCACTCAGTCGTTGCCACAGGACGTGGCGTTCTTAGACTGAGTTCCTCTATTTCAGTAGGTGTTTGGACACCCACTGAAAAGGTACCAAAATCGCATTCATTCTCCACATATAGAGGTGGGAGTTTTCTGCTGAATAAAGATAAATAGTCATGCGATTCAAAAGACGACATTTATAGAAGTTGCAAAGATTGTTGCATTTCTTGTGTCATTTTTAATGCTAGATTTTGTTTTAAATCTAATACCAATTTCATTAACCCTACTCCCATTTTCCATAACATTCCTAATCATTCAGTTACCCAAGCTAGAAGCATTATGAGAAACACAATATTAGTTTGAAAGGGTATTCCCAAAAGTTAACGATGATTAACTCTCGCTCCACTTAATAATATAATTTGCCAAAACATTAGTTACTTCTACTACGCTATCTAAATGAACACATTCATCTGGTCCATGCATATTTTCTCCAATTGGCCCAAAGCACAATCCTTGATTTCCATAATACTGAGTAAATCGTGCATCATTTCCTCCAGCTCTTCCAACCATTATTATTTTATGTCCCATAACATCTTCTGCATTTTCGATGAATAATTTTACAAAAGGGTTCTCAGGATCTTGGTACCATGGCTCCGTTGACCATCCAAACCATTCTATTACAGGTGGATTTTTATCCATCCACTCATCTCCTAAGACAGATTTCATAATCGTGTCTTGTACTAGTTGCTTAATTTCTTCGCGAGTTTCCCCTGGGATAAAACCAATTCTTCCTTCGAGGATCGCTTCTCCTGGAACCGTCGATACCCAGTCACCAGCCTTTAGTACACCTAAGTTTAAGTGAACGGACTGTCCAGACCCCTTTTCAAATAAATCAAACTTAACATTTTTCGCACGCCATTCACTTAATTCTTCCAGCGCACTAAGGATTTTCATCATTTTTGAAATAGCATTTATGCCTTCATGCGCTAAACCAGCATGCGCTGTTCTTCCCTTTACGTACACTCGGAAATACATAATCCCCCCATGACTTATTGTCATATTCAAATTATGTGGCTCTGTCGAAATGTACCCATCTGTTACGAAGCCTTCTTCCAAACATGCTAAAGCTCCGCCTCCACCACCAGCTTCTTCTTCTATTACTGAATGTAGCTGAACATCTCCAGCAATTGGATAACCCAAATCAATTAATGTTTTCAATGCGAACCAATTTGAAATAAGTCCTGCTTTCATGTCGGCGGAGCCTCGACCGTATAACTTATTTCCAATAATATCTCCACTCCATGGGTCCATCGTCCAGTTTGAATATGGTTCTGGAGAAACAACATCTACATGCCCATGAATCGTTAATGACTTACCATCGGAGACACCTTTATGTATTCCGATAATATTTTTTCGGTCTTCAAACGGAATACCTGAATCAATAAACGCTTCATGAGCTGAAACCTTCTCATATTTTGGTTCAATCTCATGCAAAATCAAGTTAAGTTCTTCATATTTTTTTTTCATGTATAATTGCATCTCTTGTTCATTACCAACAACGCTTTTTATACGTACGACATCTTGAATTGTTTTAAATAATTCTTCTTTATTTTCTTCTATATACAGTCGAATTTTTTCTTTCAAAGCAATCACTCCTTTATTTACTTCTTGTGTCATTAAAAAGAGGAAGATTTAAGAGATTCTCATCCTCTAAATAGTTAATTCAAGACTTTAATCTTATCTTCATTAAAAATCTCTTTATCTAATGACTCCAAGTCATCAATAGAGTCCATGCTTCCAAGTTCTTTTTTAAAGAATCTTGTTATAAACAGCATGTAAATGATTCCGATTATAAGCCAAACGATTCCACCTATAAATGCATCAACGTGTAAATGATACCAAAGAACTCCGGTAGCTAATGCTCCGAAAGTTGGCATAATTAAGTACTTAAAGGTTTCACTGCCTGATCTCCTTTTCTGACGAATATAGAAATGAACAATAACAGATAGGTTAACGAATGTGAATGCAATTAATGCCCCAAAGTTAATGACTGAAGCAATTAATTCTAAATTTGGTCCTATTGCAAATAATGATACAATTCCCGTCAAAACAATCGTAAAAACAGGCGTTCTAAATTTAGGGTGTAAGTATCCGAAAGTTTTTTTAGGTAGTACACCATTTCTGCCCATAACAAACAGCAAACGAGAAGCACTTGCATGAGATGCAAGTCCTGAAGCTACAGTAGCAGCGAAAGCTCCTGCAATGAAAAGCAGTTGGAATAACTTCCCTCCTACATATAGACCAATTTCCGGCAATGTATCATCTACATTTTCAAACACAGAAACATCAGGGAATAATGCTTGTGTAAAATAAGAAGCAATAAAGAAAATACCCCCACCGATTAAAACAGTTAGAAGGATTGCACTAGGAACTGTTGATGTATCCTTTGCTTCTTCCGTATACATTGTTATTGCGTCGAAACCGATAAACGAGAAAGCTACTACTGTTGCCCCAGTTAAAACGGCTATTAATTTCACATTTTCATGTGATAGTGGATGAATCGTGAATAAAGTACCATTTCCCATACCGTGATAAAGTTGTACAGAAGCAAGTAATATGAATATACCTATTAAACAAATCGTGAAAACAACGAGTATAAAGTTTAAGCTGGATGTTGATTCCATACTATAAGCATTAATTGCAGTAACTACAATGACATAAGCAAAAACCCAAATCCAAACAGGTACATTCGGAAACAGAGATTCCATATATATTCGAATAATTAATGCATTAACTAAAGGTAATAATAAATAATCTAATAACGATGCCCATCCTACGAGGAATCCTAGGTGAGACCCCATTGTTTCCCGGGTGTATGTATATGCTGAACCAGCAGCCGGGAATACCTGTACCATCTTTCCATAACTAATCGCTGTCAATACCATTACTAACAAGGCGACAAAATACGCCATTGGTACTACACCATTTGTTAATTTTGATACAATTCCAAACGTATCAAAGACCACTGTAGGCGTCATATATCCTAATCCCAGTGCAACAATTGACCAAACACCTAATGACCTTTTGAGCGTAGTGTTATCTGTCATTCATCCATCCCCTTACATATTTTTAGCTGCTTCATTAAACTGCGACGAATCAATCTCATCTGTTTTGAGCACTGGTGGTTTATACTTAAGACCTTTTGTCATAAATAATAAATAAATAACACCAATTCCTAACCAAACACTACCAAGAGCAATCGAGTAAACATCTAGGTTGAAAAGCAAAGAAGTTGTAAGTACTGCTCCGATTAATGGAAAAATCAGATAGAAGATAATCCCCTTTAAGGAGCGTTCTTTTCGCTTACCGTAATATAAAAAAATAACGGATAGATTCACAGCAGTAAATGCAAGTAAGGCGCCAAAGTTAATGAAAGACGCGACAAAGGTTAGACTTAAAAACAATGCAGATAATGATAAAAAACCAATTAATAAAATGTTGTTAGCCGGGGTTCTCGTTCTTTTATTTAGTTTTCCAAAAAAATTTTTAGGTAATTGTCCATCTCTTCCCATTGCGTATAATACACGTGCAGCACTTGCTTGAGATGCGGACGCGGAACCAAATACAACCACTGCAGTTTTTGCTAGGAATGCTGCTTGTAAGGCATTCCCGCCTACTAGGAAAACAATTTCATAGGAAGCAGAATCAGCATCTTTAAAACTCGTATAATCTGGCCAAACATTATGTGCAAAATAAGATACGACTACAAAACATAATCCCCCAATTATAGTTACTAAAGATATTGCACGCGGTATGTTTTTCTCCGGATTTTTTACTTCTTCTGAAAAAGTAGAAACTGCATCAAAACCGAGGAAAGAGAAACATAATAGTGCAGCACCAGCAACTATATACTTAAATGACTCCTCAGTATTAATAAAGGGATCAAGATTAAATAAAATGCCAGTCCCGGTTCCAGTTACTATTGATTTAACTGATAAGATGCAAAAGACAATTATAAATAATGCTGATAAGCCTATTACAATCATGTTGATATTTGCGCTTAACTTTACACCTCTAACATTTACAAACGTCACAAGAACTATTAATGTAAATATCCAAACATACTGTGGAACTTCAGGTATAGCAGCTGAGAAGAAAATACCAAATAGTAAAAAGTTAACCATTGGGATCAAGAGATAATCCATTAAAATTGCCCATCCCACTAAGAAACCAACATGAGAATTAATCGCTTTTTGCGCGTAGGTATAGGCAGATCCCGCAATGGGGTACGCTTTTGCCATTTGACCATAACTATGAGCCGTAAACATCATCACAATTAATGCAATTACATACGATCCAGCGACCATACCATGAGATATTTTAGAGGCTATACCGTATGTGCTAAACACTGTAGTTAAAGCCATAAAGGCCATCCCAGTAACAACAAGAGACGTTAAAGAAAGCGATCTAGACAAATTAACTGGATGTTTTATTTTTTTCACTCCTCGAATAGTAATTAAAAAATCTTCCTAGTAAAATGATCAATTAACTAAAATAGTAGGATAGTAGACTGATTCACTATAAATTTCGCCTTGGCGTAATTGCCGCTGACGCTTCGCTTTCGCGCAGATAAACAATGCGTCCGGATTTTGAATTGTGCCCGCACAATTCAAAATCCGTGACATCCGCCGGAGGCTTTGGGCCAACAAATGTTTTTTGCGCGAAAGCGTAGTGCTAACGTAGCGTCAGCAGCATGATGTTGGTCACTCAGTTGTTGCCACAGGACGTGGCGTTCTTAGACTGAGTTCCTCTATTTCAGTAGGTGTTTGGACACCCACTGAAAAGGAACCAAAACCGCATTCATCTCACTACCTGTAGAGGTGGGAGTTTTCTGCTGAATGAAGATAAACAACTTCACCATCCATAATTGTTAACAAAACTTTCGTTTGCAGAATTTCTTTATTTTCTACTTCAAAGAGGTTTTTATCTAGTACAATAATATCTGCTAATTTTCCAACTTCTAATGTACCCAAATCTTTTTCTCTGAATGTGCTGTATGCTGAACCTTTTGTATACGCTTTCAACGCTTCTGCGAGTGTTATCTGCTCTTGACTATTCCACTCATAATCACCAGTAAAGTCTAATCTCGTAATCGCATGGAAAATTTCTTTAAAAGGATCTAATGTTGTTATTGGATAGTCTGTACCAAAAGCAATATACTCGACTACGTCATATAACGTTTTACATAAATACGTATAAGGATCTTTTTCTTTACCGACACGCAATGTATGACTTTCTTTCGGCATCAATGCTAGATGAGAAGGCTGTACAGATGGAACAACCCCCAATTCTTTAAATCTCTTAATATCTGTCGGATGAATCACTTCAATATGCTCTAGCGCATGTCGTGAATCTCTCACACCATTATCCATCCTTGCTGCTTCAAATATATCTAGAGCAAGCCTTACTGCTCCATCACCAATTGTATGGAAGCGAATTTGAAATCCTTCTTTGTCGGCTTTTGTCACCCAGTTTTTGATCGTTTCTACAGGAAAAGCAGTACTCCCTCGTGTTATAGGTTTGTCTAAGTAAGGATCTAACATGTATGCGGTATGTCCAGTTACAACGCCATCAATAAACTGCTTAAGTCCTGCAAGCTGTAATTTTTCGGAATTGTACTTTTCACGCAAGCTTATTGCTCTATCTATATCATCATTTAACTCAGGGTAAAGATGAATTCGAGTCGTAAGTTTTCCAGCTTCATCATATGCCTTATACATATCGAAACTATTTAACTTATCAAAACTACTTGCAAACAAATCATTTACTGATGTAATGCCTAATTGAGCTGATTTTTTTAAGAACTCTTCAAACAATTCTTCTTTCCGTTTATCCGGAAATGCGAGAGCAATATCCACAACCAAATTCATTGCTGTTTCAAAAAGAATTCCTGTGATTTCATTATTTTCATCTTTTTGGATCGTACCATTAGGAGGGTCTTCAGTTTCATTTGTAACCTTAGCATTTTCAAGTGCAAAACTATTAACCCACAAATAATGACCTTCTGCGTGGAAAAGAATAATCGGGCGATTAGGAACTACTTTGTCTAAAGAAAAACGTGTCGGCAAGCATTTCTCTGCCCAATTTGTATGATCCCATCCATAGCCTATAATCCACTCATCAGCATGAACGTTTTCCGAGAATTGCTTTACTAAACTAGCAACTTCTTCTTCCGAATAAGCATCCGATAAATTGATACTTGCATGCGAGAAAAGACTACCAAACATGAGATGAAGGTGCGCATCATGAAATCCTGGCATAATGAGTTGGTTGCCATAATGATATTCCTTCGTGTCTAAACCTATAAATGGTTTTATTTCCTCCATCGAACCTACCGCAATGATTTTGTTACCTTTAATCGCAATAGCAGCTGGCTTTGCTTCATTTTCTAAACCTGTAAATACTGCTTCACTCGAAATAACTTTATCAGCGATAACCATATATAACTCCTCTCTTTACCTAAGATTTACTTCTAATGGAACTCTTATAACAATCAATTGAAAGCGCTTACATAACTAAAGAAGTTAAATAATCGCAATAAACAATGGCCATCCACTGTTCGCCTATTAAAATAGGCGAACATAACGGACAAAAGACTCATACTAATTTAAGCTTGTAAACTGGATTTTTCCATTCCAAAAGCGTTGCATATTCTAATGACTCAACATCCCCAGGTAAATAGCCTGGCATTACTTTATTTAATACGTATCCGTTTTTCAATTGGAATGTTAATACAGGATCATATATTTTCCCTTTCATTACCTCTAGTACATACTCATCTGCACTCATCTGCTCAGCATATTTATAGTAAAAAGGTATACGACCACCTACTAAGATATTTTCTAAGTTAAGTTTCTCACATATTCTTTTTCGGCCATCGTACAAATGACGTCCCAATTGTAACCCTCTAAAATCTTCGTGTACTCCAATTTCAATACCATATAGATTTCTACCATTAGGGTTATGATTTCGAATAAATCCTAAATCACAGATTTGAAAATATGAGTGACTATCTCCGTAATCTTCAAAATTTACAATTAGACTTAAAGCGGTTCCTACAATTTTACCGTTATATTCTAAACAAATTTGACCTTCTGGAAACAACTCAATCTGACTTTCAAAATGCTCATATTTTAATGCCATATCAGGTCCAAAACACTTCATAGAAAGTGAGGCGACTTCAGCAAGATCCTCTTTTAAAATATTGCGGACAACTATTTCTTGTCCATTATTTTTTAAATTTACTTGAGACATAATAAATCCTCCCTCTTATTTTATTGAAATTAAATTAAAGTTTCAGGTGTGTTGATTAACTAATTTTATCTAATTCTAATGAAGGAAAAGGTTGATTTCCGCTACGGGATACTCGCTTTCCTGCGGGCGAGCGTCGAGTAGCCCTTCTCTACAATCTATAAAATTGGAATTATTTATACGGTAAATTTTATTAGGAAGCTGAGGAATAAGGGTGAAATTATTCAATAAACCCCTAATCAACACGCCTGTTAAAGTTCATTACTTTATTAATTGTGTAGATTTAATCACATCCTTTATAAACTAAGTATGAGGAAAGTAATCTTTGGCAGAATGCAGAAAAGTCTACCACAATATGCACTTGATTTAATGTAAATCTTATGCCATGTAAGCACATGGAACGAAAGGGGCGACTCCTTGGGGATTAGCGAACAACTTGAGACCCCACAGGAGCGTTAGCGACGAGGAGACTCCAGGTTCGCCCCCAGGAAAGCGTCCGCCTGTAGTGGAATGTGCTGTCAAGTACACACTTTGATATAGAGCCCCTAGATTAGTAACAATTTTTTAATTACTTTATAAAGATCGATACAAACTTCTTCTCCAAGTACTCCTCAAGTCCGTACCAACCGCCTTCCTTCCCCATTCCGCTTTCCTTCATACCACCAAACGGAGCTTGTATAACCACTGGAGCTGGATCATTAATACCAACAATCCCGAACTCTAAAGCACGCATCATTCGTAAGCCTCGACCAATGTCTCGCGTATAACAATAAGCTGCAAGACCATATTCAGGATGATTTGCTCTTTCAACTACCTCTTCTTCCGTCTTAAATGTATAAATTGGTGCAACTGGTCCAAATGTTTCTTCTGTTGTAATCTTCATATTATCGCTTGCATATTGAATAACTGTCGGCTCAAAGAAGTAACCGCTTCCATTATTTAATGTAAATACATTACCACCCGCTATTACTTTACCATCATGTTTCACAGCGTCTTCAACTTGACTTTTCACTTTTTCAAGAGCCGCTTTATTAATTACTGGACCGATATTTACGCCATCTTCTAAACCATTTCCTACAACTAATTTAGATACCTTTTCAGCTAACTTTCCTGAGAATTCATCAGCTACAGTTTCTGCTACGTAAATCCGGTTGGTGCTGATGCAAGTTTGACCTGCGTTAATAAACTTAGACACTAAGATACCATTAACTGCTGCGTCAATATCAGCATCCTCAAACACAATATACGGTGCGTGTCCACCAAGCTCCATTGATATTTTCTTCACTGTATCAGACGAATCACGGATAAGTTTTTTCCCCACACGCGTCGAGCCAGTAAATGTGATTTTACGAACGTCTGGGTTACTCGTCATCTCGTTCCCAATTTCTTCAGCTGGGCCAATTACCAGGTTTGCAACTCCAGCCGGTAGTCCAACTTCATGAAAGCATTCGAATACTTTTATCGCCGAAAGAGGAGTTAAGTCAGCCGGTTTTAAAACAATCGTACAACCTGCAGCAAGTGCAGGTGCAATTTTTCTTGTAATCATCGATAACGGGAAATTCCATGGTGTAATAGCTGCACATACCCCAACAGGTTCCCGAATCACCATTAAGTGTTTTTCAGCTGCAGATGCAGGAATTGTTTCCCCATAAATTCTCTTAGCTTCCTCTGCATACCATTCTAGATAGCCGATCGCACCTGCTACTTCACGAGTAGCATCTGGTAAAGGCTTACCATTTTCAAGCGTAATCGTTTCAGCTAATTCTTTTGTTTTTTCTTTCATCAATTGAACCACTTGAAACAAGTAGTTGCTGCGCTCATTTCCAGTTGTCTTACCCCAGAATTCAAATGCTCTCTTCGCACTTTCGATTGCTTCTTTAGTTTCAGTTTTACCACCTGTAGCAACAGATCGAATTATTTCTCCTGTCGCAGGATTTGTTACATCTAATTTATTTCCTGTATCTCGCCATTCACCATTTATATAAAGCACTAGAGAACCTCCCCTTTTTTAACTATAACCACCACTACTCAACTTACTTTATAGGAATAGTTTAGTTGCGTGTATTCTTAAAAGCAGTAATCGAATCGTCTATAATTTGAATCATTTTTTCAATTTCTTCTTTGTTAATAATAAGCGGTGGCGCAATTGCCACAATTTGGTTATATACTCCAAGCGCTCTTACTATTAATTGGCGATTAAAACATGCGTCAACTACCGCATTTGCTGGGAAAACAGTTGGATCAAACAATTTTCCACTTGTTGGATCTTCATAAAGTTCAAATGCAGCCAACAGACCAATTACTCTGCAATTTGTTACAATACTATGTTTTTCAGCTAAGTAATCTAAACCTTTTTTAAGTTCTTTCTCCATTTCGTTTACGTGGTCAATAATATTATCACGCTCTAGTATTTCAATGTTTTTCAGTCCAATCGCACAAGCAGTCGGATGGCCACTATATGTGAAACCATGTGGGATAACAGCATCGAATTTAGCAATTGTTTCTCTAATTTCATCATTCATCATGACACCGCCAAGTTGCGAATAACCACTCGTAATTCCTTTTGCAATTGACATCATATCAGGGACAACATTCCAGTTGTTTATACCAAACATTTTCCCCGTACGACCAAATCCACAAATAACTTCATCTGCCATGAAAAGGATATTGTGCTCGTCACAGATTTTACGAACTGCTTCTAAGTAACCTTCTGGTGGAATATTAACTCCGCCCGCTCCTTGCACAGGTTCAATAATAATTCCTGCAATCGTCTCCGCACCTTCTCTTTCAATTGTTCCACGGATAGAATCTGCATAGTTCGGGTCACTTTTATCACCTAACTCGCTGTTTAATAGGTGGGCTGTTGCACGAACAACTCCATCTATATTTGATGATGCGAACTTGTGGTATGCTGCAAGACCAGTAGCTGTTTGCGCTCCTATTGTTACACCGTGATAAGCATTCGTTAGCGCAATAATCTTTCTTTTTTCTGATTTCCCTTTAAGCTCCCAGTAGAAACGAGCTAATTTAATTGCTGTATCATTTGATTCTGACCCACCAGAAGTGTAGAATACACTATTTAAATCTCCTGGTGCTAACTCAGCTAATTTTTCAGCAAGTAGAATGGATGGTTCATTTGAGAATCCTTTAAATGATGATGCATACGCGAGGGTAGATAATTGACTATTACCAGCATCTGCAAGTTCTTGATTCCCATGTCCTAAGTTCACGTTCCAAAGCATTGACATCCCGTCGATGTATTCCACATCATCTGTACTTGTAACTGTAACGCCTTTACCTTTAACAAAGATAATAGGTGGTCCATTGTCAATTAGAGCCTTCGGATTTGTAGCTGGATGTAGTAAGTGCTTTTTGTCCAGTTTAGCTAACTCTACAGTTTTTGATTGTTGAGTAATTTTAGTTGTCATTGATAAAACCTCCATTTATAAATTAATAATTTGCGATTGGATAGACACACTCTGCTATCAACTAACTTCAAACTGAAATACAATCCAGAACCATTTTTTAACTATTCTTAATTATGAAAATATTATATCTTTACATTTTTATAATGTAAATTATAATATTTATATGACTTCCATATATTTTATGAATACTAAAAGGAGGAGTTATCAAAATGAACCTTCATCGTTTACATTGTTTTATTACAGTAGTTGAGGAAGGTAGCATTACAAAAGCTGCTACTGCACTGCAAATGACTCAACCTCCCTTAAGTATTTTAATTAGAAAATTTGAACAAGAATTAAATGTCACTTTGTTTAATCGTTTAGGTAGATCTCTTGAGTTAACACCAAGTGGCGTATTTTTATATGAAAAAGGAAAAGAATTACTTGATTTATCTGAGAATACGGAGAAGAAATTAATCGAGTTTCATGAAGGAATTAGAGGTACTGTGAAATTGGGTTGTACTACTTCAGCAAATCTATTTATTTTGCCAAATGTCTTTAAAAAAATTCAAAAGGAAACTCCTAACATAGTTACACATGTTCGCGAAGGTAATACATCATATATTTTAGAGGAACTAAGAAGTCATAAAATAGATATTGGAATTGTCCGAACTTCCGTGAGAGCGGAGGACATCCATACTTCAACACTACTAACAGAACCTTTACTTTTAGCTCTTCCACCCAACCATCATCTATGTGAAAAAGATTCTATTGATATTGCAGACTTGAGAAACGAACGATTTCTTTTAAATACAACATCTTATGGATCAGGTGTTGCTGATGATGTGATCGAGGCATGCCAAAAAAGTGGATTTACGCCTAATGTCGTTTACTGGGGGACAGAAACATTACCAACACTTATGATGGTAATGAAAGGCGCAGGAATTTGTTTTGTACCTAGCTGTTTCAAGCTACTTAATTCTCCTGATTTACCGGTACTTAGACCACTAGCAAATCCAGTGTTACAAACAAAACTTAATATAATTACACTTAAGGATCGTTACATGACATCAATTTCCAAACGATTTCTTGCGATTACCGAAGAGGTTGCAGAGAAAATGACAAGCATTTTCAATGATTAATGTGCTTTAAGTAATGGCGTTCAAGTCGAAACATTTGATATATAATGCATAATAAGTAAAAATAAGCACTCTCACTTTAACATCAGTTAAGGTAAGAGTGCTTTAACTTACCACCTGCTAAAGCAGGTGGGTTTTGTCATGAATGTCCACGACTAAAGTCTTTTTTATCTAAAGCTGAAGCCCTTCTCAAAGCTCTTGTGCTCAAGCACACTGAATATGGACTAAACCCATTCTTCAATACAAAAATCATCATTTTTTTATTTAATCCAATGGAAAAAACTTTCAATCGACCAACGAGATTTATACATGTTGGCAATATCTTAAGCAATGATTTCTATTAAACTTGTCACGACCCGTATTTCTTTCCCCTCAAGATCCATGAATTGAACGACACCCTGCCGCTTTTGAAAAAAATTCAAGCTAGTGAAACTTTACTAATCGTAAAATTTCGCCAGCTTTTTAGATTTCAGAAATTGGTTTTGTCCATCCTCTTGACGCTTACTATAAATAGATGTCCTCGAATATACTTTAAAGTATGCTCAAGCTTGTTTCCTTTATATCAGTGATTAGCATATGACCCGGTGCATGAGTAATGATAATAGAAGGTTTACTTTCCATTGCTACTGCCTGAGGGGTTACGCCACAAGCCCAAAATACGGGTATTTCCCCTGGCTTAATGGATACGGCATCACCGAAATCTGGTTTTGAAATATCCGTAATACCGATTTGTTCTGGACTACCAATATGAATTGGTGCACCGTGTACATTTGGAAAGCGCGAAGTAATTTGAATTGCACGAATCGCATCCTCTGGTGTCTTTGGACGCATACTGACAACAGTTGGTCCTTCAAACATACCTGCTTTTTCACACGCGATATTTGTTTTATACATTGGCACATTACAGTTTTCTTGAATATGTCTTATTGGAATACCTGCTTCAAGAAGAGGTGTTTCAAATGTAAAGCTA
The DNA here is from genome assembly GCF_040183165.1 of Lysinibacillus zambalensis. Lineage (NCBI taxonomy): Bacteria > Bacillati > Bacillota > Bacilli > Caryophanales > Bacillaceae > Lysinibacillus > Lysinibacillus zambalensis. Next base: position 53,477 of record NZ_JBEGDG010000011.1, read on the forward strand.
CACCCTATTAAAAAACCTACCATATCCTCTTCCCAATAATCTGTAATATCTAATACTTCTTCAGTTAAAATACCATCCCGATAAATACGATATTTCGGAATATCCTTGCGAATATCTGCATTTTTAGCAATTTTTGAAGGGTTAAATGATCCAGGTTCTGTCACGTCTAATAATGGGCATGGCTTTGGGTTTCGCTGACAAAATAGTAGAAAGTCAAAGGCATGCTCCTTCTTCAAAATCACTAAGTTTGCTTGTGTAAATCCAATCGCCATGCCAGAAGTTGGTCCAGAAATTTCTTGATTGCGAATAAGTTTACGGATTTCATTCGGCTCTAAAGCACTATATTTTATCATCATCAATTCACTCCTTATAAAATAACCATCCATGAAAAGATGCACATGGATGGATGGTTGGTTGTTAGATTAACTAAAAATTTTAGGGATTTCTTCAATTAATGTATTAATGCTGAGATATCCCATAAGTACAACTACAATTGCTCCAGTTACAGTTAACCAACGTGGATGCTTATATGTACCAACAATTTCTTTTTTGTGTGTAGCAACTAATATAATGCCAAGTGCTAATGGTAAAACCAGTGCATTTAATGCACCTACTAAAATTAACACATTAACAGGCTTTCCAACCAAGGTAAAAGTTGTTGTTGAAATGACGATAAATGCTATAATCACCCAATTATGATGTTTCTCAATGTTAGGGTGGAATGAACGAATAAATGAAACGGATGTATAAGCTGCACCTACAACAGAAGTAATCGCTGCAGCCCACATAATCATACCAAACATACGATATCCAATATTACCCGCAGCTAGTTGGAAAACAGATGCAGGTGGATTGGCAGGATCAATAACTAAACCTTTTGAAACAACACCAAGAACTGCTAAAAATAAAGCAACACGCATTACGCCAGTAATCAATATCCCTGTCACAGAGCTTTTTGTTACTTCTGGCAAGGATTCTTGTCCTTTGATGCCAGCGTCCAAAAGGCGGTGACCACCAGCAAAAGTAATATAACCACCAACTGATCCACCAACCAAAGTTACAATCGCAAACCAGCTAATTTCTTTAGGCCAAACGGTGTTCACAATCGCTTCTCCTACAGGTGGTGAAGTTTTAAAAGCAACGAACAGCATGAGTAAAATCATAACACCACCAGCAATTTGCGCAACCTTGTCCATTGCCTTCCCTGCTTCTTTATAGATAAATATAAAAATAGCAAAAAGGGCACTTACAATGGCACCCATAGCTGGATCTACGCCAAGCATTGCATTTAACCCTAATCCAGCTCCAGCAACGTTCCCAATATTGAATGCTAAACCACCTATAACAATCATAATTGCAAGGAGAACACCTAATCCTGGTAACACCTTATTGGCAATTTCTTGCCCTCGTAAACCGGAAACAGCAATGATTCGCCAAACGTTTACCTGTGCGACAATATCTAGAATTAATGAAATTAAAATTACAAATCCAAAGCTAGCCGCTAATTGCTGTGTAAATACTGTCGTTTGTGTTAAAAAACCTGGTCCGATAGATGAGGTAGCCATTAAAAAGGCAGCTCCTATTAACACACTTTTACTTGCAGTTTTCTTAACAAATTTACCTTTTTTCGCTTGCTCGATTCCCGCTTCACTAACTTCCGATTTTTTTGCTACCATTGGCTTACCCCTCCTTGATTGCACATACTGATACTTGATGTTCTGCTAATCTTGAATGAATATATTCTGCAAATTGTACAGCATGTTCCCCATCCCCATGAATACAAATAGTATTTGCCTGTAATGGGACATCGATTTGCTGTTGTGACAGCACAATTCCCTCTTTCACCATTCTCACGACTTGATTCACAGCTTGTTCCTTATCGGTAATCAATGCATCAGGTTGTTTACGAGATGTTAAAGAACCATCCTTCTGATAGGTACGATCTGCAAACACTTCATGGGCTGTTTGAAGCCCTACTTTTTCTCCGGCTTTTGTTAATTCACTACCAGAGAGACCGAATAACACAAGTGAAGGTGAAATATCATAAATGGCTTGTGCGATTGCCTCAGCAATTGCTGGATCTTTAGCAGCCATATTATAAAGTGCACCATGTGGCTTAACATGCTGCATAGTTTCATTGTAAGTCGTTAGAAAACCTTGCAATGCTCCAACTTGATAAATAACCATATCATAGGCTTCCTGTGGTGTGATGTTCATCTCACGTCGTCCAAAGCCATTTAAATCCGGTAATCCTGGATGTGCCCCGATTTTCACACCATTAGCAATGGCTAGCTTAACTGTCTCTCGCATGACTGTTGGATCTCCAGCATGGAATCCACAAGCAATATTAGCAGAGGTTACATATTTTAAGATTTCTTCTTGCTCTCCAAGTCGATAACGACCAAAACTTTCCCCTAAATCACAGTTTAAATCAACTCGAAACATCTTCTTCCCCCATTTTCTTCCCACTAAAATAGTTACACTGAATACGTTTACAAACATTTGTACCGATATTCGGAACTTAAGTTTTGAAATTTTAAAAAATCTTAACATATTTTATTGTTACTGAAAAGTATGAATTTAAAATTTTGAGAAATAATTTTTTTTTTGAAATTTTCATTTAAATTAAACTTGTTTTCGTTTATTGTTTAAATATAATATTAATAATCCGTTATTTAAAACTTACATACCGAATTACGAAACTTCAGGAGATGGTTTTTATGATGAATTTAAAAGAGAATGTACAGATAAGACCTTTGAGTGATTCTGCACTAGTCATTCATGTAGGTGAAGGAATCAGTGAGGCAAATCACAACAAAGTTAAAAATATATTGAACTTATTAGAAAGAAATCCATTTGAAGGATTCATCGAGGTTGTGCCTGCCTATAATAATGTGACGGTTTATTACAATCCGATTGAAGTATACTTTTCAAATATAGGAAAAGAAGGAGAAATGCCTTACGAAAAGGTGAAAGCAACAATTCTTTCTTTAATGAATCAATCTCACATAGTTGAAACAAGCAAGGAACGTGTCGTAAAAATCCCGGTAGTATATGGTGGTGAAATGGGACCAGATTTAGAATTTGTAGCTTCTTATCATGGTTTAACACCTAATGAAGTTATTAACATTCACTCTTCTGTAGAATATCTTGTTTACATGATAGGCTTTGCTCCAGGTTTTCCGTTTATGGGAGGAATGGACAAACAAATAGCAACACCTCGTAAAGAAACTCCACGGTTATCGATTTCTCCGGGATCTGTTGGAATTGCGGGAAATCAAACAGGGATTTACCCATTAGAAACTCCAGGGGGATGGCAAATCATCGGGCGAACACCTTCTCGTTTGTTTCTACCTGAACAATCTCCTCCAACCTTATTACAACCGGGTGATCGAATTCAGTTTGTACCAATTTCGTTGGAAGAATATAAGAGCGAATGGGAGATGAAAACATGGGCATAAAAGTATTACAGCCAGGAATGCTGGCAACCATTCAAGACCTAGGAAGATATGGGCTACAAAAGTTTGGTGTTATTGTCGGAGGAGCAATGGATTCAAATTCCTTACGAATTGCGAATTTACTTGTTGGAAATTCGGAAGGAGAAGGCGCTCTTGAAGTGACACTTTATGGAACATCCCTTTTATTTGAAACGGATGAACTGATCGCAATTACAGGTGGTAATTTGCAACCTACAATAGACGGCAAAGAAGCGCCCATGTGGCGACCACTTTTAATTCAAAAAGGCTCTGTTTTAAAATTTAATAATGCGATTAGTGGTTGCAGAGCCTACGTATCGTTTAGTGGCGGAATTCAAGTGCCCGAAGTGATGAACAGTAAAAGTACCTACATACGTGCTGAAATTGGAGGATTTCAAGGAAGAAAATTGCTGAAGAATGATGTCTTTGAATTAGATAGACGATCAGAGTTAGGAGAGGATCTTTTTGAACAATTAAAAAAAGAACCAACGTACCTTCCTTGGTCAGCTGATTACACATCCTTTGTTACATTTAAAAAAACGCAAACAATCCGCTTTATAAGAGGCTCTGAATATGAGCATTTCGATAAGGAGAGTTTAAAAAAATTCCTTTCAACACCTTACACCATCACAACGCACGCAGATCGAATGGGCTATCGATTAGAAGGAGAAGCTATTCAATTAAAAGAGCCATTTGAATTATTATCCGAAGGAGTTACATTTGGAACGATTCAAGTGCCCTCCAATGGGCAACCTATTATTTTAATGGCAGATCGTCAAACAACTGGTGGATATCCTAAAATAGCACAAGTGATTGCTGCCGATTTGCCATCACTAGCCCAAATGCAAGCAAATGGTAGAGTCTATTTTAAAGAGGTCACTCTGGAAGAAGCTCAATTGGCATTAATTCATCAAGAAAAAAAACGAAATGAATTAGCATTTGGGCTCCGTTTAAAAAGGTTATAGCATATTTAGAAAATATTATTTTCTTAAAAATCAGCAACTCCAACACAAAATGGGTAATCTCAAATAACTTTTGAGACTACCCATTTTTTAAAGCTGTTCATACCCCAATTGTTTAGAAATTTGTGCGGTAGCCTTCTTAAGTTTATCGACGAAGATTTCAACGTTGTCCCCTTGATAATTGGTTTCTAGTCCCGCAATACTCATTGCCGCAACGACTTCTCCTTTATGATCGTAAATCGGTGCTGCAACAGCAGATGTATAATTTTCTAATTCTGAATGGCTGATTGTATAACCAAGTTCTCTAGCCTGCACAATCGTTTCAAAAAGCCTTTCTTTTTCAGTAATCGTCCCCATTGCAAATGATTTAAGTTCTACCGATTCAAGATATTCCTTTATATCTGCATCCGGTAAAAAGGATAATACAGCACGAGGGCATGCTCCTGCGTAAAGAGGACTTTTTCTACCAATTGCTGTGTAGAGTCGAACTTTTTGCTTCGTATCTATTTTCTCGATATAAACAGCATCGTCACCATCACGAACGATTAAATTAATCGCTTCTTTTACATCATTATGTAACTCATTCATAATTGGTTCTGCAATTTTTCGCACATCTAGGCGCATTGATACTAGATGTCCAAATTTAAGGAAGAGAATACCTAACCTATATTTTGCATCATTTCCCTTTTCTAAAAATTCCATTTCCTCAAAAGATTTCAACATGCGAAAGGCTGAGGTTTTAGGGATTCCCGATAATTCAATTACTTCTTGAAATGTCAGTTCAGTATGATCGATAAATAAATTTAATATATCCATAGAACGGATAACCGTTTTATTATTATTTGTCAATTTAAGTTTTCTCCCCCTTCTTTACTAGATTTAATCTAATCATAATTTTTCTTTTCTTAATTAATCATTATACCTAACATCTTACTATTTTTATATACCTTGTAAATCAGGTTGACAAAGGATAAAAAACAGGAGCAGAGAATGGTTGCTTTGCTTCCATGCCATTTACCCCTGTTTGCTTTCTTATTTTGATTTCCTCAATTACTATACTAGTTAAAAATGCGGTTATTCATTTATTTGTCCTACACTCTGATGTTTTTCCTTAAATAAAGTCACTCCAATCAAACCAACGATGGAGAAAATAACTGGCGTGATAAAACCATAGTAATAGCCATCAAATAGATTTCCTGAAGTTGATTGAAAATGATCCAATATATATCCAAAAATGATGGGTAGCAAAACAGCACTTAGAAAGCCGCCCGTATTCGCAATCCCTGAAACAATTCCTGATTCCTCCAGTTTAAAAGATTGACGTACAGCTGCAAAGGTTAATGCACTTGCCCCATATCCAAAGCCAATGATAAAGAAAATAATGATTAGAAAGAAAAAGGAAGGATGCCCATTGCATAAAAGGAAAGAAAACCAACCTAAAAAAACAATGATATGAACGACAATATACGGTTTTTTTATTGTTTCTAACCGACTTGAAATCCAACTAGCTAGAGGTGCTCCAATAAGTGCCCCGATAAGACCGATCATAATCAATTGGCTGGCATCTGAACGAGTCATATCATACATATTCATCCCATATGGTACTGCCCACGAACTGATAAACCCTACATAACCGCCGACTACCCCAAAATGGCAACAGAATAGAGCCCATGCTTGCGGATTAGTAAATATTCTTCGTAGTAAAACGGATGTTTTTTCACGTTGCACTTCTGCTGTATCTACTTCTCGCTCATACCCATAAATTTGTTTTGTTTTTTTCACAAGTACAAAATAAAGGAGAAGGCCACACAAACATAATAGTAGTCCTACTGAGAAAAATGTTACCCTCCAACCAAATAAAAGTATCCACGTGGAGTAAGGTACTGTCGCCAATAAGAAACCAAGACTTCCTGTCATGCCCGCCAGGCCAATTAATCGAACAAATTCCTTTGGTTGAAACCATTGGGCCAAAATTAGTACCATGTTAACCCATATGGTCGCATCCCCTAACCCAGTTAGTATTCTGGCAAAAAACAGGACGAATTCATGTGTACCCATACTGTAAATAATTGTCCCTAAACCTGTAAGAGTAGCACCAATAATTAGAAAAAAATTCGGCCCAAATCGATCAGCTAAAATCCCCATCGGAATTTGCAAACTCGTGTAGACAAAAAATTGTATACTCGTCAATAACCCAATCGTTGATGCTGTTACATTAAAATCATTCATCAATTGGTCTGTAATCAGTCCTGGGGCGGTTCGTTGACTAGCCATTAACAAATAAGTAAACAATACAGAAACAAATACAACCCATCTATATCTGCTATTTTGTTTGTCCAATGATTTCTACCCCTATTAGCTTTTACTATATATATATGAATTATAGGTAACGTTAAAAACCTGTTTTCTAAAGTAGTTTTATGATTCGAATTAAGTTGAAAATACCATTTGTAAATGTAGTATACTAGAATAAAACGTCTGATTATTCAGTTATTAAAACAACATAGCAATTTAGTTTACGAAAAATGATTTAGCTTGTTTAACTATTGGGCAAAATTATGTAGTTTAAACCTCTAAAGGTGCACGCTGAATAGAGCTGGAGGAGAATATGGTGAAAAGACAACGTTCAAACAAAAAAATTAATTTTATTCGAGTTGATGTTTTATGCAGGATTACCTTATGTTATATGGAATTTTGGTAGAGAGCCTTTAGGTGATTATACAGCAATGCTGATTTCAACTATTCCTGGAATTGTTTATACCATTTACCGCTTTATTTTAGATAAGCAATTTAACATTACGGGCTTATTAATTTTATGCTCACTAGCACTAGGTACGACGGTTGATTTGCTATCAGGTTCAGCAGAGCAAATGATTTGGAATGGTGTATATCAAGTCTTTTTTATACATTTCTTTATATTGTTACGCTAATGATTAAGCATCCTCTTTCTTTATATTTTGCTGTTGATTTTGTATATTTGCAAGGTTATGCAAGAATGGACAGCAAAGCATTATTTTTTCAAAAAGGTATCTTTAAATGGTTTCAATTTATTCAGGTTATTTTTATCATTAGAGGACTTTTTATGGCAGGATTAACAGTATACCTACTCCAAAAATACGGAATTGATGGTTATGGTGACATGTTGATATATAAGCAACTCGCAGGGTGGGCTTTCTCGATTTTCGTTATAGGCATGTTCTTTTACATAAATGTCCCAGTACGAAACTTTTTTGCTAAGCAACAAAATCAATTACAAGACAACAATAATCTAGCTCTCCAACAATCAAACGCAACTGTTGAATAAGCTTCATTTTCTTCTCCTAACAAGGATAGTTTAATAAGAATAGGACTTGTGCTTATAAAAAAATCTCTTACACAAGTCCTAAACATAAATTTTCCGATGCTCGCAAAGGGGCAGTTGCTCCATCCTATCTAAACTTCCATTAAGTTTTTAAAGCTTAATTGAATTAGTGATTCTTTTATTGTTTTGTAACGGTACATAGTCTTCATCAAAACAAATATACCAGTAGCCAGAGTCATCCTGATTACATATAGCATTTCTCACTTTATTCAATCCTTGTGGAGTAAAGCTATACGCACAAACTCGTTCTAAATCCAAATCACTATCATAATAGCGATAGACCATTAGACAATTAGACTGTTGAATCATATTTTTTTGAAGAATTAAGTCGTTTAAATAATCAATTCTGTCTGCTGATTCTATGTACTGTATCCCAATGACATTATGGGGAATATAGCCTTCTTCTGTATTAGAAAAGAGTTTTTCAATCGTCTCTACATCTTTATTACAAATAAATTCTCTTTCTAAATGTAATGCAAGGTATAAAAAGTTTTCATCATCAATTCTGGCATCCCACTTCCACCATGATAAGTCCATCGGTCGGGAACGTCCCTTTGATTTATCAAACTTTGAATCCTCTATAAATGCATCAAAACCCAACATTTCTCCCAAATTAGCAAAATAATCAATTTCACGTTTTGTAAACATAGAACGATTATGTAATTTAGATAAATTCAATTTCCTGTAATTCCGAACATAGCCTTCAAACAATTGCATAAGGTTAAAGTAATACTTTTCCATAGCTGTCTCCTTCTCTGTAAAAAGCTCTTAGTAACGTAATTTCCAAATTAGTCTACTACTAATTTATCACCGCATGTTATTATTTGGTATAGATACCAACAAATAAGAACACTTGCAAATCAGAATAACTCGGAGGAATAATTATGCCAAATACTAATTGGACACAACTCAAACCCCAACAATTAGGGAGATATGCAGAATATTACATTAAAATGGAGTTTGCCTCACATGGATGCGATGTCTATACCTCGGAAGTGGATGACCATGGAATAGATTTTGTAGTGAAAGATAAGAATAACCGTTTCTGTGAGATACAAGTGAAATCTCTAAGAGGTACAGGCTACGTATTTATGCAAAAAAGCAAGTTTGATATAACAAATAAAAATCTTTATCTTGCTTTGCTGATATTTGAAGCTGGAAAACTACCAGATATTTTTCTTATTCCATCTCAAGCATGGGAAGTACCGAATGAAATATTTGTTGACAGAAACTATGACAAACCTGGACAAAAAAGCATTCCAGAGTACGGAGTAAACATATCTAAAAGAAACTACTCTATACTCGAAATTTTTAAATTTGAAGATTCAATTCAAGATTTTTTACAAAAAAGTACATATGAATTTAAACTTTTTACTTCCTTCCAATTCAAGAGTACTCCCCCTTTGACACGGTGCTAACCTCAACATGAACGTTATTCAGCTTTGCTGATATACTGTTGCCGTAATCCTATCCTTTGAACATATAAACATATAAAAGATGCCTTCACTATATTCATCAAAATCAGCATAATCGATTTGCCCTATATACCGCATTCTTCGTTCACAACAAGGACAAAGCGGATACTCTGGATCCTGGACCCAGCTTGGATGGCCGCCAATCTGCGAATCTAATTGTGACATGGTCCAATCTGCAGCATAATACGGTGATTGCGGCTCATGTGAAAGGACTAAACTAGGTGGGATTTCAGTACTGCTGTTTACGTCATCAATATCCGGAAGATAAGCAGGTTCCTGATTATGGCGGCTCCAGACAGGCACGCCATGATTGTCCAGCTCCATGTATATCGTGCTAAATCCCCCACATAAATCACAGGTTATCACCTGCAGATTCTCCATCTGCAAGTCGAGATATTGCATGGAAGGATGAGAGGTAGCTACGTCCATCAACTTTGTTAACTTCCTATTGCACCATGGGCATGTTGAATGGCTTATCTCAAGAAAACGTGCATGGTGTACTTCAGTTAAATCGTCATTCTGTTGTTCTGCTTGCCTGATTGCATAACATAAATGGTTAATTAGATCACGCTTCTCTCCGTCTGGGGTAAGCTCCCATCCTCCATCAAGAGCGTATGTTTCAGGAGATACATACAACTGCTCCGCCCATTTTGGCGGCTGCAATTGCCATTCCCGAAACTGCTCTGTGACCATGGCATTACCAATCCAGCCGAGCACAAGAAGGAGTTGATTTCGGTTGTCCTCATCCCATATTACCCGCTCCAAAAGCTGATTTTGAATATCTTGTGGTGCATCTTTAAAAACAATCGGATTATGAAACAAGCCGCGCTCTATAAGCTTAGGCAAAGCATTCGAGATATTATCATTCCGATAGCATACTAGAGATAATAAAATGTCTTCTGCTTCACTTTCATTGTTAATAGCGAGTAATTCCATCGCATATTCTAGTATACCGCTCGCTTCATAATCTGATATCGATATGTACATCTGCTCCATGCTTAAAGGATATGGAGTGTATTGGATAAGCGGACCTTGCCTTCTTGGTGCATGCATCACCTTGAGAATGTCTAAATGATCTGTTAGTCCTTCATAGAGATTCACCGTTTTGCGGTGCTGCTCAATATAAGCTTGTTGCTTTTTTCGTTCTTGCTCCTGATGGCAAGGCATGCAGATGCCGCCTGTTTTGGCTGCTGTACTCGGCAGAATTGTTGCGCTGCAGTATTCCGTCTTGCATGGTACGCGTTCCGTCATGTTTGATTACCCCCTTTATTTCATCCCTCTTCTTACTGGTGTACGCTTAAAAAAAAGAATGTATAGTACATAAAAAAACTTATTGTATACGCTGATTAAGTCGTATATAAGTTATCGCTTATAGTTGGGCTGTTCCAAAGTAATAGGATTAGGATTGCTGAGTACCCAATGCACCGCCAGTTCGCATAGTCTCGTAGGCTCATTACTACCATTGCCGTTGTGAAGTTCTTTCACTAATCTTTCAGCCTCCAGAAGTGCATCTGGATGTAAGGGCGTACCCAAGCTAAAGTAATGGTCTAAACTGTTAATCATTTTACGATATTGATTATCCCAGTTGATACTGCCGTTATCTAAAATTTCGTATGATACTTTACCAGTAATACGGATAACCTCACCCTGTACGGTTTTCGCATGTCCTTGTGAAGGAATTAATAAATTCCAGAGTTCATTGTGTTGCGCCTGCCATCCCTTTGTTGATACCGCTATCGGAGAGGTGCCATCGTGAGTCTTTCGTTTCCCTACTGGAGGAACATCAAATAGCTCATATAGACGTAAAAGTGCCTCATCTGTTTGATTCAAATATTCTTTATTAAAGCCTTCTCTGTGAAACTCAAAGTCATTTCCAATTCGCTTAATAGAGTCTTTCATTTTCTGCGTTTCAGTTGCTCCAGCGTTAAGCAAAATATCGGCAACTTTCGCCATGTTGACGATATCTATGTTCCTACACATTGCCAAAGCTTTTTCTAAGGGTGTCTGTTTCATCTTATTTTCTGCGCTGATATTTGCTCCTTTGGCAATCAACGTGTTTACCGCATTTGGCTTGAATGAAGCTGCAGCGGCAAATAAAGGTGTCTCATTTTGATAATCAATGGCTTCTATATCTGCACCCAACTCAAGTAGCAATTCAGTATTACCGCACCAACTTATTGAATGTTTATGTAGAGCCGTTCTTCCGTAACTGTCACTAGCATTTATATCAGCACCCTGTTCCACGAGCCAGCGGACCAAATCATTCGGTATATTGAAAAAGCTCAAAGCTGTTGATTTACTGTAACCGCCACGGGCATCTAATTCGCATTGCATAAATACTTCTTTTAATGCTGGTATATCGCCTGCTTCTATTAGTTCATCGAAATTTTTCGGTAAGGTTTTTTTCTTCTTCCCCATTTGTACTTCTCTCCTTAGGTCAAATTTTTAAAATTACTCCATTACTATATTTTACCACTCATCCGTTTGTGGTAGTATTCCATTCCCCATTAATATGGTGCTATACGAAGGAATGGCTTCTAAGCTATACTATCAAGCCTTTGATAAAATTATGGTTAGATGAGTTTTTACTGAACAGGACTATTCGATGCTATCCGTTTGGCTAAAACCTCTTATCACTCCCATTGCTTCAATCTTTTCTTTCTCATATTTTTCTTTAGTAAATAACTCCAATCAACTTATAAATATAGCATATATTTTTAAAATATCCCCCCTATCTCTTCAGGAAACAGGGAATAAATCCCTTTTTTACGATGCACTAATTAATAACCTCCCCATCTGGTAACTTGCCATCCTTCATCCACTCTTCTACAAAACGGTTAAAGAACTCAGGGTTCGCTAATGAAACACCGTGACCGATATTAGATAGCACAATACCCTGGCAATTAGGATTGCTATTCACAAGATGGATCGCAGATTTTTTCATGTTATCTTTCTCTTTTTCACCGACAGTTACCAAAATGTTACATTGAGCTTTCGGAAAATTACGGGGGATGGCAAACGACATATTTTCTTTCAATATTTTAATAAGGGTATCTACTTTCATCTTTGAAGTATCTTCATAATATTGCTCAAAATATTCTTGATCTACATATAATGTTTTAGCTTGAAGCTTGGCGAATGATTTATTTTTTATTAAGGGAAAAGTTAATTTTATCAATGGTCTAAGCCATTTTTCTGCAGTTGGGGAAGGTGTCACTAAAGCACTGTTGATGATGGCAAAATTTATTAATTGCGGCTTTAAGCTAACCATTTGAATAGCAATTTGAGCTCCTAGTGAAAATCCGACTACTATGACATGCTTATTTTTTGCTTTTTCTTCTATTAAACTTAGAAGCTTTTTTGCACTATCTTCGATTGTAAAATCAGAGGTATTACTAGCCTCGTTATCTATTAATTCTGGTACAACGCAATGATAATGGGAAAAGTATTGGACTTGTTTATCCCACATCCACCCTCCAACACCACCCCATGAATAAACAATATGAGTGGTTTCTGTAGATCACCGTACTCCTTATATTGCATTACCACACCTTCTTTCTTTGTTCTTGTATTACCTGGGAAATAAACAGATTATTATTACATATTTTGAATCAGTACCTAAAGCAATGGATAATTTTATTAAATTACATGCCATAATTATAAGTTGATTGGAGTGGAGACAGGGCGACTCCTTGGGGATTAGCGTCACAGATGAGACCCTGCAGCGAAGCGAAGCGGCTCATCGGACGCCCCCAGGAAAGCGCCCAGTCGGAACGGAAATCAACCACACACTATGGTTACGGGCTATATTTTTATATATTATATTTATTTTACCAATTTATAGTGTTTTTAGTGTCATATTTATAGTTTCTGTTGCATATATAATACTTGAAACACATTTAGCATTTTTGTTGAAACATTGTAGCTCTTGGGATTGAGGAAGAAAGAAAAAAAATAATAAACATGGAGGTAATAAAGATGGATCAAAACAAGACGAACGAAACAAAAGAATTAGTAAAAGCCATTACCCCTTCCAGTTTAGGAGAATTTCCCCTCGCACCAATTAGTGGCTTATATGCATGGAGTGAACAGCAAATCAGTGAGGAACTTCGCATCGATGTAGATGGATACTACCCACAAATGGTAGCAAGCGGGACTATTATTTCAGACATGTCTTCTACTATTCATTGGATTGCCAAGTTAACAGCTAATGGACCAAATAATTGGACAGGCAATATTCGAAATAAATACTTAGACGACATACAATCATTTCCTTATACAAATGTAAAAATACAAGTAACACGCGGTTCAATCCCTGAACAGCATACTGCAGAAGTCGCATTTCTGATTGGAGGGGAGACAGACAGAACTAGCACGTTCAAGTTTCAATCTCCTCACTTCCACACTGTGGAATTTGAATTTGATGCTGAAGAAGGTACAACGCCATTCATAACATATCAAACACACGCGCATCCAGACAAGCCAGCATCTTTGCCGGATGAAACTTTGTCAATTTCTGAAGTTTTCAAACGCACTGGGTTTGATGTGAAAATATCAGACGGTAATAATATCGTTTCCAAAGATTATACAAGAAAAGATAAAAAGTGGAACACTCAAGAGATGCATGATGCCATGCAAGTATATTGGTCACACTTTGAAAATAAGCCCCAATGGTCCATGTGGACATTCTTTGCCAATTCGGAAGCTGAAGAAGGCCATGGTCTGGGCGGCATTATGTTTGATAGTATAGGTCCGAATCATCGTCAGGGGACAGCCATTTTTAATAATTCATTTATTTCAGATCCACCAAAAGGTGACCCCTCTCCTGAAGCTTATGTACAGCGCAATCGTTTTTGGTGTGCTTGCCATGAGATGGGACATGCTTTTAATCTTCTGCACTCTTGGCAAAAACATCTCGGTCATCCTTGGGAACCTTTAGAGCGCCCTCTTATCCCTGAACCAAAGGCTCTAAGCTTTATGAATTATCCTTACAATTTTGATAGTAAAACTAATGGTAAGGAGTTCTTTAAAAACTTTGAGTATCGTTTTAGTGATCAAGAGCTTTTGTTTTTGCGTCACGCTCCTGAGCGCTTCGTACAAATGGGTAATGCTGATTGGGCTGTAGATCATGGTTTTGAACAACCGATCGATTCTATTCACCCTTCTTTTAATCTTGAATTGAGGGTTAACCGTAAAACGTCTATATTCCAATGGTTAGAACCTGCAGTTATTGAAATCAAATTAACAAATACTTCGAATCAACCTCAGTCAATCAATAAACATATATTGTCCGATTTATACGGAATGACTGTAATGGTTAAAAAAGATGGAAAACAAGGACGTCGATTACTACCTCATGTTCAATATTTATGGAACAAAGAGAATAAGGTAATAATGCCTGGTGAATCACTGTACGAAACTATTTTCGCGTCCGTAGGGAAAAATGGCTGGTTAATTGATGACCCAGGATTTTATAACATTCAAGTAGCTATGCAAATAAACGGCCATAACATCGTATCAAATAACTTAAAACTTCGGGTTTTACCACCTACAGGATACGATCAGGAATTCCTTGCTCAAGACTATTTCTCTGAAGAAGTCGGCCGAGTTCTTGCATTCGATGGCAGTCGTTATCTTGACAAAGGAAACGATATCCTTCGTGAGATAACTGAAAAACTTCCTGACCATGCTGTTGCTCTTCACGCTCATATCGCCCTTGCTAAACCATTGGCGTTCGATTATCAATTCCTTGACTTCACAGGAGACTCAAATACAAAAGGTAAAATCAAACTAATACCTGCCCAACCAGATGAGGCACGTAAACAGTTTACTTCTGCGTTAACAGAGCACAAACAGGTTGCTGCTAAGACACTTTCCAATATAGATTACCATGATTATATGGGAACATTCAGTGAATTTCTAAGTAATCAAGAAGAAAACAAGGAAGCCGCACAGGTACAAAATGTCCTATATCAAACGCTAGCTGAACGGAATGTGCTAGATAGTGTATTACAAAAAATCAAAGATCGCCGTGAAAACTATGAACAAAAGGAAAATGAAATTTCTACGAACATATAATATTTCCACTTAAATAAGCCACTTTCAATCTAAATACAAATAGAAAACCGTCATTTCGAAAAAAGGTTAATCGTAAATGACGGTTTTCTGTTTGATTTTAAAGTTTGATCATTTATTCTACTTATGTTCGTCCCAAAAGTCCTTACTAAAACTCGTATTTGCTTGATATTTCCCAGCTGGTTTGGCAATATCTGAACCTCGCAAAATCGTTCCTTTTCCGAACTTTTGCTCAATTTGATCAACCAGTTTAAGGATTGGTTCATCTTTTACATGCTCTTCAAAATTAAATAACGTTAGCTGTTGTGTCGTTTCTTTAATATCACTGACATTCGATACAGTAACACCCAGTAATCGTACAGGTTCTTCGTCCCAATGCTTATTAAATAAATACCAGGCATGCTCTACGATATCTTCTTTTGAATGAATTGCGTTATTGATAGACTTACTTCGTGTACATGTTTCCCAATCAGCTGAACGAATCATAATACTTACAGTAACTCCAGCAAGTTTCTTGGCCTTTAATCTTTCCGCTACCTTTTCAGAAAGTGTTGCGATTACTTTATATAGTTCATCTCTATCTGTCGTATCACGAGAAAGTGTTGTTGAATTCCCTACACTTTTCGTATCGTATATTGCTTCTGGATCAACTGGTCTATCATCTTCACCATTTGCCTTTTGCTTCATACGCAGACCATTAATGCCAAAGTTTTGCTTTAATATATATTCATCAGCTACAGCTAGTTCTCCAATTGTTTTGATACCTAATTTACCTAATTTCTCCGCTGTACTTTTACCTACTCCATGCATCTCAATGACATTCAACGGCCACAATACTGCGGGAACATCGCGCTTTCGGAGTACGGTTATACCCATTGGTTTTTTCATATCACTTGCCATTTTCGCTAAAAATTTATTCGGTGCAATGCCGATTGAACAAGGGAGTTGCAGTTCGTTCCAGATTCTATCTTGCATATGTTGTACATGTTGCAATACATGCTGGCCTTCAACTATAGGAAGTTGCAAATATCCTTCATCGATTGAAACTGGTTGGAGAATGTCGCTATACTCTTTTAACAAATTAAAAAATGACTTGGAGGCAGCTCTATATCGTTCAAAATTAGGTGGTAGTACAATTAGCTCTGGGCACTTTCGGCGCGCCTCTCCGACATTCATAGTTGTATAAACACCACTTGCTCTTGCTTCGTAGCTACAAGTAATAATAATACCTCTACGCTCTTTAGGATTACCTGCGATTGCTACAGGCTTCCCTTTTAATGAGGCATCGTAAATTTGTTCAACAGAGGCATAAAAGCAATTAAGATCAATATGTAAAATGATTCTTCCTTTATTCATACTCTATCTCCTCATTTACTTTGGCTTACCCTGTATGCGCTATCGAAGCGCCACTTTTCTTTACATAACTTTATTATAAACCTCCTTAGTTTAATCAACAAATGTATAATCACCATCACTTTCAAGTAAATCCTTCAAAATAATGAGTGCTTGTTCCAGCTGATTTTCAGGTGCAGTGATGGCCAAACGAACTGCATTTACTAGCTTCGCATTTCCTACGGCAAAACGTTCAGCTGCGTACACTTGCACACCCGCTTTTGCTGCTAGCAATTCAAACTGAACGCTAGTGAATTTTTCGGGAAGTATAAGCCATCTGAAAATACATTCTTCTTCTCCTAAAATGTTATATTCGCCTAAATATTGATCGACAAGGGCATTTTGTTGCTTGGCATACAAACGGTGCTTCTCTAAAATGGATTGCGCAACGCCATCATGAATCATCCTTGACGTAAGCTCCACCATCATTAAAGACACTGAAATATTTATGTTATACAATGTTTCCATTATTCTTTTACGTAGTGTTGGCGGTGTAACGATATAGGATAGTCGTAAGCCTGGTGAAATAGTTTTGGAAACACTGGCAATATAAATGACCTTCTCTGGTGCATAGGAGGCTATTGGGGCTAGTGGTTTCTCTTTAAGAAAACTATAAATCGCATCCTCAATAACGATTAAGTCTTTCTGCCTCGAAACTTCCGCTATCATTTTCCTTGTTTCCATCGACATTGTATGGGTAGTTGGATTATGAAAATCAGGAATAACATAAAGACCTTTTATATGCTCATTTTTACAAGCGTATAATAGCCCCTCCCTTGTCATTTCTCCGTTTCTTTGTTGGATTGCTACTAGTTGGATACCGAGCATATTTGCTGCAGTTTTTATACCTGCATAAGTAATGGGATCTGTACCAATTCGATCTCCTGGCTGAAACAATGCCGCTAACGTGCCAACAATGGCATTTTGTCCCCCTGCCCCAAGTAATACTGATTGATCCGTTTGAAAGTTGACCTTTTCCAAAAGCTTCATGGCTGCTTCCGTTTGCCAAGCATTTCCCTCTGGTCGTCCGTATTGAAATAATTTGCTAAAATTAGGGTCATTCATCATCTTTTTCATATAACGTGTAATATCCTCATTCGCATGATTTTCTGGCAGCACAGAGCCCATTTCGATCATCTGTGAAGAATTACTTGTCGGTAATAATATTTTATTTGTCGCTGCATCTGATGAAATGAATGTTCCACTTCCTATAGAAGCATAAAATAGCCCCTTCTGCCCACAAAGTTTAAAAGCTCTAGTTATCGTGCTTAAATTAACATCTAAAAAATCTGCTAGCTCACGCTGAGGAGGTAGCTTCGTGCCTGGCGATAATTTTCCATCTTTTATATCTTGCTCCAGCTGTTCAGCATTTGCTATATATAACGGAGCCGAGCTTTCGCTAATATTCGGCTTCCAACTCATTGGATATTCTTCAAACGAATTAACTGGCATATTCTAAGCTAAGCTCCTTCTCTCTCATTTTTTGCATACAATATTTAATTGTCTTGCATACAATGATAATATTGTATGCATATGATGACAATGATATAATTTTTAAAAAATCAGAAAAAAGGAACGATAAATTATGGAATTTTCAGAAAAGATACTAAATACGCCATCTTCATTCATCCGAAATATTTTGAAAGTAACAGAATCAGAGGATGTCATCTCTTTTGCAGGGGGGCTTCCAAATCCAATTTCTTTCCCAGTTGAAGCGTTGAAGGCATCTGCGAACAAAGCTATTTCGGAAAACGGTAGTCGTCTATTCCAATACTCAGGTACACAAGGTTATGCGCCTTTACGTGAGTACATTGCTGCAAAATACCGACGAGTACACGGACTAGATGTCCATGCTGACGATGTATTGATTACAACAGGATCACAGCAGGCTCTTGAACTAATTGGGAAAGTACTTATTAATAAAGGCGATGGTATCGTCATCGAGGAGCCTGGTTACTTAGGTGCTATTCAAGCCTTCACATTAAGTGAGCCAACCTTTTATGGTGTAACACTCGAAAATGATGGGTTAAACTTAGAAGAATTAGAGAATGCACTACAACAACCAAATGTAAAATTCGTGTATACAGTTCCAAATTTCCAAAACCCAACAGGTCTTACGTATTCTAAAGAAAAACGTCAGCAAATTTTCGAAATCCTATCAAAATATGATGTAGCGTTAATTGAGGATGATCCGTATGGAGAGTTACGCTTCCAAGGCGAGCCACTACCATACATTGGCGCTGGTAAATTAGAAAATAGTATTTTGCTAGGTTCTTTCTCTAAAACAGTCACACCAGGAATGCGACTTGGCTTTATCATTACAAAAAATAAAGAATTAATGCAGCATATCGAAACTGCGAAGCAAGCAACTGACTTACACACAAATATTTTCTCTCAATATGTCATTTATGATTATTTAGCAAACAATGACTATACGGAGCACGTTCAGAAAATTATAGCGTTATATAAAAATCAAGCCGATGCTATGCTAAATGCAATGGAGGAGTTTTTCCCAGCACATGTGGACTACACACGACCAGATGGAGGAATGTTCATTTGGGCTACAATGAATAATGGAACTTCATCATTAGACGTCTTCCATAAAGCGATGGAGCAAAAAGTTGCCTTCGTACCAGGCGATCCATTCTACACATCTAAAACGGGTGTGAATACAATGCGCCTAAATTATACAAATGCAACACCAGAAGTCATCCGCGAAGGCATTAAACGCTTAGGTAGTATTTTATAAAAATCGTTTAAAAATAAACAAAGTTATTAATAAGAGATGGTGTGAAAATTTCACACCATTTTTTCTTATTTAAAAGATGCTACTCTATTCAAAGATAAATTAGCTGCTTTTTTATCCTCAAAAAAGCTTAGGAACAACTCCTAAGCCTTTCTATTATTGAGTAATACTTGATTTGAAATCAGATTTATTTAACTAGCTAATTTATACAAACTCCATTCTGAAAAATATTAAAATGGAATGTCCTTTTTTATTTAATATTAGATAATTTTTGTACTCCTTTTTTCACTAAGGCACCCTTTAAGGTTCACCGTGACCTTTTTAAATGAGGTTTTATACATATGACCCTTTATTCTTCTGAACACCAGTTCATCTACTCGAAAACAACTCTTATACCCTCATTGTTATAACTAACGCTTACTTTTTTCCTTTATTGGCATCCAAACTTCGCTATATACATTTTCATAAGTCCCATCATGCTTTGTAAAAGAAATTCCAGGTAGGTCGGCTATTTCATAACCTGAAGATGGCAACCACTCCGAATAAATTTTCGCGGTCGTTTCTTGAAGGGTAACAGGGAATGGGCCTTGATTAGGGAAAATCGCCCATAAACTTTCTTCAATAGAAAGTTGTTCTAAATCAGCTAATTGATTTTCTTTTGTTGTTGCAAAACCAATCATATGAGTTAAGTAACCTTTTTCTTCTAAGTAACCATCATCAAAATCATAAGATACATTCAAAACTTGATGAGGATATAAATCAGCTAATTTATGCATCTCATTTCTTTGTTGTTCAGTAATGGACTGAGCTAGTTCTAAAATCGCATTATTGACACCTTCAAACTGTATTGGTACCCTTTTCAATACTCCAACTATATTAAATTTCTCTTTCTTTTCTATTTTGAATTCCATTGAAATTCCTCCCCTAATATCTATAAAGAATGAAAATTTGGGAAATGATTTTTGAATTTTATTTTTCGTTACTTCCGAAGGTAAAAAGCCACACCATTCACGAAAGGCTCTTGAAAATCCCTCGATTGATTGATAGCCATATTTGTAGGCAACATCTGTAACCTTCGCACCGTTTATTAATTCAACATTCGCTACCGATAATCTCCTGTTTTTGATATACTCATTCAATGACATTCCTGCCATATAAGAAAACATCCTTTTAAAATGATAATCAGATAGACCAACTATTTCTGATATTTCTTTTCCAGATATTTCTTCCGTTAAATTTTTTTCGATGTAATCCATTAATTGATTGAACTCTTGTAACATTTCATTTCCCTCCTTAACAATTACATCATATTGTATCCATTGATTTTTTACTCGATATTTTTTATACGGATTATATCGGATAAAGATCAAAAACAGCCTAGAAATATTCTAAGCTGCTTTCGTGTTCATTTAACATATTTTATCCGTTAAATAAATCCTTCTCTTCACCTTTAAATAAGACTGTTTCCTCAAAGATTGTTACTTCTGGTTTTGTATCTTCTTCAACTAAAGCACTCCGTTCGTTGTAGAAGAAATGGTCCTAATTCACATATAAATGTAAAACATTTTCCTGTTTCTCATACCTTCCCTTTATTACTCCGATTCCATCAATCTTAAGTGAATCAACATTTTCAATGGGATTATTCTTTAATATCAGGTGTAATTTAATTATATGTTGAAGTCCATCCTTACAATATGCGATAACAGGTTGTTGTACAAGATAGTCTTCATTGTTAATTCTTACTTTTAAAAAGTTCTTATGTAAAAATCTATTTTCTAATGAGACGATATTCATCGGGTCAAAAGATTTAGCAGTTATTTCACCTTCAACAAATAGATGAATTCCTTTTTGTTGTTCAAAGTTTTCAAATGTATTTTTTCTATTTCAGAGCTTATTCCTACATTACTTATTTTTATAAAATCATCCGAAAGCTGTTTAAATATATCGTATAATATTTCCTCTTTACCCCAAAAACTTTCCTTCCAACCCGGTGAAAACTCATCTAGTAACAAACACATAAACAAACCTGAACTATAACAACTCCTGCGTATATCAGAAGTAGTTCCATATTTGTCCTTCAGGTCTTGTCCATATTTTTTTAAAACTGATTTGTAATCTATTGGGGTTTTTTCTGAGTAAGCCTTTAGTTCAACATACCAAGCAGGTCCTTCTATTGTCTCAATTAAGTTTTCGTATAATAGATTATTTTTAAACATAACAGCTCTTTTTTCTCTTAGGGCAATGAAAGTATTAAGATATAGTTTCTTTTTAATAATATTATTTTCTAACACCGCACTAAAAAGATTGGCTCTTTCCTGATTTCGTAATTCCACATTTTCTTTTGTTAACGGATATGTGATCCCCAAAATTTCATTCGCAAACCGCGTTTCGCCTTTAACATATTGAAAACCGTGGAATAATTCGTGTACGAGAATAGAATATAAACTTTCATAATTCTCGAACAATTCAATATTTACAATTGCTGTTGGATAATCATTATAAAGAATAAGTGTACACCCAATAAATTGTTCATCCCAATTTAAAATTTGATAATTATTTTGTTGATTTTTTTTCATTCTAGGATGATTGAAAAGATAAACATAACTCTTATCATATAGTGCGTAAGCAACCGAATCAAAACCTGACCAATAATTATCCAAATTTGCATTTACCAAGTCTTAGGAAATTCTATTAAGATATATATTCATTCTTTCTATCCTCCATATAAAAATTCATTCTATCTAAATTCTCTTTGGGATGATAAATATCCTTTTTCAAAAGAAGGCTTATGCAACTAATGATTTTCAGGTAAAGCCCCTTTAGCTGAATAACATGACTGGCTTTTTTTAAACGACTTTATCATAAATAAAACGACTATATTATATATGTTCAGAAGCTGTGGATTGACCGTTTTAAAGGAGTGGCTAAAAATGTCTCGACATCTATCTTAAGTGATTCTTGGTTGTATACAGTCGAAGTAATGAAAGCACGAAACACAATATTAGAGAATTCTTACTTACATCAAAACAGTTTAATCAAAATAATTAATATTACTTTATCTTTGCAGCAGAATCACTTAATACCCTCCTAGCAATTCAACCCTATTAAAATCATTCTGAATGTTTTTTTCTTGTTTAAAGGCTGCTTTAGCATCTTGATCTGTATTGACCATTTTCTAATCATAAATATTTCTAATTATAACTATCACTAATCTATATTTCACTTAATAATTGAACTAATATAATGTAAAACAAAAGAGAAATACTGTGATACACACAAGGAGATGTAGTAGTTATGTCGCAACATTTATTTAAAGCAATCATTCTTGCATTGGCCTCTGCCATTCAAGGAGCAGCTATGTCTATTTTCTTATTTCCTCACTACATTCCATCCGGTGGTGCTGCCGGAATAGGTGTGTTATTAAATTACATATGGGATGTGCCATTTGCAACGAGCATTTGGTTATTAAATGCGGTGATGGTAATTGCAGCCTTCAAGTGGCTTGGAACAAGCAACGCGGTGTGGACGATGTTTTGTGTCGGTGCAGCTGCCTTCACTATCCATTCAATTTCTCCACACATTCATCATCCAATTGGAAATGTATGGGTCGATTTAGTAATTGGAGCCTTTTTATTCGGTTTTAGTGTGGGAATTTTATTTAAAATGGGGGCTTCTTCAGGAGGAATGGATATTTTAGCACTTATTATATCATCTTTTATAAAGCGACCTCCCGGAAGCATATTATTTTGGATTAATAGTTTGATATTACTTGTTGCTGGTGTCGTGATCGATTGGAAAGTGATCATGTATGCCCTGATTTGCCAATGGTTTGGAACAAAGCTTATTGATTTCATCGGAAAGGGAAGCGTTTCTATATCTGTACTAAAGAAATATTCTGGTGCAAAAACTTTAAGATAATTGCAAGTAATTTCTAAATCTTTGACAACCTTATACGATTATCAAATTGGAAACCTTGTAGGATCAGTTGGTCCCAATTTGGTTCAGCTTTTCAAAAAATTTTACTACAGTATCGTCAAATATTTAATATCATGATGGCTCTTTTATTAGTATACAGCTTTCAATCTCGTTCATTAACAGAATAAAAAGCAACCCTCTTCGTGCGCTATAGCGTCGAAAAGGGTTGCTTCGTTCAGTTCTGCAATTATTTTGTATACGTTAAAACGGCATGTTTCTTAAATTTCTCTAAAGCCTGTGTTGCCTCATCTTTATTTGCATATTCAAAAATTCGAACATCCTTTTTATCAAATACTGTAATAACCCACATCATAAAAGCTCCCTTCCAATTTGTTTTTGTAATATAACAACCACCGAAAACCGTGATACTTTATCCAACTGTTTTATAACAATTCCTTACTCGATTCTTATTTTACGCCGATTTTTTATAAAATTAAAGCTTTATGTGAAGCCCTTCACAAACTGTTCAATTTCAAAACGCTTTCATTGAACAATTTGTGAAAACTTGATTTTCCAAGGCATAAAAACAATCTTCATACCGCTTCGCCTCATTCCTACATTCAATACAAAAAGCCGTATGTACGCCTTTTCCACGACGCACATACGGCTTTCCAAATTCGATGATAATTAAGTAGTAGTAGTAGATTTTATTTCATAAAGTGAATCTTTTATCAGCGGGGTTTCTTATCCCGCACTGATTATTAGTCTTCACCAATCGGGCTTTTACGGGCAGTTCATTACTGCCCGTTAATGCGTAGATAAGTTTTACTTAGCAGAATGCTGCTTCTTGCTTCTCTGATAATTCAATTTCAAAGCCTAAATCCTCAAGCATACGGTAATCACTGTTTGCTTCTTGTCCTTCAGTTGTTAAGTAATCCCCTACAAAGATACTGTTTGCTGCATATAAGCCTAGTGGCTGAAGTGACCCAAGATTGATTTCTCGTCCACCAGAAATGCGAATTTCCTTTGTTGGATTCATATAACGGAACAACGCTAAAACTTTTAAGCAATAACGTGGATTTAATTCTTTTGTCCCTTCTAGTTTCGTGCCATCAATCGCATTTAAGAAGTTGACCGGAATGGAATCCGCGTCTAATTGATGAAGTGCACGCGCAATATTCACGACATCCTCTTTTGTTTCCTTCATACCAATAATGGCCCCTGAGCAAGGTGAGATTCCATGCTTTTTCGCAATTTCAACCGTATTTACACGATCTTCATACGTATGGGACGTAGTAATATAAGAGTGATGTCGTTCAGATGTATTTAAGTTATGGTTGTAACGATCCACCCCCGCTTCTTTTAATTGCTGTGCTTGTTCTTCTTTTAATAAGCCAAGACAAGCACAAACTTTTAAGCCATACTTCTCTTTAATTTCTGTAACGGCTTCGCTAACTACATTGACATCTTTCCGAGTCGGCCCACGACCACTTGCCACGATGCAATAAGTACCGATTTTATTGTCAAATGCACGTTTAGCCCCCGCTAAAATTTCCTCTTTCGTAATGAAAGGATATTTTTCAATCGGTGCTGTAGATTTAGATGACTGAGAACAATAGCCACAATCCTCTGGGCAATAACCGCTCTTAGCATTCATAATCATATTTAATTTTACTTTTTTTCCATAGTAGTGCTTACGAATAGCAAAGGCACCATCCATCACCTTCAAGAGCTCATCATCTTCACTATGTAAAATGGCAAGAGCCTCCTCATTACTAAGGATTTTCCCTGCAATAACTTCCTCTGCTAACTGTAACCAATTCATCTAGACATTCTCCCTCTCTACTTGATAATTTATCAATTATTCCTCGGCATAATTGCGTCTGGAATCGGCTTTGTGCAAGCACAGAACTCCTTTCCGATTCCCTGACACCCTCCGGAGACTATAGGCCAACACGATGTTGGTCACTCAGGCGTTTTCACAGGATGTGAAGCTCTTAGCCTGAGTTCCTCTTTTTCAGCTGATGTGTGATCAACCGCTAAAAAAACAATTTAAATATGCATTCTTCTCACATCTGTATAGGTGGGATACTTCAACTGAAAGAAGTTATTGTTCTTGCTGAATGAAAAACTTTGTAAAGACGCTCGGCCAAAAATGCAGAAGCTATCGCTAAGCAAAAATCAGCCACAATGCTGTTTAAAAAACCAACTACGAAAATATGTGACCAGCTCGTTTTCACATGTAACCAGAAATTCAATGCTACATATAAATACGGAACCGCTACCCCATAAATAATAATAAGCCCGACAATATTTGCACCGATAAAATGTTTTTTTGTTGGCGTATCCACTCTTTCAATCATGAAACCAATGACTAATGCGGCCAGTGCAAAGCCAATCAGGAAGCCAAATGTCGGTTGCAATACATAGGTGATCCCCCCACCTTGTGTAAAAACTGGCAAACCAACTAAACCAACCCCTATATAGACGAGCTGACTTTGTAATCCATTACGACTACCGAGCAAGCTACCTGCTAAAAAAACAAAAACAATTTGTAATGTAAAGGGCACTACTGGTAGCGGTATTTTAATAAATGCCCCGATTGCGGTTAAAGCGGCAAACATCGCAATCATCACAAGTGACAGTGTTGATTGTCGTTTGAACAACTTACTCCCTCCCGCTCCTCAAAAAATTGCATGATCGTCTCTTTTGTTGTATCAATCATAAAATCCATTTCGTCATCAGATATAATGTATGGAGGCATGAAATATAATATATTGCCAAGAGGACGAATGAGTAAGCCTTTTGCTAATGCTCGTTTAGATAGTTGATAACCGATACGTTCCTCACTTGGAAGTGGCTCCTTTGTTTCACGATTGGCCACTAATTCAATAGCGCCAACCAGTCCAACCTGCCGATATTCACCAACAAACGGCAACTCTTCAAATGCCTGCTTAGCAAGCTTTCGCATACGTTCACCTTTGTTTTTTATCATGTCGATCACTTGCTCTTCTTCAAATATCGTCAAAACTTCAAGGGCTACACGACAAGCAAGTGTATTACCGGAATAGCTATGAGAGTGTAAAAAAGCTTTCATTGTACCGTAATCATCATAAAAAGCGTTGTATACATCATCATTCGTCAAAACTGCGGATAGTGGCAAATAACCACCCGTTATACCTTTTGATAGACACATAAAATCTGGAACAATCCCTGCTTGTTCACAAGCAAACAATGTACCTGTTCGTCCGAAACCTACTGCAATTTCATCTGCGATAAAATGAACATCATATTTTGTACAAAGTTCTCGTAAGCGCTTCAAATATATTGGAGGATACATTTTCATGCCAGCAGCTGCTTGAATGAGTGGCTCAATAATAACAGCTGTAATTTCTTCATGATGCTGACGAAGCTCGTCTTCAACGAATTGTATACATTGGGCTTGACAGCTTCCTGGATTCTCTTGAAAAGGACATCGGAAGCAATCTGGTCCTTGTGCACGTACAGTATCCAATAATAGTGGCTGATACACTTCGTTATATAGCCCTACCCCACCAACAGATAAGGCACCAAGTGTTTCACCATGATAAGCATCCGTTAAAGCTAAAAAGCGTTTTTTCATTGTTTTTCCCGTCTGCATATGATATTGAAAACTCATTTTGAGTGCTACTTCTATCGCCGACGAGCCGTTGTCTGCAAAAAATACTTTATTTAAACCGTCTGGCGTTAAGGTAACTAATTTTTCTGCCACCTTAATGGCAGGTTCATGTGAAAAATTCGCAAAGATCGTATGCTCCAATGTAAAAGCTTGATCGCTTAATGCTTGACTTATCCGTGGATTCGCATGTCCAAATAAATTTACCCACCAGGAAGATACGGCGTCTAAATAGCGATTATTATGTTCATCGTACAGCCATACACCTTGTCCTTTTTTAATAACAATAGGCGGATATTGCTCATAGTCCTTCATTTGTGAGCAAGGATGCCAAACATGCTGTAAATCTCTCGTCTGCAATTCAGTTAAAGATTGTTTCATATTTGACCAACCTTTCAAACAAAGATGTGTGTGAAATAGAGAAGTCAACAATCTGTGAAATATCCCGAAGCTTTGGAATCGTCGCATACGGCAAATCATGACGTTGTAGAATCATTTTTACATTATCTTGTTCCATCTGACTGCCTGTATCTCCATTAAATACAAGGCCAAGAACATCAATATTACGAGCACGTAATGCCTCAAGAGTAAGCAATGTGTGGTTAATTGTTCCAAGTGTTGTTCGTGTGACAAGAACGACTGGAAGCTTACTTCGAACGATGACATCAAGCAGTGTCTGTTCTCCATATGTATCTATCGGAACAAAAAGTCCCCCTGCTCCCTCACAAATCACAACATCGTATGCTTGCTGTAACAACTGAATTTGCTGTAATAAATACTCCACATTAATTTGCTGACCCTCCAGCTGTGCAGCAAAATGTGGTGATGCAGCTTCCTTAAACGAATAACCATTTAAATTTTCTTGCTTTAGGCTTTGTAATGAATACTTTTCATACATTGCTGTATCGTAGTAATAACAATACCCATTCTCACAAATTTCTCCAGTTTGCACAGGCTTATAAGGCGTGACTTGTAGATCATGCATTTGTAATTGACGCATTAGCAATGTAGTGACAATCGTTTTACCGACGTCTGTATCTGTCCCTACAACCCAAAAATGTTGCATCGTTAACCTACCCCCTCTTTTTAAGTTAACTGTTTACAAATTTTAAGTTAACACATTTAATTTTATTTTGTAAATGCTATTTCTCAAAAACAGTCTATTTCTTTACGAAAAATAGGGAATTTTGTGATAACTCAACAACTTTTTTTCTTCAATAAAAAACACTAGATTCTAACCTAGGTAAAAACTAGTGCGAATGAATATATATTTTTGTAGATGGTCAATTAATCATTTTGTCTGTTTTTATTAATTAGAAGGCGCATCACCATAACGTGGAATTACTTTCTGTTTCGGGCGCTTTTTTTGAGGAGTCCGAAATGTCGCTTTGGGAAACATATGTTTTCTGTGCGAAAGCGAAGCGTCAGCCACAATATGTTTCCTGTGCGAAAGCGAAGCGTCAGCCACAATATGTTTCCTGTACGAAAGCGAAGCGTCAGCCACAAAAAGATGTTGGTCACTAAGCATTTCACAGGACGTGATGCCCTTAGCTTCGTTCCCCTACTCACTTACACTCCATGCACCATCTGAGAGAATGTGAATTTCTATTTGTTTTTTCAACAATTCGAGCTTGTATTATAGCTAGATTTCTAATATTCTTTGGGGTATTTTTTTGCTTCGTTGACTTTTCCGAATATTATCAAAAATTTAAAGGGTTTTACTCTTCGTTCGTAGTATTAAACAAAACGGGGGTGGCTGTATGTTTGGTATTTTTAAAGAGTCAGAGAAGATTGTAGATACTTTTGAGCAAGTTAGTTTTATTTTAAAATCCTTGCTCACATACGAGCTAAAAGACTTACCTATTCGCTATGAGTTTTGGTATCGAGTAGCTATTCGTCAGGAAGAATTGCGCACATTAAATAACGAGCATCGAGCAAAGATCTCGATGACTACAGCAGTAGGACGCTTTCATCAAACACAATACGAGGAAACTAAACAAAAGTTAGCAAAGCTCGAACGTCTCGCAGATGTGTATAAATCCTTTTGTATTGAGGAAGAACGGGAGGCATTAAATCATCGACTTCTTTTTCATAAAGAAGCAATTTCCGAGCTATATGAGCATGTCCAACATAAAGACCTATATATGTATTGTGATGTTGTGCAGCAACATTTTTGGGATGCAGTGAGTGAGGACGTTATAAATGCAATTGCCCACCTAGATTAAGTAGGTGAGCAATTGCAAGGGACTATTCTTTCATAATTTGCTCTAATTCCTTTTCTAGGATTTTCCCCTTAACCATCGGTACAAAGTCCATTACGCCATGAAGCTAAAGACCATCGAAAAACGCATTTAAATAGTCTCCACTTGCAATAGTCACCTTTCTTTCCCCATTGTTCACTAATTTCGGCATTAATAAGTTTGTATTAATTAAGAATGTGTGGTATTTTTCAACAAAAATATGTTGAATAAGTTTGGAGTTTTTTATGATTGCATGGATTATTACGGCGGAAATTGCCTTTTGGATTGTTATTATTATTGGGCTTATTTGCAGATATGTTTTTAAAATGCCGAAACTGAGCATTTTTTTTTTGCACTAACACCTGTTATTGATTTGTTACTTGTTATCCTTACTGCTATGGATTTAAAAGCTGGTACTCCTGCATCTATATCTCACGGAATAGCGGCGATTTATATTAGTGTCTCTATAGCTTTTGGTAAAACAATGATTACATGGGCCGATGAAAAATTTCAAAAATGGTTTTTAAAATCTGGTCAAAAAAATGAGCCATTAACTGGAGTAAAAAAAGGTAAGCATGAAATGAAAATGCTTAGTCAGCATATTGGTGCCTTTATAATTGGTGTTGGATTATTGTATGCCAAGTCTCTTTTCGTTGGTTCAAATTCTGATACCTCTCCCCTATTTCAAATAATGAAATATTGAGGTATTGTACTTGCGGTTGATGCCGCAACTAGCATCTCATATGTTATATTCCCAAAGAAGAAATATGTAAAAAATTGAAACATTTACCTCTTTCGTTCGTAAATAAACAAAGAGAGGAAGTGAATGACAATAGATATTAACATACATAAAGGTGGCTATGTAGAAGATGAAGCCATTATTTCAAACATTCAATTTCAAGTAAATAGTGGTGAGCTCGTTGGATTAATCGGTTCCAATGGGGCAGGAAAGAGTACAACATTGCAAGCAATAATGGGTGTACTGCCAATAGTGGATGGTCAAATAACAATAGAAACTTACGGCTACGTACCTGAAAGACCAATTTTGTATGAGTATTTTACATTGTGGGAGCATATAGATTTTTATTTGCGTGTTACTGGTAAAGAAGATTCTTTGACAAATCGCGCGAAAGATTTACTAGAAATTTTCCATTTGGACCATAAGCTACACGATTATCCAACAACGTTTTCTAAAGGGATGCAGCAAAAAGTGATGCTTATTTTAGCATTTCTTGATAAGCATTCTACCTATATTTTAGATGAACCATTTATGGGTTTAGATCCACAGGCAATGCGTAAGCTCTTAACGATTTTAGAAGAATTAAAAGCGCAAGGAGCCGCCATTTTAATGAGTACACATGCACTCGATACAGCAGAGAAAATATGCGATCGTTTCATCTTGATTGATCACGGGCGAATTTTACAGCAAGGTACACTTGCATCATTACGTTTAACGGTGAAACAGGACGAAGCGTCTCTTCTTGATATTTTCGACACATTGCTTGAGGAAAATCGCCATGACTAATATATTGCAGCACCGAAGAAAATTAGAGCGCTCCCAAAATGTTAAGATACTGGCAAGCGTTATCGATTGGACAGTCGCCTTATATGTTGTTGTGCCTGCTCTAGTCATTTGCTTTTTCCTTTATAAAGACTTTATCTTAAATATAAGTACATCTTGGATCGTACATATACCGCTAGTTTTGTTTATCGTACTGTTATTTATTATTACACGTATCGGAACTATTCGTACTTATTTGCAACGAGCCGATCGTCTTTTTTTAATCCAAAACCGAAAACAAATGATACGCTTAAAACGAGCTGGCCTTCATTGGTCGTTAAGTAAGCACCTAATTTTACTAGGTACTGGCCTTGCTTTATTAGCGCCCATCTTTATAATCATTCACCATATAACGATATTGGAATTGCTTTCTTTACTATTGCTACTATTTACGACTAATTTTATGAAGTTACTTTTTCAATTAAAACTTCGTAAATGGCAGCAACTAGTAAGCAACATTTTTATGTGCATTCTAGGTACAGTTTGCTTTTTGTATGTACCAATTATTATTACTTCACTTATTTATCTAATTCTTCTTGTTTATTGCACAAGCTATTATAATAAACATTATGTCTTTAGCACTAAGTTTTTTGATCAACAGGTGGAGCTCGATCAAGTAGCATTTTATAAATGGCAAAGTCTTTTATTCCAAATTGCTCCTGAGCTTCGAAGTCAGCTAGTACCGAAATTAAAAAAGCCTCGCCTACTATGGAAAAATTCTAAGCGTATGTTTCGACGTTCCGATTATTTAATAGAGGAATTAGTATGCAAAACGATGCTTCGCCAAAAACAATATCTCTTTGGCTATCTTCGCTTTTTATTGAGTGGTATTGGGCTCATCATTATTGTGCCAACATGGGCGAAAATAATTATGCTTGGAATTCTTTATTTTACTATACGGTCATTGATGCAATCGATAATCCAGCAAATTTTAGAGCACAAAATTTGGTCAATCTTTCAAGTATCCAATGAACAAATTCATGCAGCTAGCAGGCGATTACTTAAAGGATTTGTCGATCTGCCGTTATTGTGTATTCTTATTATTTTTATTATTATTTTTGTAATTTAGGGCTCAAAACGTGAGGTTGATTTCCGTCCTGACTTTTATATAAATGGTATGTGTTTTAACAAATAATTTCCCCTATTTTTTGATTGTCCAAATTAAACAGGTGCCAGCTTAGTTTGCTAGCACCTGTTGTTTATTATCTATTATCTTCCATTCCTTGTAGAAGCATTTTTCTAAATTCCTGTGCTTGGTCAGCTTTAATGGCTACTTTGTTATAACGTTTTTTAATCCCCAGCATAAAAGTCACTTCCACAGGCTCCTTCATTTTCAATATAAACTGTGGATATACCGCTTCAAAATCACGTGCTATAAAATCAATTGTATCTTTAGCTAATTTTCGTTCCAACTGCTCCTTATCCTCAACAAGCTCTTCAATCTGATCGAAGCGAATTTCTGCTCGTTTCATCAATCCTAATGACAAATACAGTTTATCAGATGTTACATAAACAGGATTTAAACGAATAGCCTGCATATCCGCTACAAAAAATAGTACAGAGTATACATTTAAAATAAGCAATAGAATAGAAAGAACAAGTGATTTTTCATGTAGCCACCAATGAATCCCTATTGTTTCAATGGCGATTCCATGGATAAGCATGATGATAAAGGCAATGTAGCTCGAATTTTTCTGCAAGGTTAAACCAGGTTGCTCTTTTCTCTTCCAACTTGCAAAAGCGTAGTAAAATACTACAAAATCTGCGCAAAACACTTGGATAATAGGATGCTTCGGTGCATGTTTTTCAACTGCTTTGGGAAATGAGAACAAATCTGGTAAAGTAGTTGAACGTACATCCGCTAAAATTCTCGGCATATAGCGAACAAGCGTTGCAATGATTAAAATTTCTAATAGAATAATCGTACCTTCAATCGCAAACCCAGCCCAAGTCACCGCAACAAATGGCTGTAGATGTTCTATTGGAATAATAAAACGGGCTGCAATACAACCAGATGCTGCTAAAAGCACTGCTTGTTTTATAGAAAACTTTCGTTTATAAAGCAGAAATAAAGCAGGCATAATAAGGACAAAATCAATTAATGAGCCCATAACAACACCATTTGTTTCAGGTGGTAAAATGGATGCGCCGAGCCCAGTGTTATAAAGCGCAAAATTACTGGCAAGTACGACTAACAAAAATGCTAGAAATATATTTTGCTTTTTCTTTAATGCAATCATGTTAAATCTCTCCCTTATCATTTATTTCATGTATTATTCCTTCCTTTAATACAATTTGGTTTAACTTCTGAACAACCTCTTTTAATTGCACAATCTCACTTAACTCAAGCTTTGAATAATATCTCGAGATAATAAATCGTTTTATTTCTTCCTCTCTTTCAAAATACTTAATGCCTGACATCTCAAGACTCACAAATATTTCACGTCTATTTTCCGGATTAATGCTCCGGGATACATAGTGCTGTTCCTCAAGTTTACTAACTAGCTGTCCGACCGCACTAGAAGTTATATTCATATAACTCGCAATTTGCCCTATCGTCACTAGCCTATTTTTGTTAATAAAGTCTAATAAAATTATTTGTTTAGGAGAAAGTTCATCACTGATTAGATTTTGATGTAGCTTTATGAAATGACTATCCATCGAATAAATAGCTTCATTTATCTCCTCCACAAGCTTATAAATAAATTCTTCATCCTTTGCCATAACTCATTCATTCCTTTAAGTAAAGTTAATAGTAAAGGTATCTTTACTATTAACTTTACTTTATTTTATATAGTTATTATTGTCAATAGGCCCAACGATAAACAGCACGGTCTATTCCAATAATCGCTAAGATCAAGCGATTCATTGCAATAGCGAATGTTCGATTCTGTTCCACTTCAATTCTATCCTTTATCAAAAAACTGTTTACGATAAACATGTGGGAGTATCCTGTATATTTTTTTAATTTTTCAATATAGTAACTTACTGTACTGAAGCCTGAAGTTGTAGCAATTGTAGTGATGGATTGCTCACTATCACGTAATAACTCCATACTTTTACGAAGACGATAGTGTAGTAAATATGTGAATGGTGTCATGCCGATCATTTTTTTGAAAAAGCGACTACATTCTGCACGACTTAAAAAAACATGTGCAGCTAAACTTTCTAAAGATATCTTTTCCTGATAATGAGTATGTAAATAATCAAGCATATCCTTCGCTCGTTCATGCTGGACAATAATTGCTGGATCCAGTATTTCTTCTGTTAGCATTGATGTGACAAAATAGTTTCCCAAATGACTAATAGCTCTCTCCATACCTTTCGCTCATAAAAAACGGCTTGTTGAATCAAACGGTCTGTCACGGTTGGGATTCCTAATAGACGCACACCGCCGTCTGGTTTCGGGATTTCGACACGAAGTACTGGTTGCGGTTCATAGGTTCCCACTAGAATTTGTGCTTTAATGGATTCCCAGTTTTCGAGGATGTGCTGACGTAAGGTTTGTACGGGCATCATGTCTACTCCCTGGCTTCCTTTATTCGCTTCCACTCGCTTTAATGCTTGTATCATATTCGGACGTGCTAGAATTTGATTCAACATCACCATTTCGTTCCTTTCCGTGAATAGCTTGTCTTCTTATGCCCACCTGAACTGCACCCTCCGCAAATACCCTCATGGACTTCACCATTACTTTCTAAGCGTGAGGTTTCTCTGTTTTCTGTGTTTATTCATTCAAGATGGAATGCCAAGGGCTATTCTCTCTTAGTTGTTCAGTCCTTCCGATTAGTTCTAGACCCAATCGTACTATGACCTCTGCTGACTTCTGATGGTTCAGCTACTTGTCACCAAGTAATTTATGAAGGGTACTTCACGTTTCCATCAGACCTCCCCGGGTAAGCACATGCACTTTCACACCATCTATCCGCCTCATTTACTCGATATGACCTTCGACAGAAAGGACTTTATTTTGATATGCAAACTCATCCAATCATACCTAGCCTTCTATGTGGTTCGTGTTCCTCGGACCGGTGTTTTGCCTCCAGCTTCCTTCAGATTCCGCGTCGCCACGGACACCCTTGCTCTTGGCTAACCTCTACTTCTGTCTTCGGGGTTCGGGACTTACACCCTATAGTTCATATGCATGCCGGGCGCACAAATAAAAAGCGCGATCTTTTGGGATCGCACTTTTCTCATATATAGCTCTTTATAGCTTGTATAAATTCATAAATAAAATATCCAGCAAATCCAATTAGTAATACGCCCGCTACCATTGTAAGCGATTTAATAACTTTACGACTCATCGCTTTTCTGGTAACCGAAACAATGGCCATCAAGCTTATATCATGTAACAATATGCCACTTAAAACACCTGCAGCAATCACTAGAAAGTTCGATGACTCCCCTTGCCCATATGATTTAGCTAGTACAACACCAAAAACATTTACCCAGAATACTAGATTTCCAGGCGAAATTGCAACTAGTAAACCATTACGATAAGAAGTAAAAAATGATTTTGTCACTTTCTCACCTGCAAGCGTAATATCATGATCAGCATTTTTGATAGAATCCAGTCCTAAAAGGAATAAAAATCCAGCCCCTATAATCCACATAGGGATTTGAATGATAGGCATTGCTAAAATGGTAGCTAGTCCCATATATAATGCAAAAACCAAGACAATATCAATTGTCATACCACCAAGTCCGACAACCCAACCGTGCATAAACCCATTTTTTAGTCCTTGCTTTGTCATTTCTACTGTAATGGCTCCAACAGGCATGGCAATCGCAAGTCCTATCAACACATACGCTACATATAAACTCAAATCAACACTTCTTTCATGCAATAGAATATGTTTCATACGTCCGTTTATAGTTGTATTATAGCATAAAAATACATAAATAGAACATTATACTAATATTTATTCATCTCCATGCTATTATTTTATAAATTATTTGTATGATGGTATTGGGAGACCTATTCCGATTGCTGTTCACTTTTTTGATGCTTTTAAGTAATTTTTTGGTGGAGCTTTATAGTACACCGAGCTCAAAGCGTAGACCTAAACTTAAGATGGGGTCTTCAAATATGGTAGAAGTTATAATGGATGAAGGACTAATGAACGATTACAAGTAGCATGGAATTATATAAAATTTTGTGATTTTAAGTATATCTTCGCCAATTTCTTAACGGTATATTTGCCAACACAGTAATAGCAACCCTCTCAAGCAACTTGGTTTTAATACCCAATGTATTTAAAATTGTTATATTGATTTCAATTGAATTTGCCTATAAATCTTGGCATTGTTTTGATTAATTTTTTTACTTTTGGCATATGATTTACAATAGACAACAAGTCAGTTCATTATGTAGAAAATCAAATAAATAAATGCCTACAATTTTAATCAATTGTAGGCATCGAACAAAATAAAATCCCCATCATGTCAATAAACAGACGAGAACACTAGAAACATATTGTATCTGTCTCGATGTTAATTGTAGGATTCACTTCACTGGAATAATTAGAGATGGAAATAGTGCTGTTCCTTTAGTAGCATCAGTCCCTGACACATGCCTTTTTGTCAATGTGTTGCCATCCAGTCTTAGTATCCCATTCATCAAGATTCCTCTGCTATTAAACTTTTGAACTTTCCCTATCCCCTAATCTTAAAATAACCTTAAAATATCTTTTGTAAGAAACCTTTTTGGATGGAAAATCGTATAATGATTGGTAATTTTAAACGGTTGTCCTGAAGTATTATTAGCTAGGTTTTTGTTATACAACTGCAACAACAAGAAGTTAGGAGAGAATTCCATGAAAAAAACAGTATTAACATTCACACTTGCAGCATCAGTTCTTGCATTAGGCGCTTGTAGTTATGATTCAGCAACTAATGACAAAGTAATCGCTACTTCTAAAGTTGGAGATATCACTCAAAATGATTTATATGAAGAAATGAAAGCATCTTCGGGAAATCAAGCATTTCAATTTCTAATGATTAAAAAAGTACTATCAGCGAAATATGAAGTGACAGAAGATGAAGTAAACGCTCAATTAGAAGCTGACAAAAAGCAATATGGCGATAATTTCGAAACCCTCATTGCACAACAAGGAGATACAGAATCTTCGTACAAAAAACTCCTAGAACTTAACTTGTTAAAAGAAAAGGCGTTAGTTGAAGATGTGGAAGTAACAGAAGATGATATTAAAGCTAAATACGAAAATATTAAAAATGAAATCCAAGCACGTCATATAGTAGTAGAAAATGAAGAGACTGCTAAAAAGGTGAAAGCAGCACTTGTATCTGGAAAAGATTTTGCAGAAGTTGCAAAAGAGTATTCT
This sequence comes from Lysinibacillus zambalensis, assembly GCF_040183165.1. Lineage (NCBI taxonomy): Bacteria > Bacillati > Bacillota > Bacilli > Caryophanales > Bacillaceae > Lysinibacillus > Lysinibacillus zambalensis. The sequence goes on from NZ_JBEGDG010000011.1 coordinate 90,679, forward strand.
ATTGAACAAGCAGCACAAACAACTGGTGGGGATTTAGGTTGGTTTAACAAAGCAACTAATATGGATCAACAGTTTTTAGAAGGTGCTTTCGCATTGAAAAAAAATGTTATCAGCGATCCAATTAAATCTAGCTTTGGCTATCATATCATCGAAGTGACGGACAAGCGTGAGATTAAAGAATCATACGAAGATAAAAAAGCCGAGCTTGAAAAGCAATTAAAGCTAGCAAAAGCGGAACCTTCAACGCTATTAACAAAAGTAGCGAAAATGATGAAAGATGCTGATATCAAGATTAAAGATGAAGATATAAAAACAGCGTTAGATGAGTTTTTTGCTGCTGCTGAAACACCAACTGAAACAAATACAACGACTAAAGATGCAGATACATCAACAAAAGAAAGTAAATAATAATTTATACAAAAAGCGTAAGGGCATAAGCTTTTACGCTTTTTTAATGCTTTAAGAAATAATAAAATCTATTGCATGAGGATTACTTTCTACAAGTGATTCTTTTTCCAGATTCCAACGCCTTGTCCCTGAGCAAGCTCGAACAAAATCGCTTGTGGTGGCTGAGGAGCTTGCCTCCTTGCTTTTGATGTTATTCAAATATAGGTCTTTATAAAACGAACGGTTTTCTAATAGGAATAAACGTACAGTACACTCTCCAGTATTGTTTTGTCTAATGCAAAATGGACCTTTAATCCTTGTCCGAACAGTATGTACCTTCTCCTGTTTCCTGCTTAAAACTTTTACGAAATGGTTTGCCTTTATCTAAGAATGCTTGAACTTGGCTTTCTCCTTTTGAATTATCCAGACCAAGAATCATAGTTAGCCCCCCTAATCCTAGCGTCATAGCTTCGCTTGTTATAAGAGTTCTAAGTCCCAGCCAACGGAGACGACCGCAGATGATATAGGTCGACTCCTTTTTGTTTTAGAGGAAACTCAATAAATTGTCAAACTCAATAAAATTTTTCCCAAGAATATGATCTGAATGGAGATGGCGTAACATAAAGAGAATTGTTCTTTTTAACAAATGTGAAATATGCTTCGCCCTTCTCTGTGGACGATACCCATTTGTATTCCTCTCGAAGAGTACCTTTACCTGATAATACTCCAGGACCACCAAATATATTGACTACTTCATCATAGGTCATGCCTTCTATAATAGTAGCCGTACTTTCGGCTGTAACATCTGGGTAACTTAAAATCGGTAGATCCTTTCCTTTATAGATCATCATATTTAAATAATTTGTTTTAATGGGCCCTGATATTATAATTTCATTGATGCCATCACGGAATGATTCTGGAGCCCCAAATATGTCAACACTAGGCTTTTTAGCAAAAAGATAATCCAGATCGATTGAGTTAAAATGATCAGCATCAAGAGCTAGAAATTTTTCATAATTGACTGTAGGTTTACCAAAATCTCTCACCTTACGCAATTCTTTATCATAAACATCCTTTTCAAAATCAGATGGGATCAAGTTCACACCTATACTAGAAATATATATATCTGTATTTTGATAATCCCAACGGACATCTATTCCAAGCAATTCCCCAATAAATCTTAAAGGGACTACAGTTCTTCCATTAATAATCTGACTAGGTGCATCTGATTGAATATGTTCTACTTCTTCTACACCATGGTTATTCAAATAAGAACTTGAAGTTATAGTTGCCGTTTTTTGACCAATTGGTAAAACAACAGTGTAGTTAGTGTTTTCGATAGAGTAAACAATAGTGACTACTTTCTTTTTCGAATCCCATTTCACACCATTCCCTAAATATTCAGATACAAACCGAAGTGGTACAAGTGTTCGATCATTTGTTATTATAGGTTTTTGATCCAATACTACTTCTTTAGTGTTTACAAATACTTTAATAGTGTCGTTTGCACTAGCAGTATTATGAGATGTAAACAAAAAAGTCGTTGTAATGAAAGCTATTAAAACAATATTAAATCTTTTAAACATCGTTCTCTCCTTCAAAATCATATTATTAATACCTCTAATAAGAGCTGTTCAAAAATAATATCGGATTCTACCCTCTTTATTTTATAGAAAGAGTAAGAAAGAGTTTATGAGGACGGAAAGCCTATTAAGGCTAACCAAGAAGAACAATCCACATTTAATGTAGGTTAATAGCTAATCTATTTAAAGATAAATTAGCTGCTTCAAATAGTTTTTTCAACAAAGTAGGTCACAGTTCATTGACAGTAATAGGAATTTATTTTTGAAAATGGTTCTAAAACAAAATTAAAGAGCATCATTCGTGAATGATACTCCTCTAAAAACCGCACTTATTTTTGATACGGTTCTACATAATATGTATAAATGCGGTTTTTTCCAATCAGATTTATACTGTAATCTAAGGATGTGATTGTAATGAATTTAGAGATTGGCTTTTTACCCAAAAAGTATTATGAAAATGCACCTACAACTGGAGGCTATTACTTTTTTATAAATGAAGGCATTCAATACGCCATTAATATTGGCGAAATGTATTTTCCAGACTATACAGACGAACAACTTGCTCTATTTACAGAAAGCTTAGCCACATTTCCACTTTATTATTTATTCGAGCAGAGTGATAGAAATATTATTGAAGAGTTAAAACAAGAATTACATGATGCACAGCTACCATTTGAAGTATTTTATCAATCAAAAAAGAGCACTTATTTAATGATTACTGTCATAAATCATCAAGAACTAATGCGCCTAATTCCTATCATGATTTGGCAGCATAATTATAATATGAGCTCTATTTGGTCAAATCGAAAAAGCACTTTTATGGTAGAAAGCAGAATTTGGGACGCGAAACGTACAGATGGGATAGATGCTTCGATAGAGGAGACTATTTGCATTCATTTTAACGAACCAACAACTGCTTTTTTATTTAGTCATGACTTCAAAGGTACAGATATTTTTTCAAACGAAAATCGCTTTTCAACATTAGAAGATGTACAAAAGTTACTACCCTCATTTATTAAAACTGACATTATTGAATTTGGATAAATGAAAACCACCTAAAACGCTGACACTCCAACGTTCTAGGTGGTTCTTTTCAAAAACCGCACTTACTTATGATCCGGTTCACCGAAACATGTCTAAATGAGGTTCTATATTGAAAAAGGTACAAACTATTAATCTACTTTAACTCTCTACCTAATAGCAACTCTCTAATCATATTTATATATACAATATCAGCGAGATTTATATAGAGGTAATCTCGAAAAATTATCCAATTCATCTCGGAGATTTTCCCAGTTTTTTTGAGTTTCTGTTGCATAATGTTTATAATCTGTACTATTAATAGTTTCTTCTATACAATTATAATTTGTATAAAAGTTTTCATTATAACACTTTTCAGCATATATAAATCCATCTGCTAATCCTTGTAATAATTTCTGTTTGTTATCTCCATCCCTATAGTTTACTTTATATGTATCGCTTTCTATGAGATTTAACATTGAACCTAATATTAAAATCCAGCGTGCCACACTTGGTAAATGCGTTTTGTTAGTTTTATATTCCTCATCATTTAAGATTCTTTGTGTTATTAAAAAATTACTTCTAATTGCAAATGACCACCAATAAAATAATTCAATCGGTTTTATATCTAAATCCCTGTCCACCTTTTCTTCAAAGCGTTCATAAAGTAAAATCAAATTTCTAAAATTATCTGTTGCAGCAAACGCATCTGCATCCATTTCTAGCGTTCTATAATTTAGTGGGGAAACGTTTTTGAAATTTTGATTATTATCTGTCTCAAACATCGGGATATATTGTAAGCTTTTTTTATCTTTTGAATTTATGAATTCACAATGCCCATTAAGTAAATGACCTAATTCATGAGTAATAATAAAGCGTGATACAAAAATAGTAAGTAATCCTGCTAATTTATAATCTATAATTTTACTATCAAAAATATTAGCGTTTCCATTATCATCGAATTTCAAAAACTCATATGATACTCCAACATCTTCTTCGTCATTAATCTGCATTTTTTTCAAAAAATTTTCACTTTGCATTTGTGTAAATCCATAAAAATAGTCAAAAAAGTTATCTATAACTCCCTTATTTATTTGTATATTATCTGTATATTTATCACACCATGCCTTACCTCCTAAATTTGCATCTTCCTTAATGGAGAATTTCAAGTTATATCTTGAAATGTAAGTTTCATTTTTTAAAACTTCTTTCATAAGAAATTGGTATTGTTCATGTATACTTAGCGCTCTCTCTTTAATATCAACATAAAAATCTTCTTTGTTCTTCAAATTTTTCACCTCATTTTACTTTTCTTATAACCTTAGTAGTTACATTTATTAATAAATGATATTGAATTATTAAAAGTCCTTAGTTCTAGGTAGTTCTTTTTATAAACTGCTTGTCTGAGTTCTAAGACTTTTGTCACCAGTCCGTCCGTAAACCAACCATAGAAACTCAACCTTTCATTTAAGCGGAGCAGGACATAAATTAACTTCACATTATTTAACTATTTTAGTAAATAGAAAAAACAGACCAACTAAATTAGTAAGACTGTCCACTTTCTAGATAATCCCTTCTTTTTAGAACGATTAATTTTGAACTTTACATCTATCAACTATATTATAAATTATTCACCAAAGATCAGACTTAACTATATCCAAAATATCCTATAGATTCTTGAAGTATTCTTTCGTAAACATAGGGTCTAATGAATGATAGAACTTTATAGCTAAATCTAATTTTCCATTTAAAGATGGGTTATTATCAATATTATCCTAGAGAATTTTATCTCCAGAGAACATTGCTCTTACAATTGCATTAAAATCATTTTCTAAGCTAGTTGTTGCAGACTCTGTTAGAAAACCTTGCTCAAAATAAAGCTTGTCTTTAGAAGAATCATATTTAGAATTTATTGATTCGAGGTACTCACTACCATCGCCACTATATTTAAAGTATGTCACCTAGAATTTCTATACGGAATCTCGAAACAGATATAATAGATAAGACTCAATCAAGATTAACAACACATCTGGTATCTTTATACAAACATATAAAAAATAAATTTTCAAAAGAATATTCCCCTTTTGAAAGTAATAATGAGTTCTACATCGAAAATATTTTTGGTTTTGTAGTATTACTTGAAGACTCATATATTAGAAGAGAGATAATTCACCAAGAAGCTGCAAAAATTTTAAAAATAAATACTGATAGCGATGAGTATAAATGGATGTGCTCTAATTTACGTGTTGTAAATCTTTATGATTATGAAAAAATCGTTTTCCATGATGAAAACATCTTCGATCATCTAACTCTCATTCGGGATAATGAGTCAACATGGTTTAATTTTGGTATCTATCAAGGTGAGGTAGCTACATGTAACGAAATGAACTCCGCTGTTTACGAAAGACAAAAAGTTCTACGAGATATACCGAAAAATTCAGTCAATGAACTAGATGATTTAAATTTAATTTCAAAATAAAGGAATTGGTTGACAGATGGTTGAAGCTTACGAAGAAATTAATTTATAGAACTCCCCGAGTAGCCAGCCGATAATAAAGAATTCATCACCACTTATTCAATTAAAGGGCGCTCTAATCGAGCAAGGGTCATATTAAAGGATGCTTCAAATTGAATTAAAGCGTGTTTTGATCAATCCTTTTCAAAACACGCTTTTAAATAATTACTCCATTTCTTTGCTTCGTACTTCAACTATTCTGGAACCTTTAGCTGAACATAAATTATTTAGTTTTTCATAAAATCATTGGTTCAAACAGCATCGAATAGGAATTAGTTACTCTTTCTTAAAATAAACAGCGCCGTTAGTTTAAAAAGAACTTTAGTTTCTAAATAAAGCGGTATTTACGTGAAAATTGCGTGATAATCAAAATAATCGTTAACCCAACAACGAAATACCACATTAAATGAAAAGGAACTATGAACATTAATACACCAAATAAAATAGCTGTTAAAGTGCTAACTTTAATTGATTGTATACTCGTAAATTTATCTTTAATAAAATAATATAAAGTGAATGGTATTGCTAAAGTAAATATCGGAATATAAATTGTTATAATAGATATTTTAATAAGGGATATTGAAAGTACTGCTATTACGAAGCCTATTGACGTAGTAAGAGTTCTTCCTACAAATGCTTTACCTGAAAAATAGCCGTATAGCAGAATAAACATAATTGTTAAACTGGCACAAATTCCCGTTATTAAAACAAATGAATTGCCTATGATGAAAGCAGACATTGAGAAACAAACTAAAGAAATGAATGGCAATAGCAATATTGAAGGATTTTGCATTTTTTCTATATTCATTACATTTGTAAAACCTACAAGAAATAATAAAGTAAACGGAATCGTCAAATATCCTAATTCAAAGTGATTACCTAGATTAATATAACTAACCTCAAGTTTGCCAACCATTATTATTACAAGTGATGCACAAATTTGACCAAATGGCCCCCAAATGCTTGATAATTTAAAAGCTTGCGTAAGCTTATCCGTAATTACAATTGAAATGATGCCAATTAATACAGCTAAATATAACAAGTTTTCCCTCCCGAAATCATTTATTAGAAATACTAAAAGTTAAATATTACTATTTAAAATTATACAGCATATGGAAAAACAACTAAATACAAGAGTTATGCTTATTCAACTAAATTGCCCCGTTAATTGAATAAGAGCTAACGCCCTCTACCCTTGATTAAAATGCAATAATTTAACTAATGACATATCTGTTTCTTTAAAATCATATTTCGTTAATATCATTTGTTCTATAGCTTTTTCAGGGTTCTCTTGATAAATCTTTATAATTACTTCAAAATGTGCCAAAGCTATGTGTTCTGAAGCATTTGTGCAAATTCACGCAGTATTTCTTTATGTTCATCTTTAACAGCTTCATCAGAGAAATATGTAGCAGAGATTTAGTTTGCGCACTGGTCATCTTCTTCACAAATAAAATCTGGAATTTCAAAATCATCAAATGTGGCAGGTCGAAATTTATCTAAAATGGCTAAAGCATAATGTTGATCGCCAATTCGAACAGCCCACACTTCAAAGTCCCTTAATCTAATTTTACGTTCAAAATAATCAATCAAACTATAACTTCCCCTTTCAATTTATTTTACTGCTGACAATCAATTGAAATTTAAATAAAGTCCAAATCATCAGTAAATAAGATGAAGAGAATTGTATCATAAGTTATTGCGGTCAAAAATAGAACCACCTAGAACGTTTTCAAAACAATGTTCTAGGTGATTCTTTTTGATAGGAATTAACCATTTTTAGTGTAACAAAGTCAGGGAGAAGTTTTAAAACTTGCTCAAAGCTCGAAAATCTTATGCTACTATTAATTTCAACTTAGACTTTAAAATTTACTTTATTTCTTTAAACAATAACTCCATAAAGTCGCTTTCTTTTTAAATCCAGCTTTAAAATAAACGTGATTTGCCTGATCATTTTGATTATTTACATTTAGTGTTATATGAGAGATTTCATCAAATCGAAACATTTCTGTTAAAACTTCTTTTAGTAGCTTGGTGCCTATTCCGTTTCCTCTGTATTTAGGATTAATAGCTATATATTCTAAATGGGCTTCTTTTGCCGTTAAGTCCATCTCAAAATAAGCATATCCTTGAACGACCCCATCCATTTCCATAATTCTTAAAACATTTTCTTTATTTAATTGAACTCTATTTAAAATTGTATCTGCATCGTAATACGTTTTTGAAAATGCATTTGAATGAATCTTTTTAAATTGCTCATAGTCCGATGTTTTATAATAACGACTAGTAATAGCAACTACATTTTCAAAAGAATCTTTCGAAACTCCAAGTAATAAATGCTCACCTGTTTTATTGGCGTTTATTTGCTCCAGAAATGCTAATTGTCGAGTATTCAGTTCATTAATGAAGAAATAAAAGTTCGAAATTTGTGGATATATCTGCTGCAATGTGCAAAGTAATTTCTCTTGGATTGTTACATCTTCATTTATAGAAAATGGTCCCCACACTTCAGTTGAATCGCCGTCTATATCTAATCCAATAAGTGCTTGTATATGTTCATTATCGTAAGCAGCTACAATCGATGTAAATTCACCATCGATAAAATCTTCCTGTAATGTACTCAATAGTTCTTGTTCATTTTGACCACAATACCCAATGTTATGTTGTTCTTCGATATTTAGCTGTGCAATAAAATGGGCAACTTCCTTTAATTCGGTTGGGTAAATTCTTTTTATTATGTACCGCATATCGCAATCTCCTTAAAGTGATTTTTCTTGATTTTGATGACATAAACGTAAAACATAATTGAGATCAATATCTTCATGTAAATGTTGTGGTGTCCAAGGTATATAGATGTGTGGCTTTACGCCTTTGATAGCGTCGTACTTTAAATCCTCTATTCGGCATTTCTGTCTTTTTCGCTTTAAATGATAAATGTCCATCTTTAAAATCGAGTAAATAGGACTGTATCGTTTCTACAAAATCTTTATCCGTCATATCATCTGTAATGACATAATTTTCAGGACAGTTACTATGCTTTTTATCTAAAAAACCCGCATAATCTCTTTTCATTATTTGAATTATATCTTCGAAGATTTATCTTTTACTATGCATCGTATCATCCCATTCCTTTAAATTTGAATGTAAACGCAAAAACAAATAAAAAATCCCTCTGAATATAGCTTCAGAAGGATTAGTAAATAAATTTATTGTGTACAAAAATAAGCCTCCGAAAAGGTAAGCTTTATAAAAGTATAATAAATAGACAGACTAATCCTATTTTTATTTGAAAATGCATATACATTTTACGTTTAAAAATAGAATTATTTGTTCATCGTCCCTTCAAATTTAGTACATTAATTGTAACATTTGGCTTCTGAAAACTCACTGATTTACTATTGTTATAATGAAATATATAACAACAATCGCATATAAACATAGTATGGAGAACGGTATAAGTTAGTTCAGGAACTATTAAGAACGTTAATTAAATGGAGCATCGTGCATGTCTGTAAAATTGCAAAAAGTAGGTACAAGAAAAAATCTTGTACCTACTTTTTATGTTGTTGCAATTTCCACAACTTCTGCACCCACATGTACGGGTGGTTTTCGATCTTTCCATGGAGCTGATTCTTCTAATTGTTTTCCAAGCTGTAAAAGGGTTAACTCATCGGCGAAGCGTCCTGTGAATTGTAGCCCGATTGGTAAGCCAGACGCACTCATTGCGAGTGGTAATGATAATGATGGTTGACCTGTTGCGTTAAACAAATTGGTAAACGGCGCGTATGTGAAAATCTGCTCTGTCCATTCAATTGCCGAGATATTAGGATTATTTGCATTTAGCTCGCCAATTTTCGCTGGTAATGTGCCGATTGTTGGACTTAAAAGAACATCATAATCTTCAAAGAATGTCGCTACTTGACGTGATACGAGTGCATTCGTATTAATTGCTTCTAAAAGTGCGCTAGCTTTTAAGTTTTTGCCATATTCATAGCATTGCCAAATGGCTGCTTCAATAGTATCGCGTGATGGAGTTTTACCTGTTAATTCTGCTGCCCCCACAATCATTTTATAAATATTCGCTGTCCAAATATTTACCGTTGCGCGTGAAAATGGTGCTTCTTCGTAAGCTGGTCGAGCTTCGACTACTTCATGTCCTAATTCTTCTAATAATTTTACGGCCTTATGTACGGCCTCGATACATTCCGGATCAACGAATGCACCAGAATTTGTTTCTGTTGTCCAGGCGATTTTCAGTGGACGTACCTTTTGCTGAATCGCTTGACTGTAAGGCATTTCTGGGCTTTGAATAATCGAGTAGCATCCTAAGTCTGGCCCAGCTACTTGGTCCAGTAATGTAGCGGTATCACGAATGGTTTTTGTTTGTGCAAATTCAATTGCTAGCCCATTTAATGCCTCACTATTATAAGGCCCCATTGGCACGCGACCACGTGAAGGCTTTAAGCCAACGATACCACTACATGATGCAGGAATACGAATGGATCCGCCTCCATCATTACCATGCGCGATTGGAACGATACCACTTGCGACTGAAGCAGCTGCACCGCCACTTGATCCACCAGGGCTATGTTCTAGGTTCCATGGGTTACGTGTTGGACCATAAATGACAGCTTCTGTTGCAGCATTATAGCCAAACTCTGGCGTTGTGGTTGTACCGCTTAACACAAGACCAGCGTTTTTAAAACGTTTCATTAATTCGCTATCGACAGACATTACAGCATTTTCAGCAACACGACTGCCCATACTATGTGGCACACCTTCCGCATGCAGCACAACTTCTTTAATTAAAAATGGGACGCCTGCGAATGGTTGATTATCATTTAAAGTTGGAATCGCTTTGTCAGCATGTTCCTCTAACACACTGGCAACGGCATTAATCGAAGGGTTAACTTTTTCAATACCTTGTAACGCTAATTTTGTAAGTTCTTGTGGTGTCACTTGCTTTGTTTTTACTAACTCCGCTAATCCAAGACCGTCATATGATGCGTATTCCTGTAAATTCATCTGATCACCTCGTTAAAATTTTGACTTACAAATTCATCTTAAATTGAAATAATAAAAATCGATATTACCCAAAAGGATAATTTGTTTCGAACGAGAATATATGAGTCTAATAGAGAAAAGGAGGAATTATTTTGTATGAGCAAAAAGAGGTGGAGTTTTTATTAGAAACAACGTTTAGGATTTCGAATATGAATATGCAACAAACAAGTGGAGACTTTAAATTGAATATGTTGCAAGTGTTGAGTGAATGTTTTCAATATGAACATACTATATTTTGGGAAGTAGCAGATGGGGAATTACATGAACAGCCTGTCTGTTTCAATGTAGAGACATATACGATACAAAATTATTTACATGAATTTAAATATTATGATCCTTTACACCCAGTGAATATGAAAAACCAACCCGATATTCAATTAATGCAACGAAATGAAGCAATATCAAAGAAGAAAAAGCGATATTATGTTGAGCGCTTTTTACAAAAAAATGATTTTATCGATGAAATGGTTATGTATCTGTATAATCAGCAAATGCCAACAGCGGCTATTGGCTTTTTACGAAAAGAAGGAGAATTACCCTTTACAGCACAGGATAGTCAAAAGCTATCATATGTAAAGCGGATGATTGAAAATGTTTATTTATTACATCAATATGTTCAGCCAGGCGAGTCATTGCAAATTACACAACGTGAAAAAGAGTTGTTAATATATTTATGTAAGGGCTTTAAAAATGCTGAAATTGCTAGGTTTTTATATGTCAGTGAAAATACAGTAAAGAAGCATCTGCAAAATCTGTATCGAAAATTTCAAGTAACTTCCCGAACGCAACTTGCTTTAAAATATTCAGAAAGCTTTCGAACATAATAATAAGATGTCGGTAATCGATAAAAACCGAGTGCTATTTTAACCAAAATACTGCTGAACAAAGAGCTGGACTTTCATGAAAAGATATATTTGATATGATTCAATTAATTAAATAATAATAAACAAGGCAAAGGTTTCATGATCAATCTCTACCTTGTTTATTATCTAATTATGCTATTTCTATTGATATTTAATAATCATTTCCCCACCCGTTACAGTAAATCCACCTAACAGGCTTGAATTGTACCTTTATTTCAATAAATCTATTTTTTAATCATGCAACTTTTAGGACAACTTCTCTTCTCATCCGTCTTATAGCATTTGTTTTTTCCATTGCGACAGCACGTCATTGGATTTCGCAATGTCCACTTTTAATGAAACCTGTTTATTTGAGCAACGTTTCTTAGCCTTTTCCCAAGCTTCTTCTAGAGCAGGTAAATAGCTTAAATTTTTTGTAGCTGCGACAAGCTGTAAAAAAATATTCCCTTGAATATAGTACCAGCGAGGGTTCATACTATCTAGTTGAATTGCCTCTTCAATAAGACGTAGTGCCAAATACGGACTGCCTTCATTGCGGTTCAAAAACTGTGCGAAAGCTCCCCAGTAAAGAGCTTTATTTGGTTGTAGTTTTATCGCTTCCGCATATTGCACAAGTGCTTTGTCATGCTCCTTAGCAAGAGCAAAATATTCGGCCATTGTATAGTAAGCATTCGCTTGTGCCTCTGCCGATCCAACCATCAATTCATCAACTACTTTACCAAATTGCTTTTCATCCTCACTTCCTATGTATGCAGCGAGTACATCACGCTCTAGATAAGATCCATCTGTTCGTTCAACACTTTGCTTCATTTTTTCAGCAGTAGGAATAGGCATATTTGCATAACCGTTCGCTTCCAACAATGCGACGTGCTGTTGAATGGTTGAACATGATTCATGTTCTGAAAACGCACTATTAGCTATAAGTGCTTTGGCTAATTGATAGCTTTCTTTCACATGACCATTTATAAATAATTCATTGATTTGTTGAACTTGCTCATCAAATTGATTGATCACTATATAAATCCTCACCTTCACAAAAGAAAAATCTTATAAGTATTTTACCATCTTTAAATCTAAAACAAACTAAATAGCAATAATTTTTCTATAATTCTATCAATTGTTTAGCACTATCTTTATAGAAAGACCATAATACTAGAAGTTAATCTTCGTTAATACTTGGTGACTCATCGGGGATCAGCAATAGAGGAACGTGCGAAAGCGAAGCGACAGCAACAATGTTTTTTCTGTGCGAAAGCGAAGCGACAGCAACAATAAAGCGCCCAGTCGGAACAGAAATCAACCCTACGTTTTAGTGATAAGCCTCAAAATCAAAAAGGGTTTGATAAAGTTCTGAATTATGAGATAATTGAAGTATATTTTCATTTTTGAGGCATGTAAACTGTAAATAGGAGGGCTTACTTTGAATAGACGATTGCATTTTGTATCACTTATTATCGGAAATTTGTTAACACTAGGAGCTATTTTCATATATGCTATGCAAAGTCAAGTGGATGTGGCCCTCAGCACATACGCCCTTGTGATGGGGTTCTTAAGCACATCACTACTAATCTTTTTTTATTTATGGGGGGATGAAAAACAACAAATTTCGAATCGTTTTTCTAAATAAGTCGGGTGATTTAAAATAAACAAATTTCCCCTTCTCTACAGTTAGTAGTTTGGGGATTTTTTTCATGAAAAGCTTCTTTTTTTGTGGTATTCCCCTCTGAATACGACTAATTATTGTTGAAAAATAAAAAATTTTGTAGAAAATTTAAAAAGAATGATTGAGTAGTGATTCAATTTTCTGTATAATCAGCTTGTTTGACAATACTTATTTGAACTTGGGGGTAGACAATTGGGTAAAGCATTGATTATAGGAGCTGGCGGAGTAGCCAGTGTTGTGGTACACAAGTGTGTTCAAAATTCGGACGTATTTGAGGAGATTTGTATCGCAAGTAGAACTGTTTCAAAATGTGACGCTCTAAAAGAAAAACTAGACGGCGGAAAAACAAAGATTCATACTGCACAGGTAGACGCAGACAATACGGAAGAGGTTATTGAGCTTATTAAAGCCTTTGGACCAGAAGTTGTTATTAATGTGGCACTACCTTATCAAGACTTAACGATTATGGATGCTTGCTTAGCGACGGGTGTACACTATGTGGATACTGCAAACTACGAGCCACCTGAAACGGCAAAATTTGAATATAAATGGCAATGGGCTTATAAAGAGAAGTTCGAAAAAGCCGGCTTAACTGCTTTACTTGGTAGCGGTTTTGACCCAGGCGTAACGGGCGTTTTCACAGCTCATGCACAAAAACACGAATTTGATGAAATCCACTACATTGATATTGTGGATGCAAATGCTGGTGATCACGGTTACCATTTCGCAACAAACTTCAACCCAGAAATCAACATTCGTGAAATTACAGCGAATGGTCGTTACTGGAAAGAAGGTGAGTGGGTTGAAACTGCACCACTTGAGAAAAAAGAGGTTTATAACTTACCAGAAATCGGACCAAAAGATATTTACCTTTTATACCATGAAGAACTAGAATCACTTGCTAAAAACATTAAAGGCTTAAAGCAAATCCGTTTCTGGATGACATTCTCTGAAAAATACTTAACTCACTTAAAAGTATTAGAGAATGTTGGTATGACTTCTATCGAGCCTATCGAATTTGAAGGACAAATGATTCAACCAATTCACTTCCTTAAAGCTGTACTACCTGATCCAGCATCACTTGGACCACGTACAAAAGGAAAAACTAACATCGGTTGTATTATTCGCGGTCTAAAAGATGGTAAGGAAAAAACTTATTATGTGTACAATGTATGTGACCACGAAGAATGCTATAAAGAAGTTGGTTCACAGGCAATTTCCTATACAACTGGTGTACCAGCAATGATTGGTGCAATGCTAGTGATGAACGGTCAATGGCGTAAACCTGGCGTTTGGAATGTCGAAGATTTCAATCCAGATCCATTCATGGATGCACTAAATACATGGGGTCTACCATGGCAAGAAAGCCATAACCCAGAATTACTTGACCTAGAGTTAGATGCAAAGGAATTAAATCGATGAAGCCAATTGATTTCTCAAAAGTTCCGTCCCCTTCTTACGTAGTGGATGAACGATTATTAACAAAAAATCTAGAACTTTTAAAATCGATTCAAGATCGAACAGGCTGCCGTATTTTACTTGCCTTAAAAGGGTTTTCTATGCATTCAACATTCCCTTTAGTGGGTGAATATTTAGCAGGGATTACGTCTAGCTCATTATTTGAAGCGCAACTTGGCTATGAAAAAATGGGTAAAGAAGTTCACGTTTATGCACCAGCTTACGTGGAGCATGAAATGGACGAACTACTTGGCTATGTTGATCATATTGTGTTTAATTCATTTAACCAATGGAACCAGTATAAGAACAAAGTAAAATCTGCTGGTAAAACAATTGAATGTGGTATTCGTATCAATCCTGAGTACTCTGAAATTGAAACAGCACTTTACGACCCTTGCTACACGAATTCTCGTCTTGGCACAACTTTAGCCAACTTCGACAAGTCACAGCTTGACGGTATTGATGGCTTACACTTCCATGCGATGTGTGAGCAAAACTCAGATACGTTAGAGCGTATTATACAAGTTGTCGAAGAAAAATTTGGTGATGTCTTACATCAAATGAAATGGTTAAACTTTGGTGGAGGTCACCATATTACTCGTGAGGATTATGATGTAGAAAAGCTTGTAAATATCATTAATTACATTCAAGACAAGTATAACCTTCTCGTATATTTAGAGCCAGGTGAAGCTGTTGCACTTAATACAGGTTATTTAGTAGCAACTGTCCTTGATATACAGAAAAACGGTATGGACTTAGCAATTTTAGATACATCGGCAACTTGCCATATGCCAGATGTTCTAGAAATGCCATACCGTCCAATGATTATCGGTTCAGGTCACCCAAATGAACTAGCTCACACATATCGCTTAGGCGGGCTTACTTGTCTTGCAGGTGATGTAATTGGCGATTATTCATTTGAACAACCTTTACAACCAGGCGATCGTCTAGTATTTACAGATATGGCGCATTACTCAATGGTGAAAAATCATATGTTTAATGGTGTAAACCTTCCATCCATCGTTTCTTATAACGATGAAGAAGGCATTAAAGTCATTCGTAAATTTAAATTTGAAGACTATAGCGGCCGACTTTCATAATACCAAAGATAATCCTCTCCAACTTATCGCTGGAGAGGATTTTTTACGGCTTCATATTCATCCAACTATCAACATGATGAATGGCAAAACCATTATAGCTTGTTTTATTGGCATACTGTTTATGAACTTGTGCTAACTGTTTATTCATATAGGCTTCTCCATCATCATAGAAGGTAATATTTTTCCCTTCATTAGAGGCTCCTGTTTCCACACCAATAACAATTGATTTGTTTACTTTTTTGGCATAATCTATTTCATGTTCAACAATTTTAATAATATCTTTAGCAGCATCTCGATAAGCCATTATTGAAACACTTTCCACTTGGTCAATGACCCAGTTCGCTAATAAACCTTGACCAAATTGGTTATTATATGAGACTTCGTCAAACCAAAATGGCATATCTGTTTCTAAAGGCAATTGTAATTGCTCAGTACTCCCTTTGGCTCTAGTGAGGAGCGCTTGATAGGATTCAATTGTTTTTTCTTGGTTCGAGCTCCAACCACTATTTAAGTAAGGCTCCACATCGAGATGAACTCCAGAAAATTGCTCTGTTACTGCTGCATTTTCATTATATGATTGTATCCAATCAAACAGCTGATCCTGCATTTTATAGCCATCTGCTGATACCCAGCTTGCAGAACCATCCAACGCATATACTTTTATACCTTTTGTCGTAGCTTTATTGATAAAACTTTTGTAATCGTTACTTTCTATATCACTATTAATTTGTAAATATAATTTCTTTACTTGTTTGCCTTCTAAAAATGAGAGTACCCCTGATTCATCTTCAACAATCTTTGTCGTATCCCATAACCAAGTAGCCTTATCTTGCATGGACTTTGCGTCAACCTTTCCCATTGTTAATCCTAGCACACTTACAATTGTTACTATAAAAACAATAATTGTTTTTAATAGTGAACGTACCATATAATCACATCTCCATTCTATTTGCCGAGGCTCATAGAACAGAACCTGGCAACCTGACGATCATGCACTAAAAATAGTGTTTAGACTCACGGCTTTGCGTCCTTCCCTTTCGGTGAAGTTTGCCTTTTACAGTAGTTATAAATGCGCTTATAAGTACGTACAAAAACGCTCGTATAACCATGTACATTTTTGCTCACCAATGTATATTACAACTTTACTTGGAGTGGCGAGCATGATAGCCTTTTTCGGCTAGCCAGCCCTTGTAGTAGCTGGGTTTTGGCTGCCGATTCATGCGAGTAGAGGTCTCCAAGTCAAGTTGTAATTATTCATACACATGAATAGAGAAGTACATTTTGAGCGAAAGTGTACATGTTTAGACAAGCAAAAATGTACATCTCGATGCGGACATTTATAGTAGTTTTCTTCCCTTACATAATACGACGTTAAAACGAAGATGTCTGTAGGTATTACGCATAAATTTTATTAACAACTTTCAACTAGAAAAAAAGAACACAGGTTATTTTTACTATATCAACATATAAACATAGAAGAGATTATCTATAAATATTCCTTTAACTGAAAAACAATTTATACGTAATGTATCCTATAAATAACACTAAAATTAATACTAGCGTTTCTTTCCAACCCATACCATTTAAATCCCCACTACTCCCCCTATTTACCCCATCGTTTAAAGCACCCGTAGGATTGTTTTTTAATTCATTTTGTCTTAAATTCTCTCATCCATGTGACGAATACCTCCCAAAATAATTATTTAATTATTTACGAAATATATCTTCTGAAGATGAGGTCTTGTAGATAGAGGACCTCAGACTAAGTCCACGGCACCTCTCCCCCCCTCAGTAACCGTCGTAACAGAAACCACCTTTGTTTTGACGATGAACTTCAAGACACTGGCAGAAAAAAGTTAAAAAAGAGACAGAATCACATATTTGTAATTCTGTCTAGACCATCCACTTTGATGTGTATTATTGAATTAATTTTTTAGCTTTATAAAACTCAAGCCTCTACGTTTTCTTTTTCATTTTCAAGCATTTTGTGCAAATAATTAATTATTTCACGTATACCTTCTAATGAATTCACAAGTATTTTCGGGTCAACGTAAGTAATCATACGATTTTCTAGATTTGCCACAGCTGTAAAGTAGCGTGTTTTTGAATAATTTACTAGTCCCATCTGTTTTAATACCGACTCATCAAAATCAAGAATTTCACGAGCTTCTGTGACAAGTAATCCATAATTCACAACATCCGTGTTCAACACAATAATACGTGCTGTTGCAGCATTAGAGGAACGATTATAAAGAATACGCTCAAAATCAAGCACTGGCACAAGCTCGCCACGAATTCTTGTGAAACCTAGAAGATAATTAGGTAAATGAGGAATCGGTGTTACTTGCTCTAACTTTTCAATCGAAATCGCTTGCTCCACAGGCACTGCGTATTCCTCTGTACCACAAGCAAAAACTACTGCCTTCACACTTTCCATGCGGTCACATCCTTCGGTTCTGTTGTTATTTTTTCGCAGATTCTTTTACGATTTCAACAAGTAAATCTGCTAATTTTTCTAATTCTTCTACTGGGATCTTTTCATTTGTTGTATGAATGTCCTCGTATCCAACTGAAAGATTGACTGTAGGGATGCCAAAACCTGCAATAACATTAGCATCGGAACCTCCGCCTGAAATACCTAGCTTTGGTGTGCGATCGATGTTCTGTGCAGCTGCGATCGCTACTTGAACAACTTTATCTGATTCTGTTACACGGAATCCAGGATACATTAGCTTTACTTCAACTTCTGCCTTTGCCCCTAATGAAGCAGCAACTTGCTCAAACGTCTCCTGCATATGCTGAGTCTGTGCATCTAACTTCGCTTTGTCGATTGAACGAGCTTCTGCAAGAATCGTTACTTCATCACACACAATATTTGTTGCCTGACCACCTTCAAAACGACCAATATTTGCTGTTGTTTCTTCATCTAATCGACCTAGCTTCATTTTTGCAATACATTTAGAAGCAACCGTAATCGCTGAAATTCCTTTTTCTGGTGCAACACCAGCATGCGCTGTTTTACCAATTATTTTAACGGAAAGTTTCGCTTGGAATGGAGCTGCTGTGACAATTCCTCCTACTTTACCATCACTGTCGACAGCAAAGCCATATTTCGCCTTAATTTTAGATGGATCTAACTCTTTAGCGCCAACAAGGCCACTTTCCTCGCCAGCTGTAATAATAAATTCAATATCACCGTGTTCGATATTTTGCTCTTTTAAGCGTTTAGCCATTTCAAATAATGCAGCGATACCAGCTTTGTCATCAGCACCTAAAATAGTTGTACCATCTGAAACAATATAGCCATCTTCACGAAGAGATGGTTTAATCCCTTTACCTGGGACAACTGTATCCATATGAGAAGTAAAATAAATTGGTTCGATATCTAATGAACCTTTTAGCGTAGCAAGTATATTACCTGCTCCATGCCCGTTTCTAGTATGTGCATCATCTTGTTCTACTGTAAAACCAAGCGCTGTTAGTTTGTCGACTAAAACCGGCGCAATCACTTGTTCATATTTTGTTTCTGAATCGATTTGTACGAGCTCAAAAAACTCTTCTACTAAACGACTTGTCATGTTGTAGGACTCCCTTAGTTTACGTGTTTTTCCACGTCATAGTTATCTTCTATATTTTAGCACACTGCTGCGTTTGGGAAAATAAAACGATTACATTGTTTTTCAATTGATGGTTGTAATTACCCACTTCTATTCGATTCGCAAATTATATACAGGTGAAAATCCTGATAATTTTGGAAGCACCTTGTTTCAGATTGAAAGGAAATGAGCACTTAACATATATATAAACGGCTGAACAAATATAGAATGGACAGTTCGATGACTAACATGACAAATCATGTTTTCGTTATCTTCATAACGTACTGGTCAGAACCGTTCATGAATTCACACTGCTCACCTCAAGGAAACGAATAGATTGAAATGTAAATCACCAAGAATTTAAAAGTATTATTTATCTGGTAGTTAGGTTTTTAAATGAACTTTGTAATGGAAAATTACGTTAAAATATTTTATAGATTATTAACGTCAATTTTTTTGGAGTGGTGACTTGAAGAAAAAAGTTATAGTTATTGTATCTTTGTTGGTTGTAATTATATTGTTGCATTCAACACCCAGTATGGCATTAAGAACACATATATTTTTTATGGGTTATCCAAAGGCCGCAATTTCTTCAGGAATTATTGAAGATAAAGAACATAATGAAGTAAATAAAGATAAATTTGCCGAATTAAATGCCAAAGCGTACTCCCTAACAAATCCTCCAATAGAAAAAGCTACTCATGGCGAATTAAGAAACTTTCTCGTGAGGAAATTTGGCTTTTTACATTTTGCAGATTACTACGGTGATACTTAAAAACGTTCGTCAGTCAAACGAGGACTTTACACAAAAAAAACGCTCAAATTACTGAGCGTTTTTTTCTCCCGATCAACCGAACCCGTTAGAAAAAGGGAAAATCTTTTCACAGTTTACTTTACATCTACGTTTTAAAAGATCGCTTCTTTTTCTTTTTGCAGAGACTGCAAATAATCATCTGCCTTGTTATGTTTATCCTGTAGACGCAAAATTGTATTATGTACATCATCTTGTACACGAGATACCTGATCTCTTGCAGTGGATATTTTAGAATGGACAGACCAAGCTGAAAAAATATCATCAAAGAAATAGTCCGCAAATTTCACAAATCCATCTGTATCAACTTGTAATGATTTCGTTGACATATCATGTACATCCAGCAGTTCATTATGGAAGCGTTGTAACGCAATTTGAGCATTGTGAAGATAATTTTCGGTCTTATCCAGTGCATCATGCTTTAAATGCGTAACAAAGAATCCTCCACCAAAAAACGTATCCCAAGTTGAATACCCATTAGCGGAATGCAATGACTCTGCTGCTTGTCCAAGCTTAGTAAGTGCTGTTTCACCAGCCGCTTCTGCTTCCTTTATCTCTATCAGTAGTTGTTTCGTAAGCAGTTCCTCATGAGCTAATTGTTCAAGTCTTTTTGCCTGCTCAGGCTCATAGATTTGTAAGTAGCCTTTCTTTTTAGCATTTAATTGGCTTAAAGCTTCTTGTAACTCTTGTTCATTAATTTGAGAAAGTTTGGTGTTTATTTGCCCCAAATCATGTGTCAAATCAACATCCATCTTCTTTGCTTCATTTATTTTTAATTCAAGAATAGCTGCCTTATCAATTTTTTCTACACGTAGCTCATCTTGTTGCCCTGTCCACGTACGAATCATATTCATAAAAGAAAAGCCTTCTAACTTATCGAGTCTCAAACGAATTTGATTGAGTGCTTTAGAATGTTTGTCAATTTCCTGTTGGGCATGCCCGATTTGCTGTTCAATTAATACCTTTTGTTCACTTAATCTACTGGCAGTTCTTAATTGTGCATGTATTATTCCTTGCTCTTTTTGTAATTGTTTCCATTCCATTCATCTCAACTCCTCATACATATATGTACGGATGAAATGCAAATATGTTTCAATTATCTGTTATTAATAATTAATCTATTATTATTAAGCGTGTTTATTAACCGTTTTTATCCTAATTAGAAGGCTCTGATTTCCTCTACAGGCTACTCGCTTTCCTGCGGGAGTCGAGTAGCCCTACGCTACAATCAGTTAAAATAGGCAACATTAGCAAAATATCAACAAAAAAATCCTCTTATCAGCCAATAATAAACCTATATTTTCCTATTCAATACGACTGTTTTATTATCTAAAGTAGAAAAGCCTAGGAATCCGAATGGATACTAGGCTTGTACAATTGTTATAGAGGAATATTTCCGTGTTTTTTCTCTGGACGCGTTTCGTGTTTGTTCGCTAACATATCTAGCCCTTGAATTAGCTTAATACGTGTATCACGTGGATCGATAACATCGTCCACCATACCGCGAGATGCCGCAACGTATGGGTTTGCGAATTTTTCTTTATATTCTTCAATTTTCGCTGCACGAGTTGCTTCTGGATCTTCTGATTTGGCAATTTCACGCGCGAAGATAATATTAGCTGCACCTGCCGCACCCATAACAGCAATTTCTGCATTAGGCCAAGCAAATACTAAATCAGCCCCAATTGATTTAGAGTTAAGCGCAACGTACGCACCGCCGTATGCTTTACGAAGAATCACAGTAATTTTTGGTACAGTTGCTTCTGAGTATGCATAAAGAATTTTCGCTCCGTGACGGATAATACCACCATGCTCTTGTTTAACGCCTGGGAAGAAACCAGAAACGTCTTCAAATGTGATGATTGGTATATTGTAAGCATCACAAGTACGAATGAAACGAGCAGCCTTGTCTGAAGAATCAATATCTAACCCACCGGCTAATACTTTAGGTTGGTTACATACAAGACCAACTGATTCACCAGCAATACGCGCAAAACCAACTACTACGTTTTTTGCAAATTCTGAATGCACTTCCATAAATGAACCTTCGTCCACGATTTGCTCGACTACTTTACGAACATCATAAGGACGAGTTGTTTCGATTGGTACCGTATCCACGATTTCTGGACGATAGTCGTCACCCTCTGGACGTGCCTGGCGTGGAGCTTTTTCTTTATTATTTTGTGGTAAGTAGCCTAATAGTTTCTTAATTTGATCAATAGCTGTTTCTTCAGAAGGTGCGCGGAAGTGTGCGTTACCACTTATAGCGTTGTTTACTTTAGAACCACCTAAATCTTCAGCAGAAATTTTTTCACCTGTTACCGTTTCGATAACTTTAGGTCCTGTAATAAACATTTGAGATGTTTTATCAACCATTAGAATGAAGTCTGTAATTGCTGGAGAATATACCGCCCCACCAGCACATGGTCCCATGATAACTGAGATTTGCGGAATTACCCCAGAGTAGATTGCATTACGATAGAAAATATGACCATAACCATCAAGTGAAAGTACGCCCTCTTGAATACGAGCACCACCTGAATCATTAATACCGATAAATGGTGTACCATTTTTTGCTGCTAGATCCATTACTGTTGCCATTTTTTTGGCGTGCATTTCACCAAGCGCTCCACCAAATACTGTGAAGTCTTGAGAGAATAAGTATACTGGACGTCCATTAATTTTACCGAAACCAGTTACTACTCCGTCGCCAGGACCTTCCATCTTGTCCATGCCAAAGTCTACTGTACGGTGTGTAATGAATGGGTTGATCTCGAAAAATGTACCTTCGTCTAGTAATAATTCAATACGCTCACGAGCAGTTAATTTGCCTTTATCATGTTGCTTCTCGATGCGCTCATAGCCGCCACCAAGTTCAATTACTGTCTTACGGTCATACAACTCATTAATTTTGTCGAACATATCCATACTGATCACTTATCCCCTTTTCCACTTTTATCGCATAACTCATATAACACACCGAAAGATGATTTCGGGTGCATGAAAGCAACCTCTGCACCACCAGCACCTGGTCCTGGCTCTTCTGATAAAAGACGTACACCTTTTTCACGAAGCTCAGCCATACGCTCACGAATCCCCGTTACACCGAAAGCTACATGGTGAATACCTTCTCCACGTTTTTCGATGAATCCATGAATAGTACTTTTTTCACTCATCGGTTCTAATAACTCAATTTTTACATTACCCGCATCTATGAATGCAACACGAACCTGTTGAGATTCTACTTCTTCCACTTTTAGCAGCTTTAAGCCTAAAGTTTCTGTATAATATGTAATGCGTTCATCAAGATTGCGGACCGCAATCCCAATATGATCTACTTTCTCCATGGTGACATCTCCTTCTGTTATGGTACATAATCTATTTTACAGACTTTTTCGTCAAAACTCTACTACTTGAGAAATTTTTCAGATTTGCTAAACTATTTATAAGAAAAGAAGGAGCGAACGAGCATATGAGTAATAAAAAATTTCAAAAAATCGTAGTTTATACTATGGTCGCGATCATGGTAATTTCAACTCTAGCATTCGGCCTATCGATGATAGTTTAATGAAAGGCTAGGCGTCCGCATTACTGCGGGCGCTTTTTCTTTACCTTTATTCCCTTAAAAGACTGCTTTATTTCTAAATATCGATCCATTTCCTCAATAAATTGATAAAGTGCCGCTTGTGCTAAAAATTGCTCATGATTTTTCGGCAATGGTAATTGGGCGAAATCTACCTTTACTTGCTCTAATTTTTCTCTAAAATGACTAGCCGTATTTCCTGAATGAACATGTTCACCGAGGTCTTGTAAAAAGTCAGCAACGATCACAGCCTCTTGTACTATAACAGGAAGCGCCGTTATTTTAGGCAGAACTCGATCTATAATTTCCAGCTGCTGTTCACGCATATCAAAATACACGTAGTAGTCATTTTCTCGCCTCGTAAAATGATTTTCAACATCTTTAAACGCTAGGGATTTTGCACTATTCAACACTTTAATTGCTTCAATAATTTCCTGCCCATCCCACAATGTATCGCCTTCTCTTAAATAGTTGGCAATTTCTAAAAAAATCTTACTGTAAAGTTCCTCAATTTTAACTCGATAGTAATTTAATTCCTTTTGAATGTCTGGCATATACATATTTATAGCTATTCCCGTCCCATAACCAATTGCCATTAATGCGAATTCATTATAAACAAGCGCTAATGAAAAGCTTTTAGCTGCATATATATGCATGATAATAACTGCACTAGAGACAAAGCCATCCGCTACCCTTAATGACACGATTGTTGGTATAAAAATGAGTAGCATACCTGCTAATGCAAGTGGATGATAGGAAAATAGCTCAAAGCTCAAAAATGCATAAAACATTGCGATAATACTTGCGACAAATCGTGTATAAGCAGCATGAAGAGATTTTTTCTTCGTTGGCTGTACACATAATATTGTTAGAATACCAGCAGATGCATAAGAAGCTAATTCAAAGTATTGGGCAATGGCAATAGCGAGTGCTGCGCCAAATGCCGTTTTTAATGTACGATAGCCGATTGAAAACTTCTTCAAGTCGACTGCCTCCTATCTTTTAGTACTCTACTTATTTTATTCAATTTAAAGAAAACTATAAGCTAATCGTTTAGCCAATATTACAAAAATTCTAAATGCAATTCTACTGAAATCAGTGGAGAAAGCGATGCTAATCGGAGAATTTTTTAGTAGTAAGACTCCGCAGACATTTTATAGCCTGCGGAGTTTTCTGCTAAATGAATAGCATTTCTATAATTGAATAAAATTAAAGTTCGTCGCAGTATTCCTCAAAGTTTGCTTGTAAGTTTGTTACTACTGACATTGGGTCATGACCTTCAATTTCATAGCGTCCAACTTCTGCTACTACTTGTCCATCCTTTAATAACACAAATGATGGGGATGATGGTAAATGATCTTCACCGAAGTGATAACGAGCAGCTGCAGTTGCTTCTTTATCTTGACCAGCAAACACCGTTACAAGATGATCTGGACGTTTATCGTAATGTACGCATTGTGCTGCTGATGGACGTGCAATACCTCCTGCACAGCCGCATACTGAGTTTACCATGACTAATGTTGTACCTGGGCGAGCAAACGCCTCTTCAACAGCTTCAGGCGTGCGAAGTTGCTCATAACCAGCAGCCTCAATTTCTGCACGTGCTGTTTTTAAAATTTCTTGCATAAATAAATCGTAATCCATATTCATATAGCGATAGCTCCTTTCAAGATCGCGTCATCATTAGCAATTATATCTCGACATAATTGCGTCCAGTGGCTTTCACTTTTTTCAGCTGAAAGAAGTGAAACTTACTAGCTTTAGATATTCGACGCTCATACATCTCCTATCATAGCAGTTAGTGACGAATTTGTGCACCTACTTGCTCATATATTAGATGATATTATTTCTGTGATTGTTCATCGCTAAATAAACGATCTACACCTTGTGTAACTGTCAACTGTCCATTTAAAATTTGACGTTCTAAAAGCTGCACTTGTGCTTTCCGTTCTGGATTACCATAAAACATATCGATTAACTGGTCGGTAATCATCGATTGGAACCAATCTCTTGTCTGATTTTGACGTCTGATTGACCAGTAATTATTTGCCTCAACGATTTGTCTGAACTCCCCTATTGTATCCCAGACTTTGTCGAGACCACGTTTTTCCCACGAGCTTACCGGCATTGCTGTGGACATCCAACCTGGAGTTGCAGGCTGTAAGAAATGTAAAATTTGCTTGTACTCGGATACCGTTTTTTTAGCCAGACGAACATTATCACCATCAGCCTTATGAACAACAATAGAATCCGCTAACTCCATAATGCCCTTCTTCATGCCTTGTAACTCATCTCCGGCACCTGTTAAAACTAACAGCAAGAAGAAATCAACCATCCCTCGGACATACGTTTCACTTTGTCCAACACCAACTGTTTCTATTAAAATGACATCATAGCCAGCCGCTTCACATATAAGCATCGTTTCACGCGTCTTTTTATGAACACCCCCTAGGGTACCAGCTGATGGAGAGGGACGAACAAAAGCATTAGGTTTTTTCACGAGCTCTTCCATTCGAGTTTTATCACCTAAAATACTTCCTCCCGATAAAGAAGAGCTCGGATCGATTGCAAGGACTGCCACTTTTTTCCCCAACTCACAAAGCATCGTTCCGAAAGCCTCAATGAACGAACTCTTTCCTGCACCAGGCACGCCTGTTATCCCAATCCGGACACTGTTTCCTGTATGTGGTAGAAGCTCCTGTAAAAGCTCTTGTGCTTGCACTTTATGTGTTGCATTTGAACTTTCAATGAGTGTAATAGCTTTTGACAAGTGTGTACGAGAGCCTGCACGTACTTCTTGTGCTAGCTCCTGTATGTTTAAATTGTCTGCTTTTTTCTTTCGGAACTTTTTCGGTGTACCATATTGCATTCCGTCGTGAGTTGCCTCTACTCCGTCCATAACAAATAGCGCACTTTCAGGCATTCCTTTATTTTTGTCCATTATTCAGACACTTCCTCATAGCCTAAACGTTTGTAAATCTCTTCAATAATCTTTTGTGCCGATACAGGAATAACTGTACCAGGTCCAAAAATAGCTACTGCACCAGCTTCATAAAGGAATTCATAATCTTGTGCCGGAATAACGCCTCCAACAATAATAATGATATCTTCACGGCCCAGTTTTTCTAGCTCCGCTACTAATTCAGGAACTAATGTTTTATGACCTGCAGCTAATGAAGAAACACCAATGACATGAACATCGTTTTCCACAGCCATTTGAGCTGCTTCAGCAGGTGTCATAAATAATGGTGAAATATCAACGTCGAAGCCTAAGTCTGCATAGCCTGTTGCTACAACTTTTGCACCACGGTCATGTCCATCTTGTCCCATTTTCGCTACTAAAATACGTGGACGACGACCTTCATTTTCAAGGAACTCCTCTGTCATTTGTTTCACTTCAGCAATTTGCTCTTCATCTGAGAAGTTTGCAGAGTACACACCAGAGATTGAACGAATTACTGCCTTATGGCGACCTGAAACAACTTCGATTGCATCAGAAATTTCTCCTAATGAAGCACGAGCACGCGCAGCATCTACTGCAATCGCTAATAAGTTTTCTTCGCCATCTTGCGCCGCTTTTGTTAAACGAGCTAAATGTTTTTGTACTTCTGCTTCATCGCGCGCCGCCTTCATAGCTTCTAAACGTTCAATTTGTTTTTGACGAACTAATGTATTATCAATGTCAAGAATGTCGATAGGTTCTTCTTTATCTAAACGATATTTGTTTACACCAACGATCGTTTCTGTTTTAGAGTCGATCTTCGCTTGACGTTTTGCAGCAGCTTCCTCGACTTTCATTTTTGGAAGACCTGTTTCAATCGCTTTCGCCATACCGCCAAGCTCTTCGATTTCTTCAATTAAAGCCCATGCAGATTTTGTAATCTCGTCTGTTAATTTTTCCACATAGTACGACCCGCCCCATGGGTCAATAACTTTCGTCATAGCCGTTTCTTCTTGTAGGAACAGCTGCGTATTACGTGCAATACGCGCAGAGAAATCAGTTGGTAGAGCAATCGCTTCATCAAGTGCATTTGTATGAAGAGATTGAGTATGCCCCATTGATGACGCATTTGCTTCGATTAATGTACGTGTCACATTGTTAAATGGATCTTGTTCTGTTAAAGACCAACCAGATGTTTGTGAGTGTGTACGAAGTGCTAATGTTTTCGGGTTTTTCGGATTAAACGTTGACATCATTTGTGCCCAAATTCGGCGTGCAGCACGCATTTTTGCAACTTCCATGTAGTAGTTCATACCGATTGCCCAGAAGAATGATAAACGTGGTGCAAAGGCATCAATATCGATTCCAGCTTTAAGCCCTGTACGAACATATTCAAGTCCATCTGCTAATGTATACGCAAGTTCAATGTCATTTGTTGCTCCAGCTTCTTGAATATGGTAACCAGAAATCGAAATAGAGTTAAATTTTGGCATATATTTCGCTGTATATTCAAAAATATCTGCAATAATTTTCATAGACATTGCCGGCGGATAAATATATGTGTTACGAACCATGTATTCTTTTAAAATATCGTTTTGAATCGTACCCGCTAATTGGTCAGGAGTCACTCCTTGCTCTTCAGCAGCAACGATATAAAATGCAAGAACTGGCAATACAGCACCATTCATTGTCATAGAAACTGACATTTGGTCCAAAGGAATTTGGTCAAATAAGATTTTCATATCTTCTACAGAGTCAATCGCTACACCGGCTTTACCAACATCCCCTGTTACACGCGGATGGTCAGAGTCATAGCCACGGTGAGTTGCTAAGTCAAAGGCAACAGAAAGACCTTTTTGACCCATTGCTAGATTACGTTTATAGAATGCATTTGATTCTTCAGCTGTTGAGAAACCAGCATATTGGCGAACAGTCCAAGGACGAGCTACATACATAGTAGGGTATGGACCGCGCGTATTAGGCGCAATACCTGCTACATCATTTAAATGCTTTGCCTCTTTAATATCTTCTTTTGTGTATATATCTTTAATTTCGATACCTTCATTAGTCATGAATTTTTCTTCTGACGCTTGAGGCGCTTCTGCTGCTAAAACTTTTTCGATTTCAACTGCACTAAAATTTGGCTTGCTCATCGTTGGACCTCCTTCATGCTAGCGAACACTGAATTTAATTTTTCAATGATGTTCTGTCCTGCGAAAATAAAGCCGTTTAAGCCATTTGCTAACCAAGCTTCTTCTTCGTCTTTAAATTTACCTGCAACGTCAACAATTATGTTTGCTCGTTTGCCAGCTAAAATGGCTGGTACTAATTCTTTTGTATCGTCATCATTACCTGCAATGACTACATATGTTGCTTCTGTAGCATTTAACCAAGCTAATGCTTCTTCAGCTGTAGCAATTGGTTCACTTTTTTCTGGTACTAGACCTACAGTATTTAAGAATCCTGACACGAAGTCAGCACGTGGTTTTGAGCTTTTTAGTGTACCTAATGCTAAGATTCCTGTTGTTACATTTGCTGCTGTCATTTCCGCACGTAAATGTTCAAAAGGTTTAGCAATGCGCTTAATTTCTGCAAAAGCTGGGTTTGTTGCGCTGTCAAGCACATCTGCTGGATTAGCATAAATATTTGTACCGATCAATGATTGCTTACGTGTTTGTACCGCTTTAATACGAGCTTGGTAGGATTTTTCTAGTTCTTCCGCAAGCTTTCCAGATGCAGTGTAAGCGTCGATACCTCCAGCTGCTTCAATTTCTAAAAATAATGTCCAAGCTTCTTTCACAAAATCTGCTGTTAATGACTCAATAAAGTAAGAGCCACCAGCTGGATCTATAACTTTTAAAACATTTGTTTCTTCTTTTAAGATTAAAGATACATTTCGTGCAATACGAACCGATTGATCTGTTGGTTTCGTTAATGCATCATGAGGGTGAACTGTAAAGACATCCGCACCACCAATTAAGCCAGAAAGAGTTTCATTTGCCGAACGTAATAAGTTTACATAAACATCCAGCTTCGAGAAGCTTCTTAACGATGTTTCAGCAATCGTTGGAATTTTTATACAATTAGATACTCCATATGCAGATGAGAACGCTTTCCAAAGTACTTTAAAAGCACGGAGTTTGGCAATCTCTGTAAAGAACTGTGTATCCACTGCAAATGATACATAAAACTTCTTCGTGAACGCTTCAAAGCTTTCTTCTTGATTTGCGTATTTTGCGGCTAATGCAAGTGCATAAGCTAACTCTTGCACTGCGTTTGCGCCTTCATTATGATAAACCGTTGTGTCCGCACCGACTGAGCGCACGTTCGGGAAATTATTTAAAGATATAGGATTTTTAGATACGATGAAGCCTTTTACAGCTTCTCGCTGACTATCTGCTATTTTGTCGAATACTGCTAATAATGGGTCATTTGAATTTTCAACCGAAATTTTAAACGAATATTCAGAGAAATAAGTCGCTAATTGTGCCACTACTTCTTCAGTCCATTCAAAATTCACACGGCTATCAATTGTTACTACTTCATTGCCTCGAGCTAAGCTATCATCAAGCTGTGCGAAAAACGCATCGCTTGTTTCAGCATATATTTGCTGTGCCACTCGAAATGCTTCGTTATTTTGTAGGGAACGGATCGTAGCAACTTGTTTATCAAGTTCTTCTCCAAGTTTTGCTACTAAACTTTCTTGGGTGTAAAGAGGTTCTAATGTAATACCTTCACTCGTTTTCGTTAAAAGAGACTCGAATGGTTTCCCTTTTAAAGCCTTGATTGCTGCATCTTGCCATTCTGAATAGGACGGCTTTTCAAATTCAATATTTTTCATGTTGTTTGACATGCGGACGCTTAATCAGCTTCCCCCCTTAGTAGTTTCTATTTGTTATTCTACATGACAAATTGCGACTCGCAAAGCAAAAAAAAATCGGAAACCGTTATATAACAGGCTTCCGACAAGTCATCAGTAGACTGACGTTGAAGATTTATTTGTATTTTCGAGTATTTCTTTAACTCTATTTAGGAATTTACCACAAACAAGTCCGTCAAGAACTCGATGATCTAAAGATAAACATAAATTCACAATATCTCGTGCTGCGAACATTCCACCAGGTAAAATAACTGGTTTTTTCACAATACTTTCCACCTGGAGGATGGCCGCTTGTGGGTAATTAATGATGCCCATCGACTGAACAGAGCCGAATGCACCCGTATTATTAACCGTAAATGTACCACCTTTTATATCATCCATCGATAATTTTCCGGCGCGAACTTTCCCTGCAAGCTCATGAATTTCCTTCGCAATGCCTTTAATCGATTTTTCATCAGCGTGTTTTATAACAGGAACAAATAACGCATCATCTGTTGCGACTGCAATGGATATATTGATGTCATGCTTTTGAATAATTTTGTCCTCTGCCCACATAGAGTTCATCATCGGGAATTCCTTTAGAGCTTGAGCCACAGCTTTTACAAAGAAAGCAAAATACGTAATATTAAATCCTTCTTTTTGCTTAAACTCAGCCTTTATGCTATCACGATATGCTACTAGATCTGTGACGTCCACTTCCATCATCATCCATGCATGTGGCACTTCATGAACGCTTCGTACCATATTATTGGCGATCGCACGGCGCACCTTCGTTACCGGAATTTCTATATCGCCTGCTTGCATTGGTTGTGTAGGTGTGACCGCTTTCGTATTCTCTTGTGCTGCATGTGTTGTATCCGGTGCTGATTGCGGAACTTTTTCATCGACTACAGGTGATGTTTCCACTAAAGGCGTTGGCACATTCCCTGTTTCAATCAGTTTCATTAGGTCTTTTCTTGTAATACGTCCACCTTCACCAGTACCTGTGATTTGATCAAGGGCAATTTCATACTCTTGTGCAAGTCGAAGAACAGCTGGTGAATAACGTACTTTATCCTGACGAACTGTTTTTTGCAATTCTCTTGTAGCTGTAGTTGGTTGCTGAGTTTCCTGTTTCTTTTGTACACCTGCATTTAAAATTGCCGTACTTACCGCTGATTTTTTAGCTGGAGGTGGTGGAGGTAACTCACTGTCACCTGCTATTTCAACGGAACAAACGACTGCACCAACCGGTAACGTTTGCCCTTCCTCTGCAAGAAGCTCTGATATGACTCCTTCAAAAGAAGATGGGATTTCTGCATTTACTTTATCTGTAACAACTTCTGCTAGTGGATCATATTTTTTTACTGTATCACCTGGTTTGACAAGCCATTTTTCAATCGTACCTTCTGTTACACTTTCGCCGAGCTGTGGCATTGTAATATTTTGAATAGCCATCATCTATTCCCCCCATCAATTATGCCTAGGTGTAATTGTATCTATCAAATTACTATCATATTTTATACTATACTCATCACCATAAAGTGGGGTTGATTTCCGTACCGACTTGACGCTCTCCTAGGGGCGTCCAATCCCCCCTAGGAGGAGTAACCCTGTCTCAACTCCAACCAACTTATATACACGACATAACGTTTTAAGAAATGTCATCCCGAACTTTCGATGAAGAGTCTTAAATTCGTTTAAAAGCTTCTATAACCACTTGAGTGGATAACAGAAATAGATCCATTTATATTAGAATGCGGCAAGTTCTCGCATCGCACGCTCTACTTTATCAGGGTTGATCATAAAATATTTTTCCATCGTCGGTGCGTACGGCATTGCCGGAACATCAGGTCCTGCAAGACGCTGAATTGGTGCATCGAGTTCAAATAAACAATGCTCTGCAATGATTGCTGCAACTTCACTCATAATGCTGCCTTCTTTATTATCCTCAGTAACTAGTAAAACTTTACCTGTTTTACTTGCCGCCTCAATGATTGCTTCTTTATCAAGCGGATAAACCGTGCGTAAGTCAAGAATATGCGCTGAAATACCATCTGCTGCTAGACGCTCTGCAGCTTGTAATGCAAAATGGACAGCTAAACCATACGTAATAACAGTAACGTCTTCCCCTTCTCGCTTAACATCTGCCTTACCAATCGGCAATGTGTAATCGTCTACTGGGACTTCGCCTTTAATAAGACGATATGCACGCTTATGCTCAAAAAATAGCACTGGATCTTCATCGCGGATCGCTGCTTTTAATAAGCCTTTAGCATCATACGGTGTTGAAGGTATAACAATTTTCAACCCTGGTGTTCCTGCAAAAA
Source organism: Lysinibacillus zambalensis (assembly GCF_040183165.1). Classification (NCBI taxonomy): domain Bacteria; kingdom Bacillati; phylum Bacillota; class Bacilli; order Caryophanales; family Bacillaceae; genus Lysinibacillus; species Lysinibacillus zambalensis. Next base: position 123,452 of record NZ_JBEGDG010000011.1, read on the forward strand.
GTGCCTCTACAGATTGCGAATGGTAAAGTGCTCCGTGAATACCACCACCAAATGGTGCACGTATAACCATCGGGCAAGACCAATCATTGTTTGAACGATAGCGGATTTTTGCTGCCTCAGAAACAATTTGGTTAACTGCAGGCATGATGAAGTCAGCGAATTGCATTTCGGCAATTGGACGCATTCCATACATCGCAGCACCAATACCAACACCTGCAATAGCACTTTCTGCAAGAGGTGTGTCAAGTACCCGATGTTCACCAAATTGATCGTAAAGACCTGTTGTCGCTTTGAAAACCCCACCTTTACGACCAACGTCCTCTCCTAAAATGAAAACACGCTCATCACGTTCCATCTCTTCCTTCATCGCTAATGTAATCGCATCAATATAAGACATTACTGCCATTACACGTCACCTCCGTCCACTGGTGCATATACGTATTTCATAGTATGCTCTGGTGGTGCATACGGAGCAGCTTCTGCATAATCTGTTGCTTCATTCACCTCTGCCATGACACGTTCTTCTATTTCAGCACGAAGTTTTTCCGTCATAACTCCAGTATCCATTAGATACTTTTCAAATAACAAAATTGGATCCTTTGCCTTTCCTTCAGCTATATCCTCAGCAGTTCGATATTGACGATCATCGTCATCCGAAGAATGGGCCGTTAAGCGATACGTCACTGTCTCTATCAAACTTGGTCCTTCACCTCTACGAGCACGATCAGCCGCTTCTTTCACAACCTTATATACTTGCAACGGACATTTTCCATCAACTGTAACACCTGGCATACCATAGCCAATACCGCGATCTGATACTTTCGCACAGCCTAATTGACGTTCAACTGGCACAGAAATTGCATATTGATTATTTTCTACCATTATAATTACTGGAAGCTTATGCACTCCTGCAAAGTTCGCACCTTCATGGAAATCACCTTGGTTAGATGAACCTTCACCGAGTGTAACGAAAGTAATAAAATCTTCCTTTTGTAGGCGCCCTGCTAAAGCTACACCCACCGCGTGCGGAACTTGTGTCGTAACTGGCGAAGAACCTGTTAAAATACGATTTTTCTTTTGTCCAAAATGACCTGGCATTTGGCGCCCACCCGAGTTCGGATCCTCTGCTTTAGCAAATGCAGATAACATCAATTCTCTCGGAGTCATACCAAAATGTAAAACAACACCCATATCACGATAATAAGGTGCAATATAATCTTTGTTATGATCAAGAGCAAAGGCTGCCCCTACTTGCGCCGCCTCCTGACCCTGACAAGAAATAACAAACGGAATTTTACCAGAACGATTTAATAACCACATTCGTTCATCTAGTCTTCTTGCCATTAACATCGTTTCGAATATTGCAAGCACATCTTCATTTGTTAACCCTAAATCCTCATGCTTAATTTGAACACCTTGCATACGAACACCCCTTTCGAACGTTTCGCTTTCGCTACAAAAACACCTTTCTGGATACAGATAACTAAAGTAATTATGGCTCTTCATCAAAATATGTACTTGATTGCACATTCCACTCCAGAAAGGACATTTTCCTCGAACGACGTCACCTTCCTCTTTATGAGCACTTTTATCAATCTACCTGTTAATCAAGAACAGATTTTTGTTTTGACCCTAGACTTTAGTTACAAAAACTGCAAATCTTAAAAATGAATGGCGCGATGATCCACCGCTAACGCCGATTCCGCTAGCACCTCATTCAGTGACGGATGTGGATGAATGGCCTGACTTATTTCCCAAGGCGTTGCATCCAATAATTTAGCAAGCGATGCTTCTCCAATTAAATCTGTCACATGTGGACCTACCATATGAATACCCAAAATATCATTCGTTTCTTCATCAGCAACAATTTTTACAAAACCATCTGTCTCTCCATTAACTAGTGCTTTTCCAATCGCCTTGAACGGAAACTTACCAACCTTCAATGAAAAACCTTGCTCTTGTGCATCCCTTTCTGTTAAGCCAATACTTGCGACCTCAGGGTAAGAATAAACACATTTTGGAACATTTAGAACATCAAGTCCCTCTGTTTTACCCGTTGCAATATGCTCAATAGCAGACACCCCTTCGTGTGAGGCAACATGCGCTAATTGTAAGCCACCGATAACATCCCCTATGGCATACATATGTGATTCCTTCGTTTGATACGAATCATTGACTTTGATAAATCCATTTTCTACTTCTATTTCTGTATTTTCCAAACCAATACCTTGTGTATTGGCTTCACGTCCAACACAAAGCAATAATTTATCTGCCTCAAATAATTCATCCTTATCATTTACTTTTGCAGAAATGAAAACGTTATCATTTTCAATTTTAAAGGATCCTGAATCTAAGCGAGCGTTCGTCACAATGCGGACGCCTCTTTTTTCAAGTTGCTTTGTTACTTCTTTTACAATATCCGCATCCTCTGCAGGTAAAATGGATGGCCCATATTCAATGACCGTTACGTAAACCCCAAAATCGCAAAGCATCGAGGCCCATTCAATTCCAATAACTCCTCCGCCAACAATTAACAACGACTTTGGCAGTTCTTCCATTTCCAATGCATGATCAGAGTTCATCACATATTTACCATCAACCGTTAGTCCCGCCATTCCTCTTGGCTTTGATCCTGTGGCAATGACAACATTTGTTGGAACTAGCATTTCATTTTCATCGCCATTACTCATTTCAACAGAAATAGTGCCAGGCATCGGTGAGAAAATAGATGGACCTAAAATTCGCCCTATTCCTTGATAAACGTCTATTTTACCCTTTTTCATCAGTGTATTCACACCTTGGCTCAATTGCTCAACAATAGCTTGCTTCCTTTCTTGCACTTTGTCGAATTGCAATGTAACCCCTTCAATATGAACACCATATTCTGCCGCAGTTTTATTTGCCATACGATACACTTCAGCACTTCGAAGTAAGGCCTTACTTGGTATACAGCCTTTATGCAAGCATGTTCCACCTAGTCGTTCACGTTCGACAATAGCTGTTTTTAAGCCCAACTGTGCAGCTCGAATTGCAGCTACATAGCCCCCTGTACCTCCGCCTAAAATGACAACATCATAGTTTTGAGCCATATAGATTCCCCCTTGTGAGACAAATGCTAATCATTCATGTAATCTATTAATTTACGATAAAGTTAGAAGAAGTCGACAATGCGACTTCTTTCAACGAATAAGCGGTTATTAACGACCGTGTAAAATATTTTTTTCATTTTTTAAGAATTGGCTACGAGACTTTGATACTCGAGCGATACGTTCTTCTGCCAAACGATTAGCTGCTACATACGTCGGTATACCATCACGTTTAGAAATCGCGAAGATTTTTTCAAGACTATCGTAAATGCCTTCGACACGTTTCATTGCACGTTCACGGTTATATCCATATAATTCATCAGCTACATTTATTACTCCACCAGCATTAATTACATAATCAGGTGCATAGACTATTTCTAATTCATGTAAATAATCACCATGTCGAGAATCTTGTAATTGGTTATTGGCAGAACCTGCGATAACCTTTGCTTTTAGTTGCGGAATCGTTTCATCATTTAAAATCGCCCCTAATGCACAAGGTGCGAAAATATCAACTTCCTGTGAATAGATTTCCTCCGGTGCTACAGCAGTCGCATCAAAATCATTCACAACGCGATCAATTGCCGCCTGATTAATGTCTGTAACAACAAGTTTTGCACCTTCATTATGTAAATATTCGCAAAGCTTGTAGGCTACGTTTCCTAAACCTTGTACAGAAATAGTACGTCCCTCTAATGAGTCAGATCCAAATGCTTCTTTTGCTGCCGCTTTCATCCCAAGGTAAACGCCGTATGCAGTTACTGGTGAAGGATTTCCTGATGAACCAAAAGCAGGGGAAATTCCCGTTACATAATTTGTTTCCTCATGTATTAAATCCATATCTGATACTGTTGTACCTACATCTTCTGCCGTAATATAGCGACCATTAAGCCCTTGGATAAAACGTCCTAGTGCACGGAACATTTCTTCATTTTTATCTTTAAATGGGTCACCGATAATAACCGTTTTTCCACCGCCAAGGTTTAAACCAGCTGCAGCATTTTTATAGGTCATCCCTCTTGCTAAACGCAATGCATCCTCTATTGCATTTTCTTCTGATGCATATGTCCACATACGTGCCCCGCCTAATGCTGGTCCAAGTGTTGTGTCATGGATAGCGATAATCGCTTTTAACCCTGATGCTTCATCTTGGCAAAATACCAATTGTTCATAATCATACTTTTCCATATACTTGAAGATTTCCATGAAAACTCGCCCCTTTGCTTTGGAAAGTGCATCCCCAAATGCCCATTCCAATTCAGTATAATTAGTGTATCAATTATGCCTCGGCATAACTGCGTCCGGAATCGGCTTTGTGCATAGGCCTGCACGAGGGCCGACACGATGTCGGTCATTTCGGTAATGCCACAGGACGTGGCGTTTTTACCGACGCAGGTCAGTTAGCCATTTTCGCATGGATGCGATGATTTTAGGCTAACATCCTATATTGAATTGTTTTCCGATTCTGTGACATCCGCCGGAGGCTTTAAATTCTTTCACCAAGTATTTGGATACCTGCTGAAAAAATTTAAAATTGTTTAACAATGGATAATATTGCTCCATTTAATTTTACAATACTGACAATTTCACAATTTAGCAACTATTATTACATTTTCTTGTTTAAGTAAGAATTTTCTAAAGATTCAGTTACAATTATCACGTTTTGTCTTACTTATTTTTGAGTTCATCAGTTCCATAGTTTTATAACGTTTCTTGACATTCCAATATCCACAGGTACAATTAAACTTAGGAATAAGGAGGGACATGCATGGCTCGTTTTGCTGCATTTATAGTAATGCTTATTCCCGGTCTTATGGCTGCAGGTGGCATTAAATTTATGCGTGATACATTATTTGGTAAGCTCATTTCACCTTTCCCATTTTTATGGCTACAATTTGTCGTTGGCATTATTCTTTTTGTTATAGGCTTTGGCTTTTTCGCAGGTTTTTTACTTCACCGCGATCGGAAAAATGGAAAAGTGGCTCCGCGCTTCCAGAAAAAATAAAAATAGCTATCCTAATAAGTCTCAACAAACTTATTGGATAGCTATTTTTATCTTCATTCAAAATCTTCAGCTACACTGTTTATCTGTAGCGAAAGCGAAGCGACAGCAACATTGTTTATCTGTGCGAAAGCGAAGCGACAGCAACAATATTACCGAGGTGACATTGATTAACGTTGTTGTCGCTTAATCACTTTATCTGGAAAATCAGAAATCCAACCAATTACAGAAGGATGGGGATTTGTTAAAAATGCTTCATTCCCATCAATTGCATAAAAACGACATGCTTTATCACTCGCTACACAAGCCTCTAAATATCTTGGTTTATAATACCTTTTATGCATATGAACACTATCAATTGCTTTGTAATCACGAAGCAAATCCCATTTTATTTTTTTAGTTGCTATAAGTGCTGTTTCATAGTCTGGCTTATATTGTTTCACAATCTCTAAAAGCTCATAGTGAAACGATGAAAAATGACTGCCAACAGGCAAAGTAAGCCCATGTAGCATTTGTATAAGTGCGCTTTTATTATCAAGGAGTGTTGATTTTAATTCAATATTAAGTGGGAGCTGTTGAGAATTTGCCCATGCTAAAACAACTTCAAACGTCGGAATTTTGTACGTTGAAAATAATCGTCTCCACGGCTTCCCAAGTTTAAAGCTTATTAGCTCCTCTTTCGTACATTCGTTCACAAGCTTATTGATGCCTACTAATCTTGATAGTTGTGGATCATGAAACACTACTGGAATGCCCTCTTTTGAAAGCTGGATATCTAATTCAATTCCATCTGCCCCTAGCTCTAATGCCTTTTCAAAAGACTTCAAAGTATTTTCAAGTGCATACGCTGATGCCCCACGATGTGCAAATACAGGAATAAAAGATTCACTAAGCATTTAACTCACCAAATTCAATAAGAAATTTACCCTTTTTAATCTTACTTAATAAGGATGATTTTTTGCCAATTTGAATATAGGTACCAGGATGCGCTTCCTTCGTAACAATAATCTCTTCTTTTCCAGCATGACGCATTTCATCCATTATGAGTTTAACCTCACGATCAATGGTCACTGCATCCGCTTTCAATTTTGTTAAAATTTGTTTTGTACCCTCAAATGTAGCTATTTGCTCCTTAGACATTTGGTTAAGGTGTGGCAGTAAGCTTTTAATTTTCCCCTCGTGCTCAGCGATTTCTGATTGCAGTTGCTTAAGCTTCCCCGCCTTCTCTTGCATAATAGAATAGCTTTCTTGTTTATTGACGCTTTCGATAATTAAATCAGTTCGACGCTCTAAACGATTTCCTGAGATAGCCGTAACGATTGTATTTTTGGCTACTGCACGGCCCCCAATAATTTTTCCTTTTCGTTCGTCCACAAAGATAGAATGGGCAGTGAGCTGGGATCCCAATGCGTAAGATCCTATATGAATGCTGTCAGCTGCAACTAGATTTGCTTCATTGACATGTTTAACGAAAATATTGCCTCCTGCCTCTACAAGCGTTGACCCTAGACCAAAAATCCCTCCGCGAATATAGACGTCGCCTTCAAGGGATTTAATCAGTTTGGCACCGCTTACACCTTCGGCACCCTCGATGGAAATATCTCCAGTAGCAATGACTGTATAGCCTGATGTAACTGTTCCTCTAATACTTAACGAGCCATTAAATTCGAGATTCCCTGTTTCAACGCCAACGTCTCCATTAATTGGCAAATGTCTATTAACACCGATCATGCCTTTGACATCATCTAATACACCAGCTATTTTTGAACGGATGACAGTCTTCCCATCCTCTTCCACTTCATAAGCCGATTTTTTATCATATCGTATAGGAAAATCACGACCCGGTACTGCAGCCATCATTTCACCTAGTACATTTTCCCCTGGTTTACCTAATGTCGCAGGGATTTTCTCGCCTAACCACGAACCTTCGGATATTTCAGAAATAAAGTTCATGTCATAATAATCAGCTTTGCCATCTTCACGAATTACTGGCTTTCTCTCTGGCTTAGGTAAGTATGTAATTTGTGCATCTGTTCCTGCTACTGGTTGTGTACCTTGAGCAATTAAAAATGCTTTTCCTGTCTCAATGTTAGAAATATCAAAATCTAATATGCCGTGAACAATTCCTTCGTTTTTGATAGTTTCCAAAATTTGTTCCGTTAATTTCTCTTTATTCTTTAGAATATAGTCATGTGTTTCATAGATAAATATTGAGGCAGACATTTTATCTCTTGCAACTTCAGCTTCAACATTTGGAAGCCAGCGTCCAATTTCAACAGGGCTTGCGCTTTCAGTTGCTAAGACATTTTTTAATATTGAAAAATTTGATAATTTGAGTCGGGGATGACTTCGTAAAATACTATCAAATTCTTTTAATGGAAACCCGGCACTGTAAGTAAGCATATATACCTTGCCATTTTCTTCCGTTATTTCGAATTTATCATTTCGAACTAGAATCAAGCTACCTCCTCCTTCCCTCTAACTGTAAGTATATACAATCTATTTACATTTGTTTAGAGACAATTGTCACTACTCAGAAAGAAGATACACATACTTTATAAGTAATATTCACATCCAATATTTTCATTTTAATATGATAATTAGGTGATTTATACTATACAAAAGTAATATTTTAATCAGTTCTCAAAATCTCACTGTCCAAATTGTATAAATTTCACTATTAACAATCAGGAAATTTATTAAATCTTCAACTAACGTAAAAATCAGATAATATATCTGTCATAATTTTCATAATCTTACTTAGGCCTTCAATACTAAATAAATATCCCTCGGAAACCATTTATACAGAGTCGAATGATGGCTCTTAATCTTTCTCCAGAATAGACTCAATGCGCAAATGAGCGCCTAATTGATCAAAATTCAAGAGCTGCTCACGTGTCATATAGTAAACGCTAATGCTTCCATTCATTCCAAGCCGCACTTCAAATAAATTATCTTCTATCTGCGTTATTTCTAACGAGTTTTTTTCGTCAAGCTGTATGTTTACGGTTTTCATCTGTTATCACCCCAAATCAATTATACCTCGGTATTATTGTGTCCGGAATAGGCTTTGGGCCAATCCGATGTTGATCACTCTGTCGTGTGTTGTTGTTATTGTTGTCGCTGTCGCTTCGCTTTCGCACAGATAAATCGCCATAGTACGTGGCGTTCTTAGACTGAGTTCCTCTATTTCAGCGGGTGTATGGACACACGCTGAAATAAGTTATAGACGATCAACAGCATTGTTGATCGCTTAATTTATTACTTTCCTAATACATGTTCCGCCAATACACTTTGAATTTTATATATGTTAGTTGATTTATTAAAGCTTTTCTGTATCGGTAATTCATTACCTGAAACCCAAATTTTCAACTCTGCATCTAAATCAAATGTCCCTGCCGTTTCAACTGAAAAATGAAGAATACTTTTATATGGAATTGAATGGTATTGTGTTTTCTTTCCGGTCACTCCTTGTTTATCGATTAAGATAAGTCTTTTATCCGTAAAAATAAACGTGTCTCTTATTATTTTGTAAGCATTCTTAATCGTTTCATTAGGTGTTAATAAGCCTTTCACTTCTTCCTTTAACTTTTCTAGATTAACTTCACTTGCATTACCTATTATCCCATCAAATAACCCCATCTTTACTCCCCCTCCAAATGTCCATCCTTCATTTAGAATATGAGATTATTTTTCCATAAATTCAACCCAACTGCGTTAAATGATATTATTTAAAACTGCGAATAAGTAGCAATTATCAATTGACTAAATACTAAAATAGTGTAAAATTACACTAAATGCTGTTTTGGTGGATAAATTGATCAAATAGTTTGTAGCTTTATTTTACTCGAAATAATAGGGGTATTTCATTTTTCAATAAGCAAAACAAAGCCTATCACACAGCTCATCAAGGACTTGTGCGTAAAAAATGATTATTGTTAATAAAGAAGGGTGACGTAAAATGAAGAAAAAAAGATATATATTACAATTAGTATCCTAATTACTGTTATTGTCATTGCTATTCCAACAGGTTTTATTTATGTACTGAGCAATGGTAATCCATATGCAAAATACATCGCTAATAAGTATGTTCCAGAATATTTGGAAGAGAAGGGATATACAGACGAAATAATTGAAAAATCACATTATGTTGAGCCAAAGTACTTAATAAATAAAGACTTTTATCACGGACACTATATGGTTATATTTAAAGATGAGCCGAATACAACCTATTATTATGGAATAACTAAAAATGGAAAACAAGTTCAGCAATTTTGTGAAAAAGACGTACTTTCAGCGGAAGGTGTTACTGACCTATTTAAGGGTGAGACAAAACATAGTGAGAAAGAATGTAAATATTCTTTTGATAATAGAGATTTATAATGAAATGTCCAAGGTAATTCTCATTTGTCACACATTTACATTCCTCCACTAACACAAACGCAAACCATATTATTGGAAGAAATCTTGAAAAATTAAAACGTTAACAAGACTATTATTCCCTTATCAACAATAGAAATAATAACCATCACTCCTATCTAGGACTTGCGCTTAAAATTACATACAAGTCCTTTGTAAGCTACCTCTATCCCTATCACATAGCTATATAATAACAAGTAGGCATCTGTAATTCTGAGTTCATGCTTAAAGTAATTTTTAAAGAGCGTTAAAGTTAGTTCAAATGACTTCAAAGTCTTTGGTGAGGCCCAAATAAAGCCCCACAAAACATGTTAAGAATTTCTTCCCCTAAATCTGCTGATGGATCAAATCCAGTATCACGATTTAAGATGATTTCTGTTTTCTGCGAATAATAAACAAAGCGCTGTTTTCCAGACTTTTTTGCGTAATAACAATGCATTGCGCCGCAAATCTATACCAGATGCTACAACTCCCAACAATTACTCTCTCCTAGCTCCAGTATCAAAGATTAATCGAGCTTTAACCTAGTCGCAGTATTGATCGAATTTCGTAACGTCGAAAAAACGGATAAACTATTTTAATTTATTATCTTCGAGCATAACTTTGATTTTTCGCTCCAGTTTAACATTTTTTAAACCCTTCAAAAGTTTTATATTATAATTCGCTATCGAATGGATTGAGAAATCGATTCTTCTTTTTTATATTTCAGGAGAGGATAATAGAGATTATAAATATCAAAAAGCATAAGCTTTTTACGCCTATGCTTTTTCAAAAATTAATGTGACATTGTTATTCTTTTACAAGCTATTTTTGCCGCTGGAGTTCCAACACCAGCATCAAGTGCTGCATCTACTGATTCTCCCCAAGAACCACTGCTAGCCTTTATTTCGTTTCCTGCTGTAAAAACTCCCTCAGCTACAATTTGAACACAATCATAATAGTCTGGGTTAGGATTACCTTCAAGATACTGTGCAGCTAATTCGTCTGCTTTCTTTTGTATTGAAACTCGACCTTGTTCAGCCAATGAACTAAAAACACTCTCAGCTTGCCCACCAAAGTGTACTATTACGTCATTAATGTCTCGACCAGTACGATGTATATCTTCCATTTCAGATGACATATTTAGTCCTCCCAATCCTTAATATTTGAACATTTTTTTAGTTCACAAATATTTTCTCCAACTGAGATTGTTCTTATCCATCAACAACTATCCTAAATAATCCTCAATTTCCACTAGAGTAATTTAACTCCACAACTACATATTCACTAATATTCCCCAGGTTGTGTATAACTACCTGGTCAGTCATATATCGATTTCTTTAAACAGTTTTTTGATATTTAATTATCCCTGCATAATTACCTTAAATCAGCATTTTAAATGATCTACAAGACAAATATACTTAAATTGTTTAATATACTTATTGAAAATATTACTTATAATTTCGGAGTGATTAACAAGCTGTTTCTAGAACTTATCACTATTATTACAAAGTAAAATTTTCCATTGTTTTATCAATTTCATCTGCAGTAATTCCAATATATTTTAATGTAATGCTTAGTACTGAATCAATTAAACAATATTTGAAGCGTAGCTACATTTATTCTTCTTGTAGTGATGGTAACCGAATGTTTATCAAATTTTATGAGCTCCAATATCATCACGTCCTAGTACCTCTGCAGCCTTTCTTGAAGGGTTCTATATGCTTGAGTTGTTGGAATATGGCTGTTACTACGAGTTGCAAACAGAAAATCATCATTGTGCAAATTCATTGTTTTTACAGCTAGTCCTTTTTGCCGCACAATCAAGCATAAAACGATCTATTTCAATGGCGAAATCAGTTATAAAAAAACACCTCCATGAACGGGAATTTCCCATAAATGAATGTGTTTCATAGTTTAATTCAATTAATTACATTAGTTATATGAACTCGTCGGTATAAATTCAATGAATTCTCTCTAAATAAGTCCAGTAATCCCTTGTGGCTCTAACTTAGCTCGCCATCATATCAATTCGAATCTTGTCAGCGATCATGGCAATGAATTCGTTATTTGTCTAAATTGAAGATTGAGATGTTTATATATCAATATTTTCAAACACTTTATTTAACTAAAGCATATATTTATCGGTCAATATTTGTAAATTTATTGGTAGTTAAATTTACTTTCTTCTATTATATTGTTAGATTTGTGAAATCGCTAAAAAAAGAAGGGTATTTCCACTCTTTTTAAAGTTTATTTATTAAGATACCCGTGATTTCCCAACACATAAATGACATACAAAATGATAATAATTTCTTTTATAGTTTTAACGTTTGGAACGATTATTTCATGTATCGCATTATTACCAAACCCTTTAACCTTCTGAAGTATTAATTCTTGTGGAAATAATATATTACCACTCTCGTACAATCCGAAAACTCGTCCACCTAAGGATCTTGGTTTGAGAATTTTGTTCTTTCTTCATCATATAAATAACCTTTATTAATTTTTAATTGCGAACAAATTCCCTCTATTAAAGTTCTTAATCCAGAAGTACACAAAATTAAATGTTTATTATTCAACAATCTGTTCATTCAAATGAATTATAATCTCAGGAGCATGTTTGAAATATTTTATTTCTATTTGATGTAAGCCTCTTGTTTTGGTTTTTCTGGGTAAACTGTAAATTCATCTATCCACTCTCTTTGTCCATCAATATATCTCCATGTATCTTCATCACCATACCCGACTACAAATGCTAATTTATTACATCCTGCACATTTGATTATATAATATTCAGTATGCCATATTCATCACTTGCATTTGCAGATTCACTATTATGTAGTAATAATTTCATGATTCCTTTTTCTCATACAACCAGAACAAAAAACTTGTTCATTCAAATCTTTCATATCACACACACCTATGTATTGCCCTGTATCACAACCCTATTTTACATTGAATTCGTGTATTAGTGCCATCAAATTAAAAAGACATGAACACATTATATGTAAAAAAAGACTACAGCAAATACTGTAGTCCTTCCGCTATCTTACATAGTAGTTTTTTCAATTATATGCCTACAAAGGGAAGGAATTGAAACGTTGGATATACATAAATATTACCATTAATATAAATAAAGAACAGAACAAGAAAGAATGTTACAGTGATTAATAACCCTCAAAAGCTTTCACAATAGCCATATTCCCTTGTCCTTGTTCTAACTATACTAGGAATCCTTGCCGCAATTTTCATATCAACATTTCCATCTAATAATGCTTGATATACGTTGTCAAATGAATCTCTATCAAATAAAAATACCACGAATCAAAATATCCACCATCACAGGTGTTAATTGACCACAAAAGAATGTTCCTTCATTTCTATATCCATGCAACTATAACCAATGTGTGCCAAAATAGCTATTAAAAATTTAGATCTCAACATAAAACTTCCTAATATACAGTATATTAGTGAAATTAACCATATTACATCAACCAGTATTTTCTTATATTCATTCTATAACAATAGTACTGTATAGTTACTAATTATAGGATTATGTGCGTGTGAAAATTGATATGGTATTAGTAGAAGAAACTCGATTGGGGTATCATTATCTAATCATCAAGCAATGGAAGTAACACATCTTCTGACTGCACCTTTAGTTCTATCAGTCCAACCTTCACAATCTCAGCATTAATCACTTTGTACGGTCGCCCATGAATAACTATTGTACTATTCACTTGGAAGCCTTCTCGATTTTTAGCGTTATCCTGGACATTGATAACAAGTGTCTTAGTAGCCGTTACAATAGAATCCTCATCAACTGTCATTTCCTTATAGCAAATCACAGCAGGTTCGGAACGGTCTACAACAGTTTCCGTTTTGTAGATTGGTCTACCCATAGCGTCAGTTCCTACCTTGATTTTTACTGTAGTAGTTGGCTCAATGATATAGTTGCAATATTCCACTAAGGCTTTATATTTGAACCCTCTATGAGCAACTATATCACCTGTCACAAGGTAGTAACTACCGTTAATAGTAAAGTAATCGCCACGCTTAAACTCACTTAAGGAATGGAAGTGAAATGTACTGTTAGTAGACAGAGTAGTATTTGTCAACAAGCCCTCTACGGTACTTGGTGTAGCAGTCAACTCATTCTTCATGTAAGGTTGAACAAGTTCTAAGAATGTGTCTGTGAGCCTCTGTGCGTCAAATAATTTCATCTTGCCACCACCTAGACATATAGCATGAACACATCTGTGTTACTATTTTCAGTTCTCATGGCTCTTACCTTAAAAGTTAATTGGTCAATACGCTTCATTAGGTTCTCGTGGAACTCACTGACTGTCATATCATCAATTTTAACGGCTTTCATCAGTGTTGGATTGTTAGCTACTGATTCAAGCATACTGAGAGCAGTAGAATAGATTGCCTTCTTGTCTGTCATAGACTGTGGATTGTACTCTGAATGAGCATCAAGACCGTTTTCAGCAAGATACACCATCAACTCATTCTGTTCAAGGTCAATACCTTTTGTTTCCAACTGTAAGCGCTGTAAATTATTCATTTTTAGTAATCACTCCAATTAATTTATTTTGCATAATATTCAATTTTAACTGCCGACAACCTTAGTTAGGTAAACTAAAAGTAGTCACCAACAACTGATATAACAAAATTCTTTAAGTTCGGCAGAAATACCTCTTTTATAAATTTTCTATACATTGTTGATATATCAAGGTTTCTTCCTCCAAAATATCAATAGACTATTGAAAATACAGCATAAAAAACGGCGATATTATACATTAATATTTTTGTTGATTTTCCTCATTTGCTAACTGTAGTAGACGTTCCTTTAACCCTTTAGGCAATGGCACACCAATCCTAGCTAAGTTTTCAGTGATAGACAACCCTTCCATTCCGATATAGAAGTATATAGCCATTGTTCTAAAGACAGGAATACCTGACGCTGTCAGGACGTCTAATAGATTCGCCAAAACTATCACAATCATAATAGTGGCTTTCTTTAAGAATCCGACAAAAGCAATCTTTGAGGATAGACGCTTTTGTACAAGTGACACAATTACACCTGTAACAATATCAATAACCATAAAAACTACAAGTACAGTCAATGATACATGCCACCCACCAATAAGGAAGGATAATGATGTTCCCGTTAATGCTAGGATAGTGAATAAACTCATTTTCTCCATTGTTCATTCACCTCCAATACAACTGTTGTAACAGGCGTGAAAAATTGGACATAATCACTCCAACCCTCTACACCCGAAAAAACACTAATTTTCACCAAAATAAAAATGCCTATACATAACGAAAATCTTTATGATTTCTATTAAATATAGACACCTATTTTATTCTGATTTTATCCATCTCTATGATACCTTTTCAGCAAGGTTACTAGAGCCACCAAGATTCTTGTGTTCTATTTGTTCAAATGGTTTCACATCTTGTATACGATTCATTTCAAGCGTAACATCATTCACATACGGCGACTGCTCAAGGATTGTTTCTGTGCTTAAAGCCCCCATTGCATGTTGCTTACTCATATTGTCAATAATCTCAGCGTGGTTAGATGGTGTGTTGTATTGAAAGTTAAATTCAAGCGTCATAAAATCTTCTTCTGAAATATGAACCCCTTTGTATCTCATCAGCTCACAGACCTTTTCCCAACGCTCATAAAAACCTTGCTTCAAGTATGTTTCATTTAATCCTGCTTTCGTATCTGCCAATGAGAACAGCAACTTAATACTAACCTCCGATAGATTGCTTACATCAGTTTTGTTCATGGATACAGCAGGCGTTGAACTTACATCTAATAAAGCCTGTTGTAGCGTCTTGTAGACTAATTCAAAGGACTTTGAATCTAATTGGTTAGATACCATTTTGAAGTCAGAACCATCATCTAGGTTTAAGCCTCCACCAACAATATCAGTAGGTAATGAGTCTTTGAGTTGCTGACCAACTGCAACAGGGATAGGATTCATAAACTTATACATGCTGTCAACATACTTAGATAATACATCTTCCATGTTATCCAATATCCCCATATAATCATCTAACTCTGAGCGACCTTCTGTATCACTAAATTCATTGTCAGTTTTATATAGGACAGGTAAGCCACTTAGATTAGCATACTGAGCAACTAGCTTTAATTCCCCACCTTCATTTGACCATTCTTGGACTAACTTCTCAGTATAAATTGTGTAATAAGCAATACCATCAAAGACATAATGCTCAACGAAGGCAATCATTTCCCCATGATGATTGAACACAGGTGTTCCATCCTCCGCATCAATAATTTTTGAATCAATTCTCCCTTTAGCATTAAAGAAAAGATATTCAGCTACCTGACCAAACTTGATTAATTTGTTTAGGATCATAACATTCTTATCATCAAAGCGACCTAGCTTATTTACCTTCAAAAATTGCTCAACCATTTTCTCTACTCCAATGATATTGACACTGTTCTTCAACAGGTATTGCGTTTGGAAGTTCAAAATAGTCTTAGCCAACTGAATCACAATCTTGCGTGGCTCAATGAACTGACCATTGTACTTAAATGAATCACGCTGTAGTATCTTGTGTTGACCATCTAAATACTTTTTCTTACTAAACACATCTTGCAAACGCTCTTGGTTGTCATAAGAGTTTATTTCCTCTAAGAACCAAGTGGGATTACCCTTGTGCTTTACTTGTAAATATCTATCTAAATTCATCTTCTTATTCCCTTTCTTATTCAAAATAAACCTTACCCTAAATGAGTATGGCTAAAAACTACTATCACTCGTAGCAACCTTGCATGTGATATATTGATTCCATACTGTCACAATACTTTTTAAATACTTCCATTCTGCGATTCTCCTATACATACCATTTATTTATCTTCATGCCTTGAATAGCCAATGCTGTTGAAATAACACTATCATCATGGTGCAATTCACTATTCCCTCGCTTATTTCCTAAGCGACCATTTGTTTCAACAAACATCTGCATTTGCTGTAAGGTAGTCTTACATTCGATATTGATAAGTCCAAGCTCAAATTGCTCTTTCATATCACTTATCATTATCGCCTTTGTTTTCTCAGAAGTGATAAAGCCTATTTGCAACTTCTTCTTTCCTCGGTCATCAAAGGTTTTCATCTTATACATATTGAGATAGCCACGCTCTTTGCGTAAGCGTTCAATAACCGGTAAACCATATGAATTGCGTTCCACTGTCAAAAAAGCATAATTATAAAAAATCCCCAAGTCATAGATGATCTGAGCAAATTCATAGACTGGAATTTTATTATGGTAGAAACTTATGACTTGTTGCCCTTCTGAATCAAATGCAGTAATTGTTGAGTAATCATTACCTGAGCCACTCGCTGTATCGACACCAAAATAATACTTCATATTGCGTTTAGGAAACTCGAAAAGGTCTAAGCCCTTACCAATATATTTTCGAACGCTCTCAGGTACTTCTGACAGCATCTCATTTTTAGGTAACGGCTCAATTGTATATGAAAGCCTAGTTAAAACCTTATGTTGATCAAATACACTTCTACCTGTAGAAATAAAGGATTCAAAGGGATTTGAGGGGTACTCTTGCATAAACTGCTGTTCGTTTTCCATGTCCTGAACCTTCCATCTTCTCCACATTAATTGCCTTAAAGTTGCACCTTCTCTATAGAGAGCTACTTCATCTTCTTCTAAATCATCAGAAGCAAATCGCTTGCCACCTTTGGTTGCTTTATACCAACGCTCCGCTTCATCATAGTCATGGGCAAACTGCTTTTTATATAGTTTGTGGTAAAAAGGAATGAAATAAGGCACATACTTAGACTTCCCTTTGAGGGCTTGCATATACAGGCGGTAGAAATGGTTGCTTGTACCATTGGAGGTTGTTTCAATTGTTAATGTACTCTCAGCCCCTTTTGCAAGGGATTGTTCAACCGAGAGTAATTGTGTTTCTTGTGACGCATAGAAGGCAAACTCAGATAAATGAACATAGGTATATGTTGAACCACGCCCAATATCTTTGTTCCCTGCTGTAACACTTGATATTCTTGAACCATTAGTGAACAAAAGCTCGCTTCTGTTATCCCTGCGAACCTTTGGGAATATATTAGGGAATTTTTCTCTTGGGACAGCGTCATTCATTTGCTTCAACTTTTCAAAAAGCGCTTTTGCTGAATCACCCTTATAACTAACAATCAAGATGTTTTCGTTAGGCTTAGTTAATGCTCGCCATAATGCCCTAGCAAGCACAAATGTTGAAATACCTGCTTGCCTTGCTTTACCAATCACAACAAAGCGATTCTCTAGCATTAGATTTTCAATTTCTTGCTGTGCTTCATTGATTTCAAATTTAATGACCTGATTTTCGTTGTCTGTAATAAAAATAAAATTCTTAGCAAAAAGTGGGAACTCACTAAGAACTTTTTCAAGTTTATTTGATTTAGTTGCCATGTGCTACATCACCAATTCATCATAAGCATTGCTTTCTTGTGGCTCATAGACCTGTGTAACCTTAAACTCTTTATTAAATGCTCTGACCTGCTTTTGAAGGTCTAATAAAAGCTTAATAGCCTTTTCATCCCCCTCAATTGCCCTTTCTGCTGTGACTTGATAAATTTGCTCTAAATCATTCGCCATGCGTGATTCAAGATACAAATTAGTCAACATCAAATACTCAGAAGATTTCTCCCACTTCTTCATGTGGTTCAATGTTTTCACATCTAACTTTAGACACAATGCTTCTTCTGAAAGTTCTTCTGTTCGATTAACATATAGGTCAAACTTCCATTTGAAGTATTCCCTTTTCTTGTATGGAACAGCTTCAAGTGCTTTGTAAATATCCATAAATATCAATCCTCTCTTTTAGTGATATTCAGAGTTCATTTCATCCCTGTTTTTGATGTAAAGTCTTGCATTTTCAATGTGTCTATCAACAATTTTAAACTCATTACCATACTCATCTATTAAATAGTCTTGTTTTTTCAGTTTCTTAATGCGGTTTTCCCCCGCTCTCAAGACTCTTTTCTCAATATCAGTTAAACCTACTTCTCTTTCTTGTTTTCGCAGGTCTAAAACAGCAACATAATCCTGTTCAAAAGGGAATACATCTTCACCATTTTCATCTCTAAATTTGTTGAATCGCTGCTCTGTTTCCTTTAACTGTTCTACAGTGGAATGCTCTAGGTCTGTTTCTACTTCAACTACTTTTTCAACATACTTTTTCTTAAATGAATGATGTGTAATTTCATCATTTTCAAAAGGTGTTGTTCTGTATTGGTTTGTGTTTTGCTTACCTGTATCGTTGTAATCTCCAATATTTTTGTGAATTAAACCTGCCTCAATTGTTTTATTTACTGCTTGGATTGCTGTTGACTCTGAACAATTTAAAATTATCGCCCAACGTGATTTAGAACAAGTAAATATACCACTTTCACTGTTAGACCATCTATAGGTTGCAAGATATACATACAATTGGCGAATGTCTGTAAGCTCATTGAACACATCAAATTTAAGTTGTGTATGGCTTATATCTTCAAATTCCACTAATTCAGCAATAAGAATATCATTAGCATTAAACTCATCTACAAGCTCACCATCAATACTAGTAAATCTAATAACCTTTTTATCTCTCAAAGAAATAAGAGTATCTTTGATTGCTTTAACAGCTCGCTTTTTGTTGCTTGCAAGGTCAATTTGTCCTTTGGCATGAAGCAATGAAACCGAAATATAAATATCTTCTCTAAAGTCCCTGCTTATTGACAACAACGAATAGACATATAGTTCCTGCGGTGTTAGGTGAAACTCATTTCCATCTGAAATAAGTTGATTGTTAATCATTATAAATTCCATCATGAAAAACTCCTGTGTGATTGTATTTTTGTTATAAAAAAGAAGTCACCTTCTTGGTAACTACCTAGTTAATTTCTTATATTTATCTAACGCTCGCTGTAGTTCATCAGTTTTGTGATAGACTGTATAAATCGCATTATCCTTAATGCTTCTAGCTTTTATGATGTATGAAATTCCTTCTTCTTTCAAATAGATTGATAGTTTCTTTGTAAAGCAAAAGAAGAAGTCTTTTTCAGTTAAGTTTGTCATGTTATAAACCCCTATCTGCCCATTTGAACACTTAGTTTTTCAGAATAAACTCTTTATATTTCTGTACTTTATTTGCTTCCATAGCTACTTTGTTATTCTCATATTTTGAGAGCAAAGCTATCGAGCAACCAATGTGCCTAGCAATATCAGTTAGCCTAATTTGCTTCTGTCTGCGCATTAAGAACAGCTCTATTTGTGTCATGGTCTTACTTCCTTTCTTCTAGTTAAAAATTTTCATGAAATGAATTGAAAAAGACACTCCCATTTCTGAGAGTGTCTAAGGGATTATTTACCCTGTGTTAATACTGCAACTGCTTTCTTTGAACCAACCTTTAAAGTTGCTTCTGCAATTACTTGACCTTTCACTGAATCACCTGTTTTTGCAAGTGGTTCAAAGTGTGGTTCACGCAAATATGCTAAATCCACATAAGCATCATTGAAGAACACAACTTTGTCAGCAGGAACATGTTTTGATAACACAAATTTTACTGAACCATAATTAGTGTTGATTTCATCTACTAGTAAGCCAAATGATGTTGTCACATGGTTGTATGAGTAGTTATCCTTATAGATAGCGTCAATATTTTCTTTAATATCAGCATTGACAAAGGCATATACTTGACCTTCTGCTAAATCCTGATTCCAAAGATTACGCATAACTTGCTTAATTGCATTTTCATCAATCGGAGCTGTTACAGCATTAGAAGCATCAGCCATTTCAATTAGACCTGATAATTGGCGTTTAAACGGTGTTTTTGAACCATCCGTTCTAAGACCATTGATAAATTTCTTTTCCATGTTAACTTTTAACTCTAGTAAACGGTCAGCGACTTCCTCTGAGAACTGAGTTGACTGCATAGCTTCTGCTGTACCTGATACCTGAACACCCTTCTTGAAAATCTCAAGGATATTACTTAGCTCTGCTCTAGCAGATTCATAGAATACTGTTGTATCTGCTCCTTCAACTGCTGAAATATCTTCATCATTAGATAGTGAGTTTTCTCGCCAAGTGTACACAGTGCTAAGTGCCTTTTCAATATTGCCTTTAGCCATAAGTAATGATGTAAATGGCGTTGCTTGAACCCCAATTACTGCAATCTCATTTGCTAATGAAATGCGTTCTGATTCTGTAAATGATTGTGATGTAAACATTATTAAATTCCTTCTTCCTGTTAATTTGTTTTACTTAAATAATTTTTCGAACTTACTAGCAATCATACCTTTAGCGTCATCATTTTGCTTATGGGCTGTATAATCATCTTGCTTAGCAACTTCTTTAGGCTTAAAGCCCATTTCAAGTTTTACTTCATTTATTAACTCTGCTAGTGCGTCAACTTTTTCTATTGGTGTTTTAGTAAGACTAAACTTCTCTACGAATTCCTTTGCAAAACCAAACCCTCGTTCTTCAAGCTGTAACTGTAATCTTAGATTTTCTAATTCAATTTTTTCTTGTTCCAAACGCTCGGTTTCTTTTTGTAGCTCTAGTTTTTCATGTTCAAACGAATTTACACTTTGTTCCTGTTCAGTTACTTCAACTTCCTCAATAACCTCAATAGAATTCATTTCAATTGCTTCTGCTGTTTGTAAATTTCCCATTAATAATTCTCCTTCTGATTTGGTATTTTCCATATTTCTACAAACTAAAAAAGCCAATAGGCAACTACTCATGGCTTAATTGTCCATCTCTCCATATAAGTCCATAAAACGTCATATAGAGCGTTCTGAGTAAACCACTCATTAAATATCAAGAATTACCCATTGACGCTCACTAGACTTCACAGGTGGTGTTCCAAGCTATCATTCACTCAATAGATGTTATGAACATGCTCAGTTAAAGATTTGAATAATGACTAATAAAAAAAGGACTACAATTAGTAGCCCTCAAACAATAGCCCTGATTTCGTTCAACAGTTACCATTTTTTGATTACATTATTGAAATTATGATAAATCTTTATTAAAACCTCAACAAATTCAAGAGGAAAATCACCCTCTCACTATGAACAGTTTGTACGCAAAAAGTGTGACTTTCGAGTTCAGGTCATCTCCAAGAGTCATACTTATCTTGCACACGCTTCAATCTTTTTTTGAAGTTGCTTTCTTCCAGCACCATCAATCTAGCAAAGTGGCGTTTGTTAAAGTCGATAATTTCCCCATTTTGGTTAAATGTAAATACATCTGTCTGCTTGCTATCCAAAGCCCGTTGCAAGTGATCTAGCAACCCATTTGTAAATTCCTTTTGTCTTTCCGACAAATTTAAGAAATCAAACTTAAATATCTTACGAAAATTTGTTTGATTTTTGAGTAACTTCATATCATTTTGATTGATAAAATAACGCTCTCCATCAATGTTAAACTCTCTAGTACCTGTTGCTTTGGCAATCTCACGATAGATTTTTTTGTTAATACCATGATTGATATACTTTACAATCTCTTTGTAAGTTTTCGTTGTATCGACCTTTGGGATAATTTCATTTAGCACCTTTTTTAAAGGCTCAACTGTCTCAGCAATCTTTTCAGCTTTTTCTTTTTTGACATACGGTAATACCCTTAATATATCATTAAAGCACTCATAAAACTCTTCATGTTCTACTTGCTTCAACACTTTATCAGGTATCTTATCAAAATCATCAACGTAATAATACTCGCCAATCTGTGACAAATAGTAATAAATATAGTCTGCGGCTTTCATGTCATCATGCGCTCTCTCAATATTTGACAGATACTTTTTGTATACATACTTTGCGTATCGTTGTTGTAGCGAATTGATATAGATTGCTATATAATCCTCTGCAACCTCTGCCTTTGCTTTTCGTTTCGGCTCCATGTAACTGTACATATGCTTTGTCACCAAATGAAAGGACAACTCATATTCAACCTTTGCTCCCATGCTTATCAACTCTGTTGTTAAGTCATATTTGCCTAATTTGTGTTGATCTATTTTTTGTTTAAAATCCATTAAATATACTCCTTTTATTTTTTCATAAATTATAATTCTCTAGTTCTCGTTCTCATTATATATTGTTATATTATTTACCAACGCTTTTTCTGAAAATAATTATCGAAATATATTATTACAAAAAATATTAGCAATACTTTTCACGAATAAAAAGACCCCTACAAAAATAGGTGCTTGCACTACTTCTACTGAAGTAAGGGTACTTATTCTAGTTATCAGATCTCTGAATTAACAACTATATCCGTCTGACTGAATTGTCTTTGTGGTCATGCAGTACATTATTTGGAAATCTATAACATAGAACTCCGTTCTACTAATGTGTTCAATCAATAAATATTTCCATGAAAGTAAACTAAGGCGCAAGCCAGTCATAGTTTTTTCTTTACCCCTATTTATTTCTTTAAATAGTTTCTTTCTTTAAACTTGTCAGAATGTGTTCCAATTAAGCATATATTTTAGACCTCCTTATCTAAAAAATGTTCCGGATTGGCACATTTCATATAGGATAGGGTCTAATTACTGTACAAAATTGGCACAACATTTATATAACTGTATTTACATACTTATATCAAATTTTTTTACGCCCACCCAAACACGGAGCCTAGTAAGTATCAACATCTCGTTGAAAAAGCGCTGCATTATCTCAATAAATCTATAAATAGACTTCAAGAACAAGACCCTTCATATTTCCTTGAACCTCTTTCCTAGAATCCTTATACTTCTGCCCCCAGTAGTTCCTGTAAGCCGTCCGCTTATAAATACTTATCCCTCTATTGGGCAGGAACTCTAACTTTTTAGTATATGATGTGTTCTTCGTTCCCGTAGCCACTCAAAATTCCGCTCCTGATCTTTAACGATGGCATTCAAAGCGAAACAAGGTACGCTTACATAGAGTACTAACGATAATTAAATCGGCTATCGTTCAAACCTGTCAAGTTTTAGTTTGAGAATATGTTACTAGGCTTCCACGTTCGACTACCGAAAATAAGCACACTTAAATAGCCTAGACGTTGATTTATTTCGAATAGGCTGTAAAATAGCGTTACATTGGTTTGTATGCTATCGCTTTACGGTAGTCATATTCAGTTAAAAGCCGTTAGTGTTCGCACACTAACAGCTTTTTTCTACGCAATTTCTCACTTCGTCACTAGGACAACAGGAGAACGCACTAAGCCTAATGCCTGTTTATACTCGCTTAGTCGAGTTTTCTAAACAGTTTTTTCCTGTTCTTCATCTACATCAATCTTGATTGCCCAAGCTTTTCACATCATTTAAGACCCTTTTTCTGACCACCTTTAGATACAATTAGTGTCAACATTCCCCTGCGCTGTTGCAAATCATTGAACCCTTCAAAATTCTGTGGTACTGAAAAAAATCTTTGTAGTTTATCATTCTTATTTTCTCTTTTTTTTCCTATTCTTTTCCGTCCCCTAAAAGTCTAAATTATTTTGTAGACTGAAATTGTTATTTTTTATCTATCTCATTTTCAAATCTAGACTAGCTCTCATTGTCGTTTCTACACTTCTATGACCTAAAATTCTACTCAATCTTACAAATTTTCTCTTTCCTTCAATGATGAAATAAGTTATTTCGTATTAAACTTGGATAAACAGATAAACCAACACTTAAATCTTTCCTCCCTACTATCTTCAAAATATTTACATCTACTCTAGTTCCTCTGCTTGTTGGAAATAAAAATGGCGAATCTGAATTATCTGTCTAGTTGTTGCATCCAACATCTTAAATTGACTAACGTTTTATGCCCCGAAGTACATAACGTTGATGTCCATTCTTGACATTTTTGACAAGAATAGAATTTATTTTGAAATCTATATCCTCGGCCATTAAAGAACAACACTCATTAGCCTTAAGCCCCGTATCCAAAATTAATCCTTAATTGAATCCAAGTCCTGTACTCATGAAATTTTGTAAGATTGAAACCTAGAATTAATTTAGTTTTCTCAGGGGGAAGTAGTTGTTTTGCTTACGCTTTGGTTTAATCTGCTCGACTGTTTCCATTGGATTAACCGTTTTTTCTCGTTCAGTTTTCAAAAAGTTAAAGAATACTTTCATCTTCCTTGTATAATTGGCTATTGTAGTGTCCGAGATTGGCTTTTGATAATCTTCCCCACTTCTGGATAGTTATTGTTTAATACCTCGTCAGAGGAAGAAACAGTGTACTTTCCACGCTCTCTCAAATATTTGATATATTGTCGAACATGAGATGATTTTATCTTCGCTGCATCCTCAATTTTGAATTCTTGTATCATGTAATTTCTGAATAGCGTTAATGTCTGTTCATAACTTTTCATTGTTTTTGGTGAAAGATGTTTAGCGTCACAATACAACATAAAGGAATCCAACTGTAAATCAAACTCTGTGACTGATCTATCTTTTTTACGCAAAAAAACACACCTCCATCATTTGAATTTTCGTAAACTCAATAAATGAATGTGCGTTAAAATTTATCCGCTTAATATTTAGTTATTTAAAGGTTCAAAAAGTGATTTATCGGTGAATAAATCTATAATATATCAACTATAAGTCCTGTAATCTTTTGTGGCTTTAACCTTAACTCGCCATCATATCAATACGAATCTTGTCAGCGATCATGGCGATGAATTCGCTATTTGTCGGTTTAGATTTTAAATGATGTACCGTATAACCAAACATCGACGAAATTGATTCATAATTACCACGATTCCATGCGACTTCAATGGCATGACGAATCGCACGTTCAACTCGTGATGGCGTTGTATTGAATTTTTTAGCAATTTCTGGATATAAAATTTTCGTCACAGATCCTAATAACTCGATATCTTCGAATACCATCTGAATAGCTTCTCTCAAATAAGAGTAACCTTTTATATGTGCAGGAACGCCAATTTCTTTAATAATGGCCGTAATCGTGCTATCTAATTGATGTTGATTTAATTTTTGAGGTGCCGTCGGTTGTAAAACACTTGTCTTTTTAGGAAGTGTTGCTTTCTGTCCAGCACAATGTAAGATTTTTTGAACCAATTGATCAAATTCAAATGGCTTTAGCATGAAATAGGATGCACCTAAGTCTACAGCTTGTTTCATCACATCTTCTTGACCAAATGCGGTTAACATTATAACTTGAATTGATGACATTTGTTCATTTTGATACATCGACTCTAAAACAGCTAACCCATCAAGATGTGGCATAATAATATCTAGCAGCAAAATATCTGGTGTGAATTCCTCAAGCATTTGTAAACAAACTTTCCCATTTGAAGCAGTTGCAATGATTTCAATTTCTGGATGTCCTTGAAAATACTGCTCCATCGTTTTTAATAACTCACGATTATCATCTGCAATCGCTACTTTAACCTTTGTCATTTAAAATTCCTCCTTCTGAACTGTGTTTCGAATATCCCGTTACCTACCCCAATGCATTTTTTTGCACACTGTGGAATTTTCGACATTTTTGTTTTAAAAACCTTTTCAATTTCCAAAAATGAGTATGTAGTCCGATACTTTCTTTTAATATCGACAAGTTATGATAAATAACTGACAAAGCTTCGAATGCTTATACCATTTATTTTAGTGAAAAAATGGAGATAAAACTACAGTTTTTTTTAAGTATCGCTAATCGCTTCATAAATAAACGAAATACATGGTGAACAATATATTTTCATGAAAGAATGGAGCCACCTTTTGGCAGCTCCTTCGTTTAAGATGATTTTTTTAACATTTCCGCTACAGTTATTGCTGCTCCTTTTTTCGGCTCCTCCACAAACATATGCGTAACCGCTCCTACAAAACGACCGTCTTGAATGATAGGACTGCCACTCATTCCCTGCAAAATACCACCTGTTTTTTCAATGAGCTTTTTGTCAGTGACTATGAATTCAAGGCGTTCATTTTCAACCTTTGTAATTTCAATTGAAAAAGTTTCCACCTTACTGCCTTTGATCGCCGTATAGATTTCTGCTTTTCCTGCTTTTATATCCTTTTCATGCATAATTTCAATTGCTTTAGGCAAACTTTGTTGATAACCGTCTTCCCAACGGCCAAAAATCCCATAAACTGTATTTTTATCTATACTTCCTAATCGATCCTGATGTTTTTCAATGGAGGATATTTTATAGCCAGGTTGGCCAGGTATACTTTTACGAATTTGTTGAATCGAAGCTAAAAAAATGGAGCCAGCATGGAAATTAGGGGCTTCTTGTAAGGTTGAATCAACGATTTGGTGGCCTAACGCACCGTAATTTTTTGTCTCTGGATCAATGTATGTCAATGTTCCTACTCCATCTGTTTCATCTTTTAGAAAGGAAATAACATGTTCAGCTTCTTGCTCCTGTAACTCAAGTGTCACTTCTTTTCCTTCATTTTTTATCGTCCATTTCTGTTGTCCTTGTCGAGCAACAGCTTTTTTGGCATCTGCAAGTGTTTTTACTGTAATATCATTTATTTTTTCAATTACAGCGCCTCCTTTCATCCACTGATTGGAAGCTAATAGCACATCATGTGCTACAAATACATGTGATAGCTGAAGTTGAATACCAATTGCTTCGCCCATCGGAATTAGCTTTTTTGCGGCAAAAGCCTTTACGGGCATGAATAATAAAACGATGAGCATAGGCAAAATGACAAATTGACGCCAACGACGATACATACGACACCTCCTTTTTATTTTTGTCTTTATACTATGTGTTGTTGTGGCGTTCTTATAAGCGGTAAATATTTGCGCTAAAAGAAAAAAACCAGAAACAACGAGCTGTTTCTGGATTCTTTTGCTATCTCATTTGTTTTTTCCGTTCATTCGCCATTTTTAAGAGCTCTGTTGCGTGCTGCAAAGTTAAATCTGTAATTTCCGCTCCAGATATCATGCGACTGACTTCTTCGATACGAGCATTCGTATCTATTTCCAGCAATGACGTAAATGTTCGATCATGCTCGACTTCTTTTTTAATAAAATAATGATGATCAGCCATCGCAGCTACTTGTGGTAAATGCGAAATACATAAAACTTGAGAGTTAATGGATACTGCTGCAATTTTTTCTGCGATTGCTTGCGCTACGCGACCACTTACACCTGTATCTACCTCATCAAAAATAATAGATGTGATGCCATTTGACGATGAGAAAATCGTCTTTAACGCAAGCATCATACGCGATAATTCTCCACCAGAAGCAATTTTCGGCAAAGATTTTGGCGGCTCGCCTACATTCGTAGAAATATAAAAAATTACTTGGTCTTTTCCGTTTGCATCAAAGAAAGGTAATTCATCAAAATTAACAATAAATTTTGCTTTTTCCATATGTAATTCACGCAGTTCGGCCATAATAGCTTCACTTAAATTATGTGCAGCTTCTTTTCGAACAGTAGAAAGTTCTGCAGCAAGCTCCTCAAGTACCGTTTCCATTTCCAGCACTTTTCTTTCTTTCACTTGCAAAATTTCGTCTCGATTTAAAAGCTCATTTAGCTCTGTTTTAATTTTATCGTAATACGCTAAAATCTCTTCAACTGTTGAGCCATATTTGCGCTTCAAATTTTGTAATAACGCTAAACGTTGCTCAACCTCATTTAAGCGAGCGGGATCAAATTCTAATTCGTCCAACACATTTTTAACCTGATACGCAGCATCTTGTAACGCATAAAATGCAGTAGTAACAGATTCGGATGCCTCTTTAAATTGTTCGTCAATAGTGGCAGCATCCTCTAAGGCTCCCATTGCATTACCAATCCAGTCAAGGCCTTTCGATTCACCTTGAATGGCTTCATAAGCTGCACTGGAGCGTTCAAAAATTTTATTGAAATTCATTAGACGACGGCGTTCATCAAGAAGCTCATCTTCCTCGCCAAGCTTTAAATTGGCATCCTCCAGCTCTTTCATTTGGAATTGATACAAATCAATACGTTGCGCCATTAACTGCTCATCAATCGAAATCGAAGCTAATTCTTTTTTTAGTGAACGATATTCATCATATTGAGAACTGTATGCCTCTTGAATTGGTGTAAGTTGTTCCTCGGCAAAATGATCAAGTAAAGAGATATGCTGCTTCTCATCCATTAATTCTTGATTTTCATGCTGACCATGAATATCGATAAGGCTAGCCCCAATATCTCGTAAAACAGATAATGGCACAAGTTTACCGTTTACTCGACAAACACTTTTTCCAGAATCATTTAAATCACGGCGTAAAATAATGGTATCTTCTTCAATTTCAATGCCTGCCTCTTCAAGTTTCTTATGAACTGGATGCCCAGAACTTGAAATTTGAAATAAACCACCTAATTCTGCCTTTTTGGCTCCATGACGAATAAATTCGGTATTTCCTCGTCCGCCAGCAAGTAAATGCACTGCATCGATAATAATGGATTTTCCTGCTCCTGTTTCACCTGTTAAAACAGTTAAACCACCTGAAAAACTAACAGTTAAATCCTCGATGATGGCAAAGTTTCTTATACTTAGCTCTCTTAACACAAAATGTCACCTCTGTATCAAATTACCCTGCTATTTTATAGCATTTCTAATAAGCGATTTTTAGTATTTTCACGCTCATCTTCATTACGACAAATAATTAAAATAGTATCGTCTCCAGAAATAGTCCCTAAAATTTCAGGCCAATCTAAATGGTCAAGTAATGATGCAATAGCATTGGCATTACCAGGAAGAGCCTTCATAACTAAAAAGTGTGATGCTCCGTCAATGCTGACAAAAGCATCAGCTAATGCACGATGTAATTTTTGTATAGGATTGAAGCGTTGGTCTGCGGGTAGGCTATATTTATAGCGTCCATCTTGTAAAGGTACTTTAACAAGATGAAGTTCTTTAATATCACGTGATACTGTTGCTTGTGTCACATTATAGCCTGCATCTTTTAAAAAATCGACTAAATCATCTTGTGTTTCGATTTCATGATTGGCAATAATGTCCCGAATTCGTATATGTCGTTGTCCTTTGTTCATCTCGGTCACCTCTTATAAATAGTTGAATATTTGTATATTTACACTACCATTTTAAGCATAAAAGCACAAGAAAAAACACGGCTCTGTAAACGAGCACGTGTTATTTTAGTGCACTATGCGCTTCTTCAACGAGTGTATTAAAAGCTGTATATGAAGAGACATCTTCATCACCAATAGGATTCACTAAATGGAATAAAAATTCAATATTCCCCTCGCCTCCTGTAATTGGTGAAAACGAAGCATCCTTAACGACAAAGCCAACCTCTGTCGCCATTGCAGCTGTCTTTTCTAAAACTTCTAAATGTACTTTTTTATCACGAACAATACCTTTTTTACCGACATTCTCTTTCCCAGCTTCAAACTGAGGTTTTACAAGTGCCATTACATCGCCACCTGGCATTAACAACGTTTTTAAGACCGGTAAAATAAGTGATAATGAAATAAAGCTGACATCAATTGTTGCAAAGTCTGGTAAGCCCTCTGTTAAATCTGGCGCTGTCGTATAACGGAAATTTGTTTTCTCCATGACAGTTACACGTTCATCAGAACGGATTCTCCACGCTAGTTGGTTGGAACCAACGTCCAGTGCATAGCAATGTCTTGCACCATTTTGTAATGCACAATCGGTAAATCCTCCTGTAGAGGAGCCAATATCTAGCATTAGCTTCCCCTCTACAGACATATCAAAAATTTGTAGCGCTTTTTCTAGCTTCAAGCCACCACGGCTAACATATTTTAAATCAGAGCCTTTTACTTGTAGCGGTGCATCAATAGCGATTTTTTCCCCCGCCTTATCGATGCGAATTTCATTAGAAAAAACAAGCCCTGCCATAATAGAGCGCTTTGCTTTTTCTCGCGTTTCGCAAAGCCCACGCTCTACAAGTAAAATGTCTACACGTTCTTTTGGATGTTTTGTCATTATTTATTCAAACCTACTTGCTGTTTTTGTTGAAGTAACACATGCATTCGTGCCACTGTATCTTCAGCCGTCATATGAATTTCAGCGAGAAGCTGGTCTACATTACCATGCTCAATAAAATGATCCGGTATACCCATACGATCGATCAGTGCACTTAAATAGCCATGGTCATGGGCAAATTCTAATATACCACTACCAAAACCACCTTGTAGAACCGCCTCTTCAATCGTTAATATTGGTTTACGGCTTGATAATATACGATGAAGCATATCCTCATCCATTGGTTTTATGAAACGAGCATTGACTACTTCTATCTCTACACCTTGCTGTGCTAAAATACCGGCTGCTTTCATTGCCATTGGAATCGTCGTACCAAAGGTTAAGATCGTAGCATCCTTACCTTCACGCAACACTTCCCAGCTACCAATTGGTAACCTCTTAAGCTCATCGTCTAACGGAACGCCTATCCCATTACCTCGTGGATAACGTAACGCAATTGGACCGCCATCATATTCAATGGCTGTTTTCACCATATGTTGACCTTCATTTTCATCTTTTGGCATCATAATTGTCATATTTGGAATATGACGAAGGAATGCAATATCAAATACGCCTTGATGGGTTTCACCGTCTGCGCCAACTAAGCCTGCACGGTCAATTCCTATAAAGACATTTAAATTTGGACGTGCGATATCATGTAGTACTTGATCATAGGCACGTTGAAGGAATGTTGAGTAAATGGCTAAAAATGGTTTCATTTTTTGCGTCGCTAGACCTGCTGCCATCGTGGCTGCATGTTGCTCGGCAATCCCCACATCAAAGAAACGCTCTGGGAAATCCTTTTGGATACCTTGTAGTTTCGAGCCCACCGGCATTGCAGGTGTAATTGTGACAATTCGTTTATCCTCATGAGCAATTTTGCGAACAGTCTCTGCAACCAAACTACTCCAAGCTGGACCTTTCGCCTCTGATTTTACAAAGGCACCGTTTTCAATTTTATATGGACCTGTCCCATGCCAATTACCGATTGTATCATCTTCAGCTGGTTTATAACCTTTGCCCTTTTTCGTAATCACATGAACGAGCACTGGACCTTTTACTTTTTTAGCTTGTGATAAAGTTGCCTCAAGAGCTTCGAAATCATGCCCGTCAATCGGTCCTAGATATTTAAAGCCTAACTCCTCAAAGAACACACCTGATACCACTAAATATTTTAAGCTATCCTTTAAGCGTTCAGCAGTTGAAGCAAGCTTACCGCCTAGCACAGGAATCTTATTCATAAGTGATTCCAGTTCTTCTTTTGCTTTTGAATATTCCTTGGCTGTACGAAGACGTCCCAGTACATTGTGTAACGCCCCGACATTTGGAGCGATCGACATTTCATTATCGTTTAAAATGACAATCATATTCGTTTCAGCATGACCGATATGGTTTAATGCCTCTAGTGCCATACCGCCTGTTAAAGCTCCATCACCAATAATTGGTATCACGAAGTTCTTTTCATTTTTAATATCACGTGCTGCTGCCATACCCATAGCTGCTGACAAAGATGTCGAGCTATGCCCAGTCTCCCACTCATCATGTTCACTCTCCACATGCTTTGGAAAACCACAAAGTCCTTTGAACTGACGTAATGTATCAAATTGACTTGCACGACCTGTCAAAATTTTGTGCACGTAAGCTTGGTGGCCAACATCCCATAAAAACTTATCTTGTGGACTGTCAAACATTTTATGGAGCATAATCGTTAGCTCCACAACACCTAGGTTCGGTCCGATATGACCACCTGTGACAGAACATTTTTCAATTAAGAAGGCACGAATTTCTTGCGCAAGTCGCTCAAGCGCCTTCTTATCTAAGTTTTTTAAAAAGGCTGGACTAGTTATCTTATTTAAATCCACCTTTCTCACACACCTTTTCAATAAATTATTCACCGTAATTGTGTTTCCACCATTATAACAGTGTTATCAATATGCTAAAAGTACGAACACTTTATTGTTTGCACATTGGCAAACGCCCTCACCTATTCTAGCATACTCTATGCCTTTAACGCCTCGTTTTTATCCTAGTTTTTACGATGAACAATGTAGGCTGCAAAATCACGTAATAAGCTGGCATCCACTTGCAATTTATCTAGTGCGTTATTGGCATGCTGATAATGCTCAGCAAGCTTTTCCTTTGCCCCATCTAAAGTTAGCAGAGCTGGGTATGTGCTTTTATCACTTGCTACATCTTTACCTGCAGTTTTTCCTAGTTCTTCTGTAGTTCCCTCAATATCTAAAATATCGTCTTGGATTTGGAAGGCAAGGCCGATATGATGTGCATATTCTTTTAAAGTTTCGCGCTCTTTTTGCGATACATCAGCTAACACCGCTCCCGCTTCAATACTAAATCGTAATAAAGCACCCGTTTTATTAATATGGACATGCTCAAGCTCAGCTATGTTCAGCTGACGTTTTTCACCTTCTATATCGAGTACTTGACCCCCAACCATACCTTCTGCACCAGCTGCTTCACTTAACAGACTGACAAGTTCAATTCGTTTTTCTGCTGATACATCCATGCGTGCTAAAATGCCAAACGCAAGTGTATTCAATGCATCACCCGCAAGCGTCGCTAATGCATCGCCATAAACTTTATGGTTTGTCGGCTTACCTCGACGGAAATCGTCATTATCCATACTTGGTAAATCATCATGGATTAACGAATACGTATGGATGATTTCAATGACTGATCCTACAGTTAAACCATGCATTAAATTTTGTTTGTATAGTTCAAGAACAGCCAAAACGAAAAGAGGGCGAATACGTTTACCTCCAGCTTTTAATGAATAAAGCATTGACTCTTTTAAATTGGCTGGTGCGTCAATTTTCTCAACTAGTGCAAACATTTCAGCTTCAACTTGTGGTATGTTGCTTTCAATAAAATGCTTTAATTGCTCGTTCATTTCTTAGTTCTCTCCCTTTAGTGGATCAAATGCTGTCGTTTCACCTGTCTCTTGGACAATTGAAATTAACTGCTCTTCAGCATTTTGTAGCTTGCTATGGCAAAATTGCGAAAGCTCCATGCCTTGTTTATATAAATCAATCGCATTTTCTAGCGGCACATCACCTTGCTCTAGCTGACGGACAATTTCCTCTAGTGCCGTCATTGCTTCTGCGAAAGTTTGTTGTTTCTCTGCCACAATTATTCCCCCTCATTTTTAGGCAAGATCTTTACCACATCAGCAATTACCTTTCCATCATGGAAAGAAAGTGTTAATTGATCCTGTACCTTAACATCAGCTGCTGATTTCAACATTTGTTGATCTTTATAAGCTACCGTAAAGCCCCTTGTTAAAATGGAAAGCGGATTCAATGCTTCTAAAGTTCTGACGGTTGCCTCAAATTGTTGTTTTTGCTTCGTTACATAATGCGTTGTAGCACGAGTTAATTGTTGGACATGAGCTTCTAGCTCTCGTTGATGGAAAGCTAATGCTTTTTTCGGTGAGTGCTGCTCTACTGCACTACGTAATTGTTGAAACTGCGCTGTTTTCTTCATTAAATCGACCTGCATTGCTTTTTGCAATCCCGACTCAAGTTGTGCTAACCTTTCCGTAAATGGTCGATATAGACGTTCTGGCATTGACAGCGGATAAGCCTGTTGGAGCTTATTTAGACGTTGCCGTTCTGCAATAAGTTGCGCTCTTACAATTTGGTGGAGCTGTGATTTTTGTGTAAGTACCCGCTGAAATAAATCCTGTTGATCAGGTACAGCCATCTCAGCCGCTGCTGTTGGTGTTGGTGCACGCAAATCAGCTACATAATCTGCTATAGTTGTATCTGTTTCATGACCTACTGCACTTATAATAGGGATACGACTTTCAAAAATCGCTCTTGCAACAACTTCCTCATTAAATGCCCATAAATCCTCAATCGATCCACCGCCCCGCCCAACAATCAGTACATCGCAACTCGCATCCATATTTGCGCTCTCAATATTGCGAACAATATTTGGCGCTGCTTGTGCTCCTTGTACAAGGGTAGGATAAATAAAAATTTCAGCAAGTGGATAACGTCTCTTTAATGTTGTACAGATATCTCGAATGGCTGCACCTGTTGTAGACGTTAAAACACCGATTTTTTCAGGAAATCTTGGAATTGGTTGTTTCCACTCAGGTTTAAAAAGCCCTTCTTTTTGTAACTGCTCTTTCAGCTGGTTAAAGGCAACAAACAAGCTACCGATTCCATCTGGTTGCATTTCCTGTACATATAGTTGATATGTACCGTAGCCTTCGTAAACGTTTACATCCCCACGAATAAATACTTGCATACCTTCCTTAGGTTCAAACGCCAACTTTCCGGCCGCTGATTTAAACATTGTAGCCGCAATCCGTGCTCCATCATCTTTTAATGTAAAGTAAATATGCCCCGATTGATGAATCTTGACATTGGATAGCTCTCCCTTTACATAGACTTCACGTAAATGCGGATCAGCATCAAATTTCCGTTTAATATATTTTGTTAATGCTTTTACAGTTAAATAAGAAGCAGATGTCATTTTTCCGGCTCCTTTACTAAAATCAAGTTTTTCACAAAACTACACCTATCATAACATTTTTTATTGTGCCTGACGTGCCAAAATGCAGTTTCGCTTGAAAAAACGACCGTCTTTCATAGAATTGAAAACCTTACTATAACATATCTTAAGACCTCGTATTAGATAAAGTATGTTTTTTCGACGAAATGTGCGGTGGAGTAGCGTTTTGACTGAGTGCTTTGCTGGGAGAGCAGATAGAAGAGACGAAGTGGCAGATTGAGCTACGAGAATGGCGGATTGAAACGCCAGAATGACGGTTAGAAGACGGAGCGAGGTGGAAAATGCAGCTTGGACGACGGATGGATCTGACGGAGCGACGGATAAAACAAGTGAAGTGATGGATTGAACCGCCAAAACGACGGTATGAAGGAGAAATGACGGATGGATCTGCTGGAGCGACAGATAAAACAAGTGAAGTGACGGATTGAACCGCCAGAACGACGGTATGAAAGCGAAACGACGGATGGATCTGCTGGAGCGACGGATAAAACAAGTGAAGTGACGGATTGAACCGACAGAACGACGGTATGAAGGAGAAACGACGGATGGATCTGCTGGAGCGACGGATGAAACAAGTGAAGTGATGGATTGAACCGACAGAACGACGGTATGAAAGCGAAACGACGGATGGATCTGACGGAGCGACGGATAAAACAAGTGAAGTGATGGATTGAACCAACGGAGCGACGGTATGAAAGCGAAACGACGGATGGATTTGACGGAGCGACGGATAAAACAAACCAAGTGATGGATTAAACCGCCAGAACGACGGTATGAAAGCGAAACGACGGATGGACCTGCCGGAGCGACGGATAAAACAAGTTAAGTGACGGATTGAACCGACGAAGCGACGGTATGAAGGAGAAACGACGGATGGATCTGCTGGAGCGACGGATAAAACAAGACAAGTGACGGATTGAAACCCCAGAGCGACGGTATGAAAATGAAGCGACGGATTGAATCGTCGAAATGATGGATAGAAGTCGAATACCTACCATTTTATTTTCTCAACAAACAAGAAAGCCTCACAACTAATTAAAGTTATGAGGCTTTTAAATTAATAAAATATTAAAAGGAGCGTACCTACAAGAAAGCAATAATATGTAAAGTAGCTAAGCTTCCCACTTTTCATGATTCCCATAAACCAACGCATTGCAAAATAGGTCATAAATAATGTCGCTATAAATGTCGCAGCATAAGGAATTGCTAATGCACTTTTATTTGGCTCATCTAAAAAATCAGAAATCCCAAGGACAACCCCACCAAGACTTACAGGAATATAAAGCATGAAGGAAAATCGTAAAGCGGTTTCCTGTTTCATACCAACTGCAATGGCTGAAATAATCGTTGCTCCTGAACGACTAATACCAGGTGTTAATGCTACAGCTTGACCAAGACCTACGATGATGGCGTCTTTCGTAGTCAAATCCGCATCTCTTTTCGTACCACGCATATTACGGATTAGCCATAAGGCAATACCTGTCACAAAAAGCATAAGCGCAATCGTTGTCATACTAACATTATCCGCAATAACATCACTTAATAAAACACCTAAAATGCCCGCTGGAATAGAACCGATCACAATAAATATGGAAAAACGGAAATCCGCTTTATAACGATTCTCTCCCGTTTTAAGATAAAGGAAAAAATTTGTGATGAGTCGGATAATATCCTCTCGATAAATATAGACAATAGCTAGTAAAGAAGCTGTGTTCGTTAAAATAGCAAAAGTAAATCCTTGCTCACCAAGACCAAGAATTTCACTTGCAATCATAACATGACCGCTTGATGATACAGGAATTGGCTCAGTAAATCCTTGGACAAGACCGATAATAATATGTTTGATAATCAGTATTAAATCTATGTTTTCCATAAAAACCTCCCTATTCATATGTATGACCCAAACGTTATATTAGACGTTAAAAACAACGTGAAAGTTCTCGAAATACTTAATCAAACAAAAAAAAGCTAACTCAATTTAAAATTGAGATAGCTTTTTATAGAGAGTCATTCAAAATTATAGCTTAACTATATGTTCAAGCTTATTTTCTGCAGCTTGAACTGTGTTGAATAGTAACATCGTAATTGTCATTGGTCCTACACCGCCTGGTACAGGTGTTATATGAGACGCAAT
Organism: Lysinibacillus zambalensis; assembly: GCF_040183165.1. Classification (NCBI taxonomy): domain Bacteria; kingdom Bacillati; phylum Bacillota; class Bacilli; order Caryophanales; family Bacillaceae; genus Lysinibacillus; species Lysinibacillus zambalensis. Next base: position 160,588 of record NZ_JBEGDG010000011.1, read on the forward strand.
TCCATCAACCTCATTGAAGTTTACGTCACCGCAAAGCTTGTTGTTTTCATCACGATTGATTCCAACATCTATAACAACTGCGCCTTCTTTAACATGCTCTTTTGTAATAAAGTTCGCACGTCCAACTGCCGCAATTAAAATATCTGCTTGTTTAGTGAACGAAGGTAAATTTGGTGTTTTGGAATGCGTATATGTCACAGTTGCATCCTTTTGTAGTAGAAGTTGTCCCATTGGTTTCCCAACGATATGACTACGCCCTACGATGACCGCATGCTTTCCTGCTATTTCGATTCCTGAAAATTCAAGAAGCTTCATTACGCCAAACGGTGTACAAGGCAAAAATGTTTCTTGGCCAAGCATCATTTTCCCAACACTTACCGGTGAGAAGCCATCAACGTCTTTTTCAACAGCAATTGTGGCAATAACAATATCCTCATCAATATGTTTTGGGAGTGGTAATTGTACTAAAATACCATGAATATCTTCACGATTATTTAATAATTCAATTTGTGCTAATAATGATTCTTGTGTAGTTTCTTCTGGTAGTTTGATTAGCTCTGAGAACATACCGATGGCTTCACAAGATTTTTGCTTATTTCTCACATATGTAGCCGAGGCTTGGTTGTCTCCTACTAAAACAACCGCTAAGCCTGGTGTTAATCCTTGCTCTTTTAAACGCGTTACTCGCTCTGCTACTGAATTACGAATTTCTTGACCAATTTCTTTACCATTAATAATTGCACTTGACATAGACCTTAGTTACTCCTTCCAATTCAACACATGTTATTGTTCTGTAAATTTAGAAAGTACGCCATTAACAAATTTAGACGAACCATCGTCGCCAAATGTTTTGCATAACTCGATTGCTTCATTAAGTACTACTCTTTTTGGTGTTTCTGGCATGTATAAAATCTCATATACAGCTAGACGTAAAACCGTTCTTTCAATTTTAGGTAAACGGGCAAGCGACCACTTTTCAAGATGCTGTTCTAAAGCAGCATCGATTTCCTCCAAATGTTCAACTGTTCCAGTAACAATCTTTTCATAGAAGACGTTTGTTGGTTGGCCTTTAATATGACCCATTGCTTCTTCTACTGTTAGATCGGTATTGTCTAGCTGAAACAAAACTTGCAACGCTTTTTCGCGTGCTTCATGTCGTTTCATGTAAAGCTCTCCTTCTTAAGTGGCATTAAGGTTTATAATAGCATAAATTCGTAAGAGAAACACAAATTCAAGCAAGTTTTAAATAATCTGATACCTTTTTCAAGCAAGTTTTTGCTTATTTTAACACCCTGCAATTAACTTTACTAAGAAATATATTGAAATTTAAAATCAACCTTTATTATTTACATACCAAGAATGTTATAATTAAGGAAATTAATTATCATCTTTTGAGGTGTTCATTATGCAATATGAAGTTACATGTATAAGTTGCAAAAGAACTTTCAAGTTATATGAAGGCGAGGAACAGTATAAACAATTCAAAGAATGCAAATCACACCTATTTTACTGCGATAATTGTAAACATAAAATTCGTTTTGATGCGATAAGAAACTTCTTTAGCTCTTACTAGTAAAGGCATTTTATGAATAAACTTAGAGAAATAACTATGCAGGCTTCATTAACATCGGAGCGTGAAAGAATTATAAAACACTTTGTATAACCGCGAACGAATACTTCCACACTATAAAAATTAATTAAGTATAGGTAATTGCGTCCGGAACCGGCTGAAAGAAGTTAAAACAAATCTTTTGACCCTATAGTTACTATAGGGTTTATTGTATTACGTGGAAATATTCTAGTAGATTTTGATTCATGTATCGTGAAAGATTGAAGGAGAACAGTATGAATAAGAAACAACTTTTAACCTTAAGTATTTTATTATCGAATTTATTCATTGCCTTTTTAGGTATTGGTTTAGTAATACCTGTGCTACCAACACTCATGAATGAGCTGAAAATTTCAGGCTCTGTCGTTGGTTATATGGTGGCCGCATTTGCTATCACTCAACTTATCGTCTCACCAATTTCTGGTAAAATGGTGGATAACATTGGCCGTAAAATTATGATCGTTGCGGGTCTATTTATATTCGGTTTTTCAGAGCTGTTATTTGGTCTTGGACGCTCAGTTGAAATACTCTTTATCTCTCGTATGTTAGGTGGTATCAGTGCTGCTTTCATCATGCCTGCGGTAACTGCATATATCGCTGATATTACAACCTTGTCACAACGTCCAAAGGCTTTGGGTTATATGAGTGCAGCGATTAGTACTGGCTTCATTATCGGTCCTGGTATCGGTGGATTTTTGGCTGAATTCGGAACGCGCATACCATTTTATGCTGCTGGTATACTTGGATTTATAGCAGGGCTCTTGTCATTTATTTTACTAAAAGAACCGACACGTGCTGATGATGATGAACAGTCTGCACCATCAATTTTAGGCAGTGTGAAGCGTATTTTCAGCCCATTATACCTTATTCCATTCGTGCTTATTTTCGTACTATCATTTGGTTTAGCTGCATTTGAATCGTTATTTAGTCTATTTGTGGATCATAAATTCGCATTTACGCCTTCAGATATTGCGATTATTATTACGGGAAGCGGAGTAGTTGGGGCTCTTGCTCAGCTAGTATTATTCGATTGGCTGACAAAGAAAATGGGCGAGATTAATCTTATCCGTTATTCACTTGTCCTATCTGCTGTTTTAACATTTGCTATGACATTCGTAAGCCACTATTTCGCAATATTATTTGTCACATTCTTTATTTTCGTCGGCTTCGATTTAATTCGTCCTGCTGTTACCTCTTATTTATCTAAAATTGCTGGTAATGAACAAGGATTCGTTGGTGGCATGAACTCTATGTTTACAAGTCTAGGAAATATATTCGGCCCTATTTTAGGTGGGGTACTATTCGATATCAATTTGAACTATCCGTATTACTTTGCAACAATTGTTTTAACACTCGGCGTTATCCTTGCTTTGTTCTGGAGAAAGCCAAAGCATATAGAAATATAATAAAGTAGCTATACTAATCACTGCTGAACAATTTCCGTGAAAAACGTAAAAAAGAAGAGGCTGGGACATAACTAGCTTCAATTAGTGAGAAATCCGAATTTGAATTCATTCAAATTCGGATTTCTCTATTTTTTATGTAGTCTCCATATAGCTCTTAGCTAATGGCCGTGAATTTTCTTAAATTCACGGCCATTAATGCGAGGCCCATCTCGTTTTCAACCTTCGATTTTCCTCGTACAGAAAATCGAGTGAAACGCAAATTAGCCTTCAAGAATCCAAAAACTGGTTCCACGTCAATTTTGCGTTGACGATAAATGGTACTCGTTTTTTCTTCTGAAAGCTTTGCTCTCACATATTCTTTTTGTTGTTCCCACTTCTCATTCACCATTAACTTACGATTATTTCCTTCTTTTGCTTTTGTACATAATGAACGGAGGGGGCATCCGGAACAGTCTTCACATTCGTATACCTTAAACTCACGCGTGAAATCATACTTATCCGTTTTCGTAGTACGATATTTAAATACAAGCTGTTGTTGGTTTGGGCAAGTGTATCGATCATGTTCTTTATCATAATCCCAGTTCACTGTATTGAATTCGTTTTGCTTATGCTTTTTCTTCTGTTCTTTTAAATACATATTGTACGTGATTAAGGCTTCTCTC